>NZ_JARWNW010000261.1 GCF_029868325.1 Nocardia carnea
GTCCGACACCGACACCGAGTGCGACTGCGATGTGTGTTTCCTCGGGCATCAGGTGGTAGAAGGTCCAGAACTCCGAGATCGTCGGGCAGTAGGCGGCGTTTTTCGGGCGTTCCCGTTGGGGGTAAACTTTCCCAACAACGGGTGTTTCGCTTCCCCGCGGCCGGCTAAACGGCGGGGGGCGAACAGATCCAGCCGCACCAGCGGCCCGGAATCGCGCCGGGTCGCGGCACGTTCGTGGAGCAGGGTGAGCGCGCCCAGCCCGAGCGCCACCACGACGATCAGGCACGGAATCGGCCGCCACCCGCGCAGATGGATTTCCGACAATGCGTACAGCAGAGCGAACAGGGTGGCAGCGCACAGCACCACGCCCGGGTAATCCATCGGGACCCGCTGGGGTGGGGTCTCCAGGCGCAGGAACCGCCAGGCGAGGCCGAAGGCCGCGACCCCGAGCGGCAGATTCATCAGGAAGATACTGTGCCAACCCAGCCCCGCGATATCGGCGGTGACCAGGGCGCCGCCCAGGACGGGCCCGAGCAGGCCCGCGAAACCCGAGGTGGCGCCGTAGAGCGCGAACACCTGGGTATGTAACCGGCGCGGGAACAGGGCAGTGAGGATCGCGATGGTCTGCGCCGCCATCCCGCCGCCGGCCACCCCCTGGACGATCCGCGCCAGGACGAGCTCGCCGGCACTGTCGGCGGTACCACACCACACCGATGCCGCGGTGAACGCGACGACCGCGAACAGGAACATCCGCCGCCGCCCGATCCGGGCACCCAGCCGCGCGGCGGCGAGCAGGGTGCACGCGAAGGCCAGCGAATACCCCGACACGATGAGCAATTGCTGTGCGGAACTCGCGTGCAGATCGGCGGTGATCTCGGGTAGCGCGGTGTTGACGATCGTCACGTCGATCATCTGCATGAACACCGAGAGCAGACAGCCGGCGAAAGCCGCCCACGCGCCCGCCCCGGCGCCCGCCCGGGCGTCTGCCGTAGTGCCGGTGATCACCGAGAAGCCTGCCTGCCGAGCAACACGCCCTCGTTCCCCACGGACTCGGTGCCGCTGCCCCCTACGGATTCGCCGCTGTTACCGGCGGGCTCGCCGCCACTGCCCGGCGCCTGCGAGAGGTTACCGGCGCGCACCGTCGGGGTGTACGCGTACGGCGCAATACGGTGCGGCTCGCGAGTCACACCGTCGCCTCCTGCCGTGCCGTTACTGTCGGCTGTCCTGCGGTCGGTGGCGCCGTCGGCCCGGTCACTACCGTCCCCGTTCCCCGTCCCGTTGCCGAGGGCGGTGGGAGTTCCGGGATTCCGGGGCGTGGCCACTGTTGCGGAGGAGGCGGGCGTGGCCTCCCGGGAGCCGGCCGGTTCGGGTGCGGAACCCGGGAGGGCCGCCGCGAACCCGGCCGCCGGATCTGTGGCCAGAATCAGCTCGGCCACTTTCGGCCCTGCCTGTTCGAGGCTGAACGCGCGCCCCATCTGCAGCGACATGAGCTCGACGCCGAGCTGTTTGCTGACCCGGGAGCCGAATTCGACCGCCATCAGCGAATCCAGGCCCAGTTCGGTGACCGGGACGGTCAGGTCGATGGTGTCGGGTTGTACCCCCATCACGACGGCCAGCTGGTCGGCGAGCATCCGGGCCATGGCCTGCCCGCGTTTACCCTCATCGAGGGCGGTCAGGTCGGCTTTCAGTTTCGCCAGCATCGAATTGTCCTGGACCGAGGCCGCGACGAGCGCGGCGAGCCGCCCGGTGCGGCTCATCTGCGGAAACGCCGCGGTGAGTTTCGACCAGTCGGTGGGGATGACGGCGGCCCGGGTGACGCCCAGTCGCAGCGCCTGTTCCAGGTAGAGCGTGCCGTCGGCCATATCGATCGCCCCGAAACCGGCCAGTTCCAGGTATTTCGCGACCTTCTCGTCGGCGGCCATACCGCCGGCGGCGCCGGACATATGGCCCCAGCCCACGCACAGCACCCGTTCCCCGGCCCGTGACCATTCCTCGGCGAGGGCTTCCACGGCGAGGTTGGCGGCGGTGTAGTTGTACTGACCGAAGATCCCGAACATGGAGCCGCCGGAGGAGTACAGCACGAACATATCCGGTCGCGCCCCGGCTCCGGTGACCGCGTCGTGCAGTATCCGCGCGCCGTGTACTTTCGACCGGTACACCCGCGCCAGCTGCTCGGCGTCCATATGTTCGACGCGGTTGTCCGCGACGGCCCCGGCGGCGTGGAAGACACCACGCAACGGATACCGCGGATCGTGTGCCCGGGCCACCAACGCGGTGACGGCGTCGGCGTCGGCGATATCGGCCCGTTCCTCGATCACGGTGACCTCGGCGGCCCGCCACGCGGCCAGTTGCCGGCGGGCCGCGGGTGTGGCGGCACCACTGCGACCCACCAGCACCAGCCGGCGCGCGCCCTTGGCGACGAGCCAGTTCCCGGTGGCCATACCGAAACCGCCGAATCCGCCGGTGAGGAGATAGGTTCCCGCCGGGTCGATCTCGAGTTCGGGCAGCATCGGCCGGACCGGTGGCGCCTCGTCGGCCATCGACAGCGCGATCCGGCCGATCGTGGTCGAGCGGATGGTGTCGTCGAACGCCTTGGCGACCTCGTGCGTCCCGTACAACTCGTAGGGCAGCGGCCGGTATTCGCCGGTCCGGAACTTCTCCACCACGCGGCGCAGCAGATCCGCCAGTTGTAGCGGCCGGAATCGGCACATGCGGTCGAGATCCATCGAGAAGTAGGACAGGTTCTTGTCGAATACGGACAGTTCGAGCAGGCCGCCGGTGTAGATATCGGCCTTGCCGACCTCGACGATGCGCCCGAATTCGCGGATGGCCTTGAAGTTCTGCCGCAGGGCCTCACCCGGCGCCGAACTGAGAATCACGTCCACGCCGGTGCCGTCGGTCAGGGCCAGGACATCGTCGGCGAAGTTCAGCGACCGCGAATTCAACGCGTGGTCGGCCCCGAGTTCGCGGATATGTGCCCGCCGCTCGTCGGTACTCGCCGTTCCGATGATCCGCGCTCCGCGCGCCTTGGCCACCTGGATCGCCGCGGAACCCACACCGCCGGCAGCGCCGTGGATGAGCACGGTTTCGCCCGGTTCCAGGCGGGCGAGGTCGAGCAGGGAGTACTCGGCGGTGCCGAACGCGGTGGTACTGGTGCACACCGCGGGGTCCGTGCCGGCGGGCAGCGGGATGACCGCCGTGCGGTCGACGATGTGGTACCGCCGCATCATGCCTTTCGCCGCCAGCGCGACCAGATCGCCGACCGCGATATCGGTGACCCCGGCGCCGACGCGGGTGACGGCGCCGACGCCTTCCATCCCGGGGCTCGTGCCGAAGAACGTATCGGCGAGTTCGCGTTCGCCGAGAATTCCCATGACCTTGAGCGGGTCTTTGTAGTTGAGGCCGATGATGCGCATCCCGACCTCCACCTCGCCCGGCCCGGGATCCCGCCGCGGCGTACGCCGCCAGGCCAGTGCGGACAGCAGTTTCGATTTCGGGATCTCGAGCTCGAAATCGGCCTCGGGGTCGGTGAGCGGTTCCGCGGTTTCCAGGACGTCGATACGTTCCTGCAGCGGGGTGGTCACCCGCGGCAGCCAGCGCGCGCCGTCGCGCAGCAGCACCTCGTCGGAGTTGTCGTACCGGAATGCGCCGGGAACGCCCAGTTCGGCGACGAGGTCATCGAGGGAGGTGCCGGGTTCGGTATCGATGAGCCGCCAGCGCAGCGCGGGCTGTTCGTTCAGCAGCACCCGCCGCGCACCGGCCAGCGCTGCTTGGCGGGAATCGGGCGGTGTCGGCGTATCCGGCAGGGCGAAGGCGTGTTCGGTGACCAGCGTGACATGGCAGGAGCCGTCGCCGATACCGACGATCGGGGTATCGCCCTCGCCGGGTGCGGCGAACTCGTGGGTGGCGACCGCGATCCGCTTCAGGGTCCACAGATCGGCCAGATCGTCTTCGATTCGCCCGGCCACCACCACCAGATGGAGGCGGTCGGTCTCGGGATCAGCCGTGCCCGTGCGCAGGAGCTCGGTCAGCTCGGTCTCGAGATCGGGATCGTCACCCGTGGTGAGCCGGTACCGGGCGCCGGGCAGTGTTTCGGCCAACGCCCGGGCGCGGTCGCTGTCGCCCAGTGCGAGAACGACAGTCGCCGGGGATCCGGTATCACCGAGTGCCGCGGTATCGATGGGGTCGGCCGGTTCCATGGTGTCCGAGTAGTAGAAATCGGCCATCCGCTGCAGTGGGCTGCCCCCGGGCGTGAGGGCGCCGAGGCGTACCCCGATCAGATGCAGGCACAGCGTGCCGTCGGCGCCGAGCAGCCGCACATCGGCGAGACGCCCCGATTCCGGATCACGCCGTGCGACAACGGTCACCTCCTCGGGCAGCTCCCGGTACATCCGCACGGCCTCGACCCCCACCGGAACCATCGCACCGTCGCCGAGCCCGTCCTGGGCGAACAGCAGCGCCACGGTTTGCATCGCGGCGTCCACCACCGCGGGATGCGCGAGATGCCCGGAGCCGGCGGCGATGGTCGCATCGACGGTGGCGACCACCGCATCGCGTCCGGCACGTACGGCCGTGACCCGCCGGAAAGCCGGACCGTACTGCAGTCCGCGCGACGCCAGGGCCGCATAGAACAGTTCCGGTTCGAAGTCGACCGCGGATTCCGGTTCCGGCACTGTATCGACGACCGTCTCGTAACTGCCGTTGAGGATGCGGCCCGTGGAATGCACCGTCCATACCGATCCGGTGGCGCTGCGCGACCGGATCAGGAACCGGCCGCCGCCCTCCTCGATACCCAGTTCCAGGAACGGCACATCCGGTTGCGCCATGACCAGCGGCGCCACGAACCGCACATCTTCGAGCGCGACCCGTTTGTCACCGGCGCGGGTGGCGGCCGCGCTCAATGCCGCGTCCAGATACGCCGCGCCGGGCATGATCCGCAGACCGCCCACGACATGATCGGGCAGCCACGGCAGCAGTTCGGTCCCGACCTGCAGCATCCAGCCCGGCCGGCCCTCCATATCGGGGTCGCCGAGCATCGTATAGGTGCCGGGGCTGCCGAGCCGCAGCTGTTCGAACAACGGCAGCGGATTGTGCAGCCGGGTGTTCTGCCACGGATACCGCGGCAGCGGCAGATGTTCGGTGGCCGGGCCGTCCGGCGGGAACAGTGCCGCGATATCGAGGACTCCGGCGGCGTACACCCCGGCGATCGTGCGGCAGATACTGTCGGCGTCGTGCGCCTTACGGTTCAGGGTCGCAACTGTCGCACCGTTCTCGCCGGCGGCGAGCAGCACCTCCCGGATATTGCCGGACAGCACCGGATGCGGCCCGATCTCGACGAACACCCGGTGCCCGGCGGAGACCAGACCGGCGATCGCGTCGGCGAAACGGACCGGCTGCCGGACATTGGCACACCAGTATTCGGCGTCGAAACCGTCCTCGGCCTCCACCACCGCCTGCGCGGTCACCGTGGATACCAGCGGGATCCGCGGCGCCCGCGGGGACAGATCCGCGAGCGCGGTCCGCAATTCGCCGAGGATCGGGTCCATGAACCGGCTGTGGTAGGGCACCTCGACCCGCAGCGCGCGGGCGAAGGCACCGTCCTCGGTGAGTTTTTCGGCGATCTCGTCGAGACGGTCCACATCACCGGCCAAGGTGAGCGATCCGGGACTGTTGACCGCTGCGATATCCACCGCATCGTCGTCACCGAAATACTCGCGGACCTTCTCCGCGCCGGTTCCGACGGCGAGCATCCCGCCCGTCCCCGCGGTGGTGGCCTGTAACCGGGACCGGTGATAGGCGACGGTGACCGCTTCGCGCAGCGTGAGCATTCCGGTCACATACGCGGCCGTTACCTCGCCGACGCTGTGGCCCACGATCCGCGCGGGTGCGATTCCGTACTGCGCGAGCTCGGCCACCAGCCCGACCTGCACCAGGAAGTTCGCCGGTTGTGCGACCTCGGTCGCGGTGACCCGGGATTCCTCCTCGGGACGCAGCAGTTCTTCGAGGATCGACCAGCCGGCCACCTCGGCGAACGCGGCGTCGACGGTGCGCGCGGTTGCCGCGAAAACACCGTCGGCGGCAAGCAGGTCGCGGGCCATACCCCACCACTGCGGACCCATCCCGGAGAAGACGAACACCGGTTCGCCGGTGCGCTGGGCGACGGTGCGCACCGCATCGCGGCCCTCCCCGCCGGCGTACTGCCGCAGTTCCGCGACGAGCTCCCCGCGTTCCCGCAGCGGCATTCCGGTGCGGAACTGGTGGTGCGCCAGCCGGGTCCAGGCGGCCTCGGCCAGATGGTCGGGGTCCGCACCGGCCTCGAGCAGATCGGCGAACCGGCCGGCCATGGCACGGACCGCGGGGGCGCTGCGCGCCGAAAGCGGCAGTACCCCGAGATGGTGGCGTTCGCGGTCTGCGGGGGTAGCGGTGGCCGGCCGGAACTCCTGCAGGATCGTATGCGCGTTGGTGCCGCCGTAGCCGAAGCCGTTCACCGCGATCGTCATCGGCCCCGAGTCCGCGGGCAGCGGTTGCGGCTCGAGCTGAATATGCAGATTGAGATCGGCGAACGGGATATCGGGATTGGGTTCGTCGAGCCATCCCTGCGGCGGGATGGTGCGATGATGCAGGGCGAGTGCCGATTTGATGACACTGGCGATCCCGGAGGCGGCCTCGGTATGCCCGAGCGTGGCCTTCAGCGAGCCCACGCCGAGCGATTCCGGGCGGCTGCCGGCCGCGCCGTAGACCGTGCCCAGGGCGCGCAGTTCGATCGGGTCGCCCACCGGTGTGCCGGTGCCGTGGGCCTCGACATAGGTGATCTCTTCGGGCGAGAGCCCCGACCGCGCACAGACTGCCCGTGCCAGCGCCTCCTGGGAATCGGCGTTGGGCACGGTGATGGCCGCGGTGCGCCCGTCCTGGTTGGACCCGGTGGCCTTGACCACCGCATAGACGCGGTCGCCGTCGCGCACCGCCTCGTCGAGTTTCTTGAGAACGACGATACCGCCGCCCTCACCGCGGCCGTAGCCGTCCCCGGCCGCATCGAAGGATTTGCAGCGGCCGTCGGCCGCCAGGAAGCCGCCCTTGCACATCATGACGAAGGTTTCCGGCTGCAACATGACATTCACCCCGCCGGCCAGGGCCATCGTGCAATCGCCGTTCTCGAGTGCCTGACAGGCCAGATGGAACGCCACCAGCGACGAGGAACAGGCGGTATCGATGGTGAGCGCGGGCCCGACCAGGTCGAGAGCGTAGGCGATCCGGTTGGACAGCATGGTGTAGGACGCCGACGCCGCAGTATGCATATCCACATGCGCCAGCGCCGGGCCCACCACGCCGACCACGGACTGGTCGACCACGAATCCGCCGATGTAGACACCCACCGATTCCCCGCCGGCCTTACCGGCGGCCCCGGCGTCGTCGAGTGCCTCCCAGGTGACCTCGAGCAGGAGACGCTGCTGGGGGTCGAGGCCGGTGGCCTCGCGCGCGGAGATACCGAAGAAATCGGGGTCGAATTCCCAGGGGTCGGTGGTGAGGAATGCACCCCGTTTGGTGTAGCTGCGGCCGGGGGTCCGTTTTTCCGGGTCGTAGTAGCGCCGGTAATCCCAGCGGTCGGCAGGGATCTCGACGACGGCATCGCGTTTACCGGCCACGAAATCCCAGAACGATTCCGGGGAGTCGATCCCCCCGCCGAATCGGCAGCCGATACCGACTATGGCAATGTCCGACATCTACATGTCCTCCCGGATCCGGGTGAGCTGCGGTATTCGCCGCCGACGCCGCCGGAAACATCAGTTGCGATGAAAGTCCGGCAGAAGTGCCAAAAGTTCGCAAAATATCCGGTGCCGCTACGGCATTGGGGCCGACGCTACCGATGGGGTTCGAGTGACTGGAACAACTTCCGGACAACCTTCCGTCACCACACAAGCGGTCACGGGCCGAATTGTGAGGTAGCCCAGTAGGGTTGCGTTCACCCGCGCAACGCCGCGGCGAACAGCGGCCACGAATCATGCAGCTCCTGCTGCCAGTACCCCCAGGAATGCGTGCCGTCGGGTCGTAGTGCGACCGTCGCGGGAATGCCCAGCTCGTGCAGGCGTTCACCCAGCCGGGCCGTACACCCCGCCGCGACGGTCTCCAGGGCGCCGCCGATCAGCAGCTGGTCGACCAATTTGCCCGGATTGCGCCGGATCCCCGGGCCCTCCATGGTGTCGAGAGCGCCCGGCGTGCCGGTTCCGGCGGAGATATACAGGGCGAATCTGCGTAACTCCTCGGCGTGCAGGAACGGGTCGTTGTCCGACCATGCGGGATCGTGCGGCGGGCCCCACATATTGAGCGGGTTGCCCCCGTTGCTGCGCACCACCATCTCGACCACCGCGCGACCGTGCGGCTCACTGGTCCGGACACAGCCGCTGTAGGAGCCGAGCGCACGGTACCGGCCGGGTGCGGCGAGGGCGAGCTGGAACACCGACGCCGCGGCCATCGATACCCCGGCGAGCGCGTTGGCGCCGCTGCCGCGGTAGGTGGCGTCGATCAGCGGGGGCAGTTCCGCGGTGAGGAATGTGGTCCAGCGCTGGCGGCCCAGGACAGGGTCGTCGGCACGCCAGTCGGTGTAGTAGCTACCGGCACCGCCGATCGGATTGACGACGGTGACCTGCTCGGAGCCGAAGAATTCGGTCAGATCGGTGCGGTCGAACCAGTTGCCCCCGTCGCCGCCGCCGGTGATCCCGTTCAGCAGGTACAACACCGGGGCCGGCGCCGCCGGATCCCTGGCCGGTAACACCCGTACCGGGATCTCACGGCCCATCGCGGCCGAATACACGGCCAGCTCGAGCGCACGCCCACCGAGTGCCCGGCTACCGGTTATCCGGGTTTCCTGCGCTCCCGGTTGCCCGCGGGCGTCGGGCGCGGCCGGGGAGTGATTACCGGGCGCGGCGGAAGCGGGGGAGACCGCGACCGGTACGAGAGCGAGCGCGGCCACGAGGACGAGCAGGATGCGGTGCGTGCGGCGTGGGTGACGCATCGCCGGAAGTTATTGCGGCCGGCGGCCTGCCGGGGGTGGTTCCGCCCAACTCTGTGACGCGGGCCAGTACGCGAGGAAATTCGCTGCCACCGGTCCCAAGCCGGCCCTGGCGGGGCGGGCGGACGCCGGAGACCTGGACATACAACTGGACAGGTGTCACGATCGGTTCGCAGCCGGTATTCCGTGGCTGTGCCGAGCGACGAGAGGAACAGACGGATGGAAATCCGTGCGAATCGGGGACCGGAGCACAGGATCGGCGGTGGCCGGCGGTGAGCACTATGCGTCCGTGTGAACGAGTCGGGCTCGAATTCCTCGAGAACGCGCCGGTGCGGTGCAGTAACAGCGTGGACCTGGCGATCACCCCCGCGCAGTTGTTCGAGGTACTGGCCGATGCCGAATCCTGGCCGCAGTGGGCGAGCGTGATCACCAAGGTCACCTGGACCAGTCCGGAACCCCGCGGCGTGGGGACGACCCGGGTGGTCGATATGCGCGGCGGGCTCGTCGGTGACGAGGAATTCCTGGTCTGGGAACCGAATACCCGGATGGCGTTCCGGTTCAACAGTTGCTCCACCGGGGCGCTGGCGGCCTTCGCCGAGGACTACCGGATCGAGCCGACACCCGAGGGATGCCGGCTCACCTGGACCCTCGCGCAGAGCCTGGCCGGCCCCGCGCGGTTCACGGCCTTCGTAGCGACACCCTTCATGAATATGGCGTTCCGCCGGTTCCTCGCCAACCTGCGCCGCTACACCGACCGCCGGTTCGCCCCCGCGCAGCCCTGAGCCCGACCTGGGCGGACCGCGCCGGTCCGCCCAGGGTCAGCCCATCAGCAGCGAGCCCGCCAACCAGGCGGCCAGCACCAATACGACACCGATCAGCGCGCCGGGATACAGTGCACGCCCGCTGCGTGCCGCGTTCACCGAGGTGGCTGCGCCGATCAGGAAACCGAAGCAGCCACCCAGCACGATGATCCAGTTCCCCGTACTCGGATCGGTACTGCAGCCGGTACGCCCTTCGCAGACGCCCATTGCCAGCAGGAACCACGGGGAGATGACCACCGAGACGATGGCCAGCGTGGCGAGCAGGAACCACAGCAGTGCGGTGATCACCAGATCGGGCTCGCGGGGAGCCGGTAGCGGCGCGCCCCGGCCGTAGGCCTCGTCCGGGATGGGGGCGACAGGGTAGTCGGTGGACATCTGGTTCGGGAACATATGCCTCGCGATCGCTCGAGCCGACAGGGCCGCTGATAGGTATTTCGGAACCGTGCCTGTGCCGCAACTGATCCGGCACGCGCGCGACACTACACTGCGCGGCCGGTACGCGGCGGGGTCCGCGAGGATCGGGGCCCTGCCGGCCTCGCGAACCGGGCGGCGCGGTGCGGCCCGCGCCTAACGTTGCGGTGTCCCGGGCCGGTCGTCGTCCGGCGGATCGTTCTCCACCACTCGTGCGCCATCCGGTTCGGCTGCCGGGGACTCCGTGGCCGGCACCGGATCCGGTGGCCGATCGGCGCCCGCCGCCACGTAATTGCTCGTCGTCGCCCGGGATACGCTGATCCGCCACGGAATCCACGACCACGGCGACCCCTCCGTGCGGCGCGGCGCCATCGCGACCGCCACCACCGCTCCGGCCACCGAGACGATCACCGCGGTGATCGCGGCCGTGGTGACCGTACCCGAGGCCACGTAGTCGATTTGATTCAAACCCGCCACCGGTTTGGTGCCGTCGTTGAACGCCCAGTCGATCCAGGAACCGATCTGACCGCCGAGATCCCAGCGTCGCGCCGTCATATCCTTGAGGCTCTTCTGCCGGGCCGTCAGATACAGCAGGTTCACCACGACCAGTACGGCGGTGAGCACGGATGCGCCGGTGGCGATCCGTGCGAAACGCGGTGAATCGGTGACGATGTAGATCGCCACGGCGGCCAGGCAGACGGCGATCGCGGCACTCGCGGTCACCGCCCACGAACCGGTCAGGTCGGCGGCGGGCGGTGCGCCCTTGGACGACCATACGGCCAGGTAACGGGTGGTCGTATCGATCCGCCCGAACGCCGTGGCCGCGGCCGTTCCGTCCGGTCCGTTCGCCACCATCCAATGCTGGAACATCAGGATGAACGCCACGATGCCCCCGAGCGCACTGAATACGTAGCCCCACTTACCGGCCAGTCGTGGTGCCGTGCGGATATCGTCGGCGCGCCCGCGGGCCCGGCACAGTAGCGCAGTGGCCGCGGCCCTGCGCTCATTCCACCGCTGCGTCCGGTCGGCGGCCGGATCCGTGGCCGCCGCGCTCCCCGCGGTGCCGGCGAACGAGGAGCGCACCGCGTCGGCGTCCGGGCCCGCGTTGCGGCCCCACGGGGTCGGTTTGGCCATCATTCCAGTGTATTTCTGCGCCCACCACTGGGAATAGGATACGGAAACGCTTGCACGCCACCGGGTTCGGCGCTACGCCGCATCAGTCCGGTGCGCGTGCCCGTTGGCCACCAGATCGACCACGGTATCGCGGAGCACCGCCTGGATACGTTGCGCATGCTCGAGGAGTACGGCCGAGGATCCGTCGTGACCGGGCGCCCCGGCCTCGGCGGCAGCCACCAGATCGTTGGCGGTATGACACAGTGCGAGCAAGCGCCGCACCATATCCCACCGTTCGGCCGGCGGTATGACTTCTGCTTCCACGAAGAGGTCATCGCCGCCGGCGCGGTCGTTGTTTCGCGGCTCGGGCAGATCGCGGACACGCCGCGCCGGAAGAGCAGGTTCGGTCCAGGCATACCGGACGGTGATCGCCGGCCCGCACGGCACCGGCTCGTCCGGTCCGGTATCGCTTCGGTAGCGTCCACGTCACTGTCGATCTACCCGCCGGGAGGTAAAACGGTGTACGCAGGCCGGGTTCTGCTGACGCTGTTGGCTGCTGTGCTCGTGGCGCCGGTCGCCGCCTGCGGTGCCTCCGACGACGAGCAGGCCGCTGCTCCGGCGAACCGCGGGAAGATCGTGTCGGTCACCCCGATGCCGGCGATGAACGCCTCGGAAACCAGCGCCTATCTCGACAAGTGGATGTACCCCCTGCCGCAGGCAGGCGGTGTCCGCCGATACAGCGTCGAATACCGGACCGTCGCCGCGGACGGTGCCCCGACCACCGCCAGCGGATTGGTCGTAGTGCCCGAGACCGAGAATCGGCGCCTGCGTGCGGTGTCCTACGCGCACGGCACGATCGTGCGGCGCGACGAGGCACCGACCGCCGACGGCGAAACCGACCGCGCCCGGGCGACGCTGTTCGCCGCCGCCGGCTACCTCGCCGTGGCACCGGACTACCTCGGCCTGGGCACCGGGCCGGGCCCGCACCCCTACGCGCATGCGCCGTCGGAGGGCACCGCGTCCGCGGATCTGCTGCTCGCGGCCCGCGCGCTGCTCGATCGGCAGGATCGTGACCTTCACCCCGAGGTTCTGGTCACCGGCTTCTCCCAGGGCGGGCAGGCCGCACTCGCCCTCGCCCGGGATCTTCGCGAGGGTGAGGTGGACGGTTTCGGTCTCGGTGCGGTGGCCGCGGTGAGCGGACCGTACGCCGTCCAGGAGGTCCAGGCCCCGGCGGCCCTGGACGGGCGGGTGGATCCGCGGCAGGCGGTGGTCTATCTCGCCTACTGGATCACCGCGATGAACCGTATCTACCACCTGTACGACCAGCCCGCCGAAGCCTTCCGGGAGCCATACGCACAAAACGTCGAGGAACTCTTCGACGGCCGCCACGATATGCTTCGGATCGGGGCAGGGCTCCCGCGGACACCGCAGGAACTGCTCACCCCGGAATTCCTGTCCCTGGCGCTGAACCCGACCGGTGCCGCCCTGCGTGCCATGGCCGACAGCGATGCGGTCTGCGACTGGCAGGCCGGCGTCCCGGTCCGGTTGTACGCCGCCCCGGGTGACCGCAGTGTGCCGTTCGAGAATGCGCAGCGCTGTATGAAATCCGAACTCGGCGCCGATGCCGAGCTGATCGAACTCGGCGATCTCGACCACGGCGGCACCGTCCGTGCGGCGCTCCCGCAGATCCTCGAATGGTTCCGGAATACGGCACCGCCCGCCTGAACCGGCTGGGTTCGGGCGGGCGGTGCGCAGACTACCGGCGGATCAGTGCATCAGCACCGGCGCCGGAGCGTTCTCACCGGTATTCGGCACCGAACTGGCCTTACGTGGTAGCAACAGCGAGAACACGACGGTCACCACGCACAGCACGAACGCAACCCAGAAGCTGGTCGCGTAGGCGTCCGCCATCTCGCCGAGCATGACAGCCTCGAACTTGTCGCCCAGACTCGCCAGGTACTGCAACACCGAGGGGTCCGGCTGTGCACCGGTCTTCTGCGCCTCCATCATCGCCTGACCGGCCGAGACGGCCTCCGAGCTCTGCATCCGGTTGGTGAGCACCACCGAGATCACCGCGACGCCCACCGAGCTGGCGATCTGCTGAATGATGTTGAGCAGCGTGGATCCCCGTGCCACCTGCGCTTCCTTCAGCGTGCGCAGCGCGGCGGTCATCAGCGGCATCATCGTCAGGCCCATACCGAGCCCCATGACGAACAGCACCCCGAGAACATAGAAGTAGGAACTGTCGGCGCCGATCTGCGTCAGGCCGAACATGGTTGCGGTGAGGATCGCCAGGCCGACCGGGACGACCCGCCCCACCGGAATCTTGTCCACCAGCATGCCCGCGATCGGCATGGTGAGCAGCGAACCCAGGCCCTGCGGCGCCACCAGCAGACCCGCCATCAGCGCGCTTTCACCGCGCACCTGCTGGAAGTAGGTCGGGATCAGCAGCAGGCCACCGAAGAACGACGCGGAGAACAGGAACATGGTGACCGTGGCGACGGTCAGATCGCGGTTCTTGAACAGCCGCAGATCCAGCAGCGGATTCTTCGGCTTGAACGAGTACACGATGAACGCGGCGACGAGCGCCCCGCCGACCAGCATGGTCGCCCACACCTTGGGCGTATTGACGGTGCCTTCCTCCGGGATGGAGGAGATGCCGTACAGGAACAGCGCCAGACCCGGCGACAGCATCAGCATGCCCACGAAATCGAACTTCTCGGTGGGCCGCGCCTCGTCCTTGGGCAGGGCGAACCAGGCGTAGACGATGGCGATCGCGCCGAGCGGCAGGTTGATCAGGAAGATCCAGTGCCAGGACGCGTCCTCGATCAGCCAGCCACCGAGGATCGGACCGAGAATCGGGCCCAGCAGCATCGGCACGCCGAGGATGGCCATCAAGCGGCCCATCCGCTCGGGGCCGGCGGCTTTGGTCATGATGGTCATACCGAGCGGCATGAGCATACCGCCGCCGAGGCCCTGGATCACCCGGAAGCCGATGAGCGCACCGATGTTCCAGGACAGCGCGCACAGCACCGATCCTGTGGTGAACAGCAGCAGCGCCATCATGTACAGGCGTTTGGTGCCGAAGCGGTCGGCGGCCCAGCCGGTCAGCGGGATCACGGTGGCCAGCGCGAGGGTGTAGGCGGTGACCGTCCACGCGACCGTCGAGTAGTTGGCGACGTCGAATTCGGACTGGAACGTCGGCATGGCGACGTTCACCACCGTGATGTCCAGAATGGACATGATGGATCCGAGAACGACGACACCGGCCAGTTTCAGCACCGATGCGTCGATCTTCTCCGGGGCCCCCGCGGCGGGCGCGGGGGCTGGACTTGCGTTCACGAATTGTCTCCTGAAGATGCTGGGGGGCACGCCACGACGTTGTGAATGGCCCCGGATTCGAGGACAGCGGTGAGGACCCGGGAGAGGTCGGCGCGCAAGGGGCCGGGCAGGCGGTGTACCACCTGGTCGATCGTCGCGCGGTGGATGGCGATCTGGTCCCAGGCGAGCTGACGCCCCTCGGCGGTGGGGCCGACCAGTTTCACTCGCCGGTCGGTCGGGCTTTCCTCCCGCGTGAGCAGGCCCAGGCGCACCAACCGGTCGACATTGCGCCCGGCCGCGGTCATCGACAGGCCGAGTTCACCCGCGATGGTGTGGATCGGTTGCGGCTCGCTGCGCCGCACGACGCTGAACAGCACTCGCGCCTGGGCCAGGGTCAGATCCAGCTCGGCGAGCCGGTCCACCCCTTCCCACCGTCCTGGATCGCAGACTGCGAGCACGAAGTGCTCGATCAGTGTGCTCGTTTCCGCCTCACTTGCCACCGCGCGATGATATGGGCACCCGTGATAGTTGCGGAAGCGGGACTATCGCGTCTGTGATGGGAAACATAACCGCGTGTCTGTCCGCATCACGGGCGATTCGCCCGGGTACGGGCCTACGCGGGCCCCGGTGACGACAACCCGATCGCAGGCACCGATCAGTTCCGCGGCGCGGAGCGGCCGGCGCCGGTGAGGAAATCGCCGATCAGTCCGGCAACCGCATCGGGCTGCTCCAGATGGAGGAAGTGCCCCGTCTCCGGAACCATATCGACGGCCCCGCCCGCCGGGGCCAGGACATCGGCAACGCCGGCCGTGAACGCCGGATGCAATGTCGTATCCGCCGAACCGTGCAGATACAGCATCGGTACCCGAGGAGCCTGATCCCAGAAGCGGTGTGGTCCGGCATACGGTTCCGGAACCTTCCCGGTTACCCGCACGAACGCGCGATAGTAGGACAGCACCGCGGTCCGGTGCGCACCCGCGGGCATGGCATCGAGCGCATGGGCGATATCGCTGGTCGCCGGGTAACCCGGGGACCAGTCCTGCCACAGTCGAGGGACCAGCCGGTCCAGTGCGCGTTCGGCAACCCCGGGCAGCTGGTTGAACAGGATGTACCAGCTGTAGCGCAGCTGACGCAGATACGCCCCCGCCGACCGGAAGGCCGCCGCCCGCCGCGGCCGCATACCGGGCACCGGCGGCACGGCGAGCGAGACCACCTTACGGAACGGGCAATCGGGATCGGCGGCAATCGTATTGGCAGTCAGCGCTCCCCAGTCGTGACCGATCAGCACAGCATCGTCCGGTGCGCCGAACGCCCGATGGATCGCCAGCGCGTCGTAGGCGAGAGCGCCGAGGTGATAGACCCCATCGGCCGGTACCGCCGTCGGGGCATACCCCCGGGTGAAGGGGGCGATCACCCGGAAACCGCGGTCGGCGAGCGCGGGGCCGAGCCGGCGCCAGGTCCAGGCACTATCGGGGAAACCGTGTAGGCACAGCGCGAGCCGCCCGTCCGGCGCACCCCAGGCGAGAGCGGTCATCGCCAGGTGGGGGAGTCCGAACTCCAGGGTCTCGGGTTCGTCCCCGCGGTGTGTGTTCATCCGGCCGATCCTCTCTGGTCTGCCCGTCACCGTAGCCCGCCGGCCCGTATTCCGCCCCGGCGTCGGAGCATTCGCTCTTGGCGGTATGCTCACATCCCCCGGGAGAGGTGACGGTGCCGGTGCTGCGGGCAGGCCCGGATTCCGTGCGGCCGCGGGGTTGTTGATGTCATAGGTGGCAATGTATTCGGGGATCGGAGGAGTAGGCCCATGGCGCGCAAGGTCGTCATCAGCTTGATCGATGACCTCGACGGCGAATCACCCGCAGCCGAAACGGTGGTGTTCGCACTCGAGGGAGTGACGTACGAGATCGACCTGACCGAAGCCAACGCGGGGGAATTGCGCGCAGTCTTCGGAAAATGGACCCCGTTCGCCCGCAAGGCCGGACGTGCCGGGCGGACCAAACGGGAGCGGCCGGGCCGGTCGGCCTCGGCGCGGGTGGTCCGGGAATGGGCCCAGCGCAACGGTCACGAGGTATCGGCACGCGGCCGTATTCCGGCCGGTGTGCTCGCGGCGTTCCATGCCGTGAACGGCTGAGCTTCGTGGCCGGGAACGGCTGAGCGGACTGTGTTTCGATCCCGGTCGTGTTGTGCGACCGGGTTCGCTTCGTATCCTCCGCCGTCATCAGCGGCATGAGTGGCGTATGCGCCGGGGAGGACACTTTTCCCGAACGATCGGAACACGGAACACAGACGTGGCCGCGGAACGGTCTGACCACGGCAACCCGCATGAGAAGGACGACGACCACGCCGGTGTCTCCCTACGCGGCCGCCCGGACGATCACACGCCGCGGCGGTGGAGACCTCGGCGCGCCGGCGCTCAGGGTTTGTAGGCGATCCCGCCGACCATGACCTTCTCCTCCGGGAACCGCTCACGCAGCGGCGGGCCGGCGGGCCACCAATCGTCGAGCTGAACGAGACCGGGCGCAACGAGTTCGAGACCGCCGAAGTATTCGAGGATTTCCTCGCTGGTGCGATACCACCCCGACCCCAGCCCTTTCTCGGTGAAGCGCCGTTCGAGCTCGCGGGCCAGCGCGTGCAGTTCGGGTTCGCGCGGGCCGGGGTCGTGGAAATGGCTTATCGCGAGGTAGGAGCCCGCGGGCAGGAGTTCGACATAGTCGCGCATCATGCCCGCCGGATCGAACTGCTCGTCGATATGGTGCAGCAATCCGCACAGGATGAGCCCGAGGGGCCGGTCCATATCCAGGTATTTGGTGATATCGGAGGCGGCCAGCAGCGTGCCCTCCTCGAGGAGGTCCGCGGAGACGAAATGGGTGTTCTCGTTCTGTTCGAGCAGGACCCGCCCGTGTGCATTGCATACGGGATCGTTGTCCACGTAGACCACTTGGGCTTCGGGGTTGAGCTGCTGCGCGATCTCGTGCGTATTGGCGACCGTGGGCAGTCCGGCGCCGATATCGAGGAATTGGTCGATACCCGAGGTTCCCGCCAGATACCGGACCACGCGATGCAACCAGCGGCGATTCATGATGGAGACATCGCCCTGCCGCGGCGCCACCTCCAGGATCTGCTGGTAGGCGGCCCGGTCGACGTCGTAGTTGTCCTTGCCGCCGAGGCTGTGGTCGTAGACGCGGGCGATACTGGCGCGGGTGGTATCCACCCCGACGGGTTTGCGGGGGCGGACCCGGGAAGCCGGCTCGGCCATATCGACCTCTCTCTGCACAAAATGAACTAGACGAACGAAGTGTGAGTCGGATCACTCAGCGTAGAACGTTGCCGCAAGGTGAGCAATATCGTGAACACCGTGCGCGGCAGCATACTTCGCATCGTTGCGTGGCCGGCTCGGACGCTGCACCGCGGTATGCGGCCGGATGGGATGGAAAAGCATTGTCATACAACCCGATTCGATGAATACGCTACCGCGGCGTGCTCGGCGCCCCCCGGATTCCGGCTACCCGTCTCCGTCGATACTGTGCAGCCGGACCGCGGGAGTGCCCGGTTTGTACCCGACGCCGCCGATGACGACTCGTTCCTCCGGTAGCCGCTGCCGGGTGGGCGGACCCGACGGCCACCAGTCCTCGAGTTCGGTGAACCCCGGCGGTATGAGCTCGAGGCCCTCGAAGTATTCGAGCTGCTGTTCCCGGGTGCGGTACCACCCCGACCCGAGGCCCATTTCGGTGAAGGCACGCTCGAGTTGTTTCGCGAGTGCGTGGAGTTCGGGGTTCTCGTCGGCCGGATCCCAGAAATTGGTGATCGCGACATACGATCCGGCGGGAAGCCGGGAGATGTATTCGCGCATTACTCCCGGCGGGTCGAGTTCGTCGTCGAGATGATGCAGCAGCCCGCACAGGATGATCGCCATCGGCCGGTCCGGATCGAGATACTGCAGAACGTTCTTGTTCTCCAGCAGCGTGCGCTCTTCGAGAACGTCGCCGGAGACGAAATGCGTGTTCTCGTTCTGCTCGAGCAGGACCCGGCCGTGCGCGTTGCACACCGGATCGTTGTCGACGTAGACGACCTTGGCTTCCGGATTCTCCTGCTGTGCGATCTGATGGGTGTTGCCCACCGTCGGCAGGCCGGCGCCGATATCGAGGAACTGGTCGATTCCGGCCGGCCCGGCCAGGTACCTGACGACCCGGTGCAACCAGCGCCGGTTCATCCGGGAGACATCACCCTGCCGCGGGGCGTATTCCAGGATCTGCTCGAAGGCCGCACGGTCGACGTCGTAGTTGTCCTTACCACCGAGGCTGTAGTCGTAGACGCGGGCGATGCTCGGCCGGGTGGTATCCACCCCGACCGGTGCGCGAACCCCCGTCCGAGGAGCCGGTTCGGCCATGAAAACCTCTCTCTGCATTATCGATCCGACAGCGTGATGGTAAGACCGTGCGGCAGCGGGCGTGCGCTCAGGCTCCGTTGCCGCGTTCGAGCACCTTGCCCGGCAGCCAGCCGCCACCCAGATGGGTGACCCGCCACCAGTCGATATCGATGACGACCGCGGTGACGGGGGAGGCGAAGAACGGTTCGACCTGTGGTTCCTTGCGCAGCAACGCCTGGAAGGTCTCATCGCGTTCGCTGTCGTCGCGCAGGGTGACCGTGCCGAGGCCCTGCGCGAACGGATCGGCGATACCGCCCGGCACCACCTTCACGCCCACGTTGGGGTTGGCCCTGAGCTGATCCAGCGTGCGGCCGCGGTTCTCGAGGATCAGGGTGAGGCGGAACAGGTCGTCGTCGAGGTTGGCGAAGAACGCGCTGGTGGCCCAGTTGACACCGTCTTTGGAGGTTGCGAGGTCGATACTGGAATGGGTGAGGACCTCGGTCAGCTTCTTGCGGATCTCGATGGCGGTGACTTCGTCGGACATACGACCCTCCAGATTTTCTCGGTGTGCAAGGTAGTGCTTCGTACTCGAAACGCCGTGGGGGTTACGGCGAATCCGGGCCCGGACGGTTGCGCGCGAGCCTAGCGGTCCGCACCGATGCAGAACAGTCCGGGACCTATCGGTGACGCGACGGGAACCGGCTGCCGCCCAAGGGGTTACAGGTATGCGCGGAGTTGTCCGTGGGATAGCCGGAGGGGGAACCGGCAGGGGACACCGGGCGGATGTGGCCGTCCGGCGGTCACCGCGACCCCGCCCCATGGGCTCACCGGGGGAACCCGCGCCCGGACCGGCCGGTCGGTTGTCGCGATTCGGGCGGGCAGGAGGTAGGCTGGGGACGGCTTCCGTGGTGCCCGCACCCGCTTCCGGTGCCCTCATCGATGTCATCTCCCCAGGGTCTTCGTGGTTGCGAGGCCGGATCGTCGTGTCGTGGGGGAGTTTACGCAAACAATGCCGATACCGCGCGTAAACGTGCGAGAAGCTACGGATATGCGGCGCTGTAGAATTCGAGTCGAGTGGCGCGGCAGTGGGTTGCCGTGTGGATGCCGGGCCCGCCCGGTATGGGCGCGTTACCGATATTCAGTGCCTACTTGAGAGTAGGATCGCCTGCCGACCGGTGCGGTTCGTCGGCGGCGGGCGCCGTACGATGCAGCACAGCACGAACTGGCCAGAGGCGATCATGACTAACGAGCAGGACGATTCCGATCTCCCGGATAAGGCAGAAGCCGATCGCGGGCCCACCGTATTGCGTATATCGCTCGGTAGCCGGCTGCGGCAGCTGCGGGAGGCGTGCGGTATCAGCCGCGAGGACGCGGGGGAGCATATCCGCGGGTCGCACGCCAAGATCAGCCGCCTCGAATTGGGCCGTACCCGGTTCCGGGAACGTGATCTGCTGGACCTGCTGAAGCTCTACGGTGTCGACGATCCGGAGAAGCTCTCCGTCTACCTGGAGTTGATGAAGAAGGCCAACGATCCGGGCTGGTGGCAACCCTTCAACGATCTGCTGCCGCCGTGGTTCGAAACCTATATCGGCCTCGAACAGGCCGCGACCACGATCCGCACCTACGAGGCGCAGTTCGTTCCCGGCCTGCTGCAGACCGAAGCGTATGCGCGCTCGGTGATCAAACTGTTCAACGAGGAGGACACCGAACGCCGGGTGGGCGTGCGGATGCGCCGCCAGGAGATCCTCAGCCGCGCCTCGGCTCCGACGCTGTGGGCCGTGGTGGACGAGAACGCACTGCGCCGCCCGGTCGGCGGTTATGCGGTGCTGCGCGGCCAGATCGAACATCTGATCGCCGTATCCGATCGGCCGAACGTGAAGATCCAGGTCCTGCCCTACGAGGTGGGCGGGCATCCCGCCGCGGGCGGTTCGTTCAGCATCCTGCGCTTCCCGGAGCCCGAGCTGCCGGACATGGTCTATATGGAACAGCTGACCACCTCGCACTACCTCGAGAAGAAGCACGAGGTAGAGGTGTATATGACGGTGATGAACAAGCTCAGCGTCATCGCACCCACCCCGGGGGAGAGTCGCGATCATCTGCGCCGGGTGCTCGGCGAACTGCCGGACAAGTAGGCGCACGCCGCGTGCCGGCTGGCGGCGGGGGAGTCGACCTCGGTGGCGGAAGGCCTGAAGGCGTTGGACCGCAGGGTTTCCAAGAGCTGTGCGCCCGCCACGCGTTCCCGTGTGTGGGTAACCCGCTCCGCAACCTCATCAGCATGCCCGAAGCGCAAAAATGTCTATACGTAGATATGCGCATCTAACCATGAATGCCAACCGTCTTCAGGCTGCCGCCATGCGCAACCCACCGCGCAACACCAAAAGGAATCAAGGACGCGGTTGATGGTAGGAAGGGTGCGTGGCCGCGACAGGTGATAACTCTGGCTCCGCTCGTTCCCGTGCCGTATCGGAGGTGGTGGATCTGGTCAGTTCGCTGATCCGTTTCGACACCTCGAATACCGGCGACCCGGCGACCACCAAAGGCGAACGCGAGTGCGCCGAGTGGGTCGCCCGGCAGTTGGAAGACGCCGGTTACACCACGGAGTACGTGGAATCCGGCCTGCCGGGCCGGGGAAATGTTTTCGCGCGGCTGCCGGGCGCCGATTCGAGCCGCGGCGCGCTGCTGCTGCACGGGCATCTCGATGTGGTGCCGGCCGAGGCGGCCGATTGGAGTGTGCACCCTTTCTCGGGTGCGGTACAGGACGGGTACGTCTGGGGCCGTGGCGCCATCGATATGAAGGATATGGTCGGGATGATGCTGGCGGTGGCCCGCCAGTTCAAGATCGAGGGCACCGTGCCGCCCCGCGACCTGGTGTTCGCCTTCCTGGCCGACGAGGAGAACGGCGGTAAATGGGGGTCGCAGTGGCTGGTGCAGAACCGGCCGGATCTCTTCACCGGAATCACCG
Source organism: Nocardia carnea (assembly GCF_029868325.1). GTDB lineage: Bacteria > Actinomycetota > Actinomycetes > Mycobacteriales > Mycobacteriaceae > Nocardia > Nocardia carnea_C. The sequence continues at coordinate 21,999 of NZ_JARWNW010000261.1, forward strand.
AGGCAGTGGGGGAGGTCGGCGGTTTCTCGCTGACCGTGCCCCGGCCCGACGGTGGTGAACGGCGGCTCTATCTGGTGGAGACCGCGGAAAAGGGTCTGGGCTGGATGCGGTTGCGGGCGAAGGCCCGCGCCGGGCACGGGTCGTTCCTGCACGAGGACAATGCGGTGACCATTCTGGCGGCCGCGGTGGCCCGGCTGGGGACACATACCTTCCCGCTCGTTCTGTCCGATTCGGTGGCCGAGTTCCTCGCGGCGGTATCGGAGGAGACCGGTCTCGCGTTCGATCCGGGCAGTAAGGATATCGAGGGCACGCTGGCGAAGCTGGGTTCGATATCCCGGATCATCGGTGCCACCCTGCGTGATACGGCGAACCCGACCATGCTGAACGCCGGGTACAAGGCGAATGTGATCCCGCAGACCGCGGAAGCGGTGGTGGACTGCCGGGTGGTGCCGGGCCGGCTGGCCGAGTTCGAACGCGAGGTGGACGAGCTGATCGGCCCGGACGTGGAACGCGAATGGGTCACCAAACTCGATTCCTACGAAACAACTTTCGACGGCCATCTGGTGGACGCGATGAACGAGGCGATCCTGGCGCACGATCCGCACGGGCGTACGGTGCCGTACATGCTGTCCGGCGGTACCGATGCGAAGGCGTTCGCGGATCTGGGGATCCGGTGTTTCGGATTCGCGCCGCTGCGGTTGCCGCCGGAACTGGATTTCGCGGCGCTGTTCCACGGCGTCGACGAACGGGTGCCGGTCGATGCGCTCGAATTCGGCACCGATGTCCTGGAACACTTTCTGTTGCACAGCTGATCCGATTCGAGAGAGGTTTCCATGACCTACAACCCCTATGACGCTTTGCCCTCGGTGCCGTCGTTCACCGTGACCTCCGCCGATGTGTCCGATGGTGCGACGCTCGGAAACAACCAGGTCAGCGGTGTGTTCGGGGCCGGCGGTAAAGATGTGTCCCCGCAGCTGAGCTGGTCGGGTTTCCCGGCGGAGACGAAGAGCTTCGCGGTGACGGTGTACGACCCGGACGCACCGACCGCTTCCGGTTTCTGGCACTGGGCGGTGGCGGAGATCCCCGCGTCGGTCACCGAACTGCCGTCCGGCGCGGGCAGTGAGGGCGGCACGCTGCCCGCGGGCGCGGTGATGCTGCGCAACGACGGCGGTTTCGCCGGGTACGTGGGCGCCGCCCCGCCGGCCGGGCACGGCCCGCATCGGTACTTCATCGTGGTGCACGCGGTGGATGTCGAATCGCTGGGTATACCGCCGGAAGCCACCCCGGCCTTCCTCGGGTTCAACCTGTTCTCGCATACGCTGGCACGGGCGACGCTGGTGGGTACCTACGAACAGAAGTGAATCGTGAACAGCACTGTGGCCCCGGCACATCCGGGGCCACAGTGCTGTCGGAGTACGGTTCGGCTCAGCCCCGTACGTCGATCACGGTGCCGGGGATCTCCTCGGCGTAGAGCGCGGTGATCTGCTCGGCGTATTTCTCGGCGATCGGCGCCCGTTTGAGCGACATCTTCGGGGTGAGTTCGTCGCCGCCGGGTTCCCATACGGTATCGACGATGGTGAACCGTTTGATCTGTTCGACCCGGGACAGTTTCGCATTCCCGGCCTGGATCGCGGCGCGCACGTCGTCGACGATGCGGGGGTGCCGGGCGAGGGTGGCGATATCGGCGTCGGTGGCGTCGATTTCCTTCGCGCGGATGGCGGCCATATCGGGATCGAGCACGATGAGCGCGGTGATATAGGGTTTGGCGTCGCCCAGCGCCACCGCCTGCCCGACGAGCGAGGAGGCGGCCTTGACGGCGTTCTCGATATTGCTCGGGGCGATATTCTTTCCGCCTTCGTTGATGATGAGTTCCTTTTTGCGGTCGATGATCCGCAGATAGCCGTCGGTATCGAGCGTCCCGACGTCACCGGTGTGCAACCAGCCCTCGGCGTCGAGCGCCTCGGCGGTTTTCTCGGGCATGGCGCGGTAACCGTGGGTGATGATCGCGCCGCGGACGAGTACCTCACCGTCGTCGGCCAGCCGTAGTTCGAGCCCGTCGACGGCGCGGCCGACGGACCCCGGCCGGGGTTTGTCGAGTTCGGTATAGGTGGCGACACCGCTGGTTTCCGACATCCCCCACACCTCGGAGACGCAGAAACCGAGCCCCAGGAAGAATTCGAGGGTTTCCGGCGGGATCGGTGCCGCACCGGAGGAGGCGACACGGAGTTCATCCAGGCCGAGCGCCGCCCGCACTTTGGACAGCAGCAGCTTCTCGGCGATGCCGTGCTGGATTTTCAGTAGCGGTCCGCGACCGGTACCGGCCAGATCGGCTTTGGCGGCCGCGATACCGGTGGCGACGGCCCAATCGGCGATGGCTTTCTTCGCCCCGGTTTCGGCGGCCAGTTTGGCCTCGACACCGCCTTTGATCTTCTGCCAGACACGGGGGACACCGAAGAAGACGGTCGGCCGGGCGTCGGGGAGGGCGGCGGCGATTTCCCGCGGATCGGGAACGGTGGTGATCTGGATTCCCGTGACCAGGTTGATCGCATGCCCGGAGATCCGGTCCGCGACATGGGCGGCGGGCAGGTAGGACAGTGCGCGGTCCTCGATACCGACGTCGAGCGGGCCGCTGGTGAGGGCGAGGATCTGGGCCAGCACATTGCTGTGGGTGAGTTCGACGCCCTTGGAGGGCCCGGTGGTGCCGGAGGTGTAGATGAGGGTGGCGAGATCGCCGGGTTCCACGGCCTGCCAGGCGGCGTCGAAATCGAACTCAGGGTCGGGATTCGCCTCGAGGTCGGCGAGTGTGGTCGCGCCTTCGGCCGGCCCGTCGACGACGATGAGGTGGTCGATCGGCACCCCGGCGGCCCGGATGGTGCCGAGGAACTGCTGCTCGGTGACCACTATTTTGTTTCCGGCGTTTCCGAAGACATGCGCGATCTGCTCGGGTGAGCAGGTGTTGTAGACGGAGAACGGGGTGGCGCCCACGTGCAGGGCGGCGGTGTCGAGGAGGTTGAACTCCGGCCGGTTGGTGAGCATGATGCCCACCGTGTCGCCGCGGGTGAGGCCGAGGGCGACCAGGCCCGCGGCGAGGGCGCGGACACGGTGCCCGTAGTCACGCCAGGTGATCTCCTGGGTGCCGCCGACGGTGCGCAGGGCGATCGCGTCGGGGCGGAGGGTGAGGGTTTGCTGGAAGGCCGCGGGCACTGTGCGGGCAGTGACGCCGGTGCGGTGGGTGTAGGCGATATCTGTGGTCATGGGTCCGTTCCCGAGGTGCTGGGGTTCCGGAACACTCACCGTGGTTACCGCCGGAGCCCGGAGGAGCGGCCGGCGACCGGTGAGTGACGCGGATCACTAATGGTAGCCGGGGAACGGTGCTGGTGGGGGCGTTCTGTCTGGGTCAGCGAAAGGCGGCGATCTGCCGGCCGCCCGGGCGCTCCGTAGCGGGTGCCGGGACCGGTCCGGATTCGCTTGCCGGAATCCAGTGCCCGCGATGACGGCGTTTGGCTTCCAGGTAGGCAGCCGCCCGCTCGCTGAGCGGCGGTGTGCACAGCGGCTCGATCATGACTTCGATACCGGCCGCGCGGACAGCCTCGACCTTTTCCGGGTTGTTGGTGAGCAGCCGGACCCGGGTGAGCCCGAGCCTGCGCACACTGTCCGCGGCGTGCGCATAGCCGCGCGCATCTTCGGGAAAGCCGAGGCTGCGGTACGCGGCGAAGGTATCGGCGCCGGTGCGTTCGGCCACCCCGTAGCCCTGCGCCTTCGCGATGAGCCCGAGGCCACGCCCCTCCTGTTCGAGATAGACGAGTACACCGTGGCCGGCTTCCTGGATGAGGTCGAGGGAGAGGCGGAGCTCCGGTCCGCAATCGCAGTCCTGGGAGTCCAGCGCTTCACCGTAGAGGCAGCGGGAGTGAATCCGCACGAGGCAACCGTCGGTGGGCCGGCCGAACACCAGTACATGACCGAGCTGGGGCTCGCCGTCGACCACGGGTAACACCTGCAGCGGGGATTCGTGGCCGTTGCGGGTGAACCGGTGCTCGGTGGTGGCGACGGCGGAGGGCTCCGCGGCTGCGGTCAAGGTCGATACTCCTTCGATGATGTGTCGGTACCGCAAAGTATGGATGGGGCCGGGCTACCGCAGCGCTCGGCCCGCCGATCGGGGACTTCGTTCCCGTGCGATGGCGGGCCGGTAGGAGACTTTACGCCTGCCTGCACCAATACGCACTTTGCGCGCGGCGGGTCGGTGAGGCCCGGTGGACGGGCCGGGAACTCGCGGAGCGGGCACCGGTCAGTACCTTTCGGACCGGGCACCGGTCAGTGCCGTTCGGCGGTGAGCCGGATGATGCGGTCCACCTCGTCGGCGGTGGGCATGGCGCCGGGCACGTCCCCGGCGAACGACTGGGTCGCCACCATGGCGGCGGTCGCCCAGGTGTAGTCCTGTTCGTCGGCCACCCGGCGCATCGGCCCGCCCTCGCCGTCGGCGACCGCGGGGCGTGACAGCAGGCGGTACACCAGTGCGGCGGAGAAGGCGCCGCGCGAACCCGGTACGTCGGTGAGTGCCGCGGCCTGGAAGCGCGGGATATCGAGGGCAAGCCCGTCGGCGCGGACGGTGCAGCCGAAATCCTCGACGACGCAGACGACGCGGGTGCCCAGCATCTGGAGTTGCCGGGCGATATGGGCCCCGGACTGGGCGGGTATCTCGGGAACCATACTGTCGAGCTCCTGGGTGGACCCGATCAGGTAGTCGACGGTGGACAGGTAGCGGTACAGCACCTGGGGGGTTTCGACATAGGCAGCGGTGAGCAGCAGGGTGGGCCGTTTCGGAAGGTTCTGCAGCGTCGTCAGGACTCGTTCTATCACCGGTAGCGGCGGTTCGAGGGTGATCAGGACGGCGTCGGTTTCGGTGAGCGCGGCCGCGACTGCCGGTCCGGTGAGTTCGGCCGTGCTGAGCCGGATGCGATCGTCCTCGCAGAAGATGGTGCCCGCGATACCCGTTTTACCGACGATGAGTGCGGTGATGGGAGTGGCGGCGTCGGGAACGACCCTGACCAGCGACGTATCGACCTTCTCGGAACGGAGATAGTCGAGGATCCGGCGCCCGGCCTCGTCGTCGCCGACCGCGCTGATCAGCCGCACGTCGATACCGAGACGGGCAGCCGCGACCGCGCGATCGAGTCCTTTACCGCCCGGGTTGTCGCTGAACCGGCCGCGCGCGAACCCGCGCGCATCGGGGATTGCGTCGACCCGGTAGATGTGGTCGATCACGGCGTCGCCGACGACAGTGAGCGTGCCGATCCGGCCGGGGGCGCCGTGACGGGTGGCGCCGAGAGGGGACCGGGCGTCGGTATAGACGTTCCCGGTCACCAACAGCGCGGCGAGTGCGGTGAAGGCCCGCCGTTCGGGGGTCGCGCGCAGGGAGCGCACGGTGGGCGCGGGCGGAATGGCCTCGGCGTCGGCGATCTCGTGTAACCGGCTCCAGTGTGCCGAGAGGTATTTGCGGCGGTCGCCGAGGTCCTGTGAGTAGAGGTCGTCGGGGTCGATTCCGGCGGTCTCGGTTTCGCGCAGCAGGCCCAGGGACAGTTCGGCGTCGGTGATGACGCGGTGGGTGGGCGGGAGGCGGCGGGCGTGTTCGCGGACGACGGGCAGGACGGCCGCGGTGCGGGTGATGCCGTGGGTGGCGGCGTATCGCCGGATGACCGGGAGATCGAGCAGGGGAGTGGTATCGATTTCGGTGGTGGCCAGGCGATCGGGGCTCAGACCGGAGCGTTTGCAGAGCCGGGTCAGGATATTGCGGATCGCGACGATTGCGGTGTCGTCGGTCGGGGACATACCGCGCGCCTTTCTTGTCTTTCGCCGTCGCCGAGGGGTTTCGACCCGGTCACAGATGGCAATAACCATAGTGCAGGACGGCGTTTGACATATGGATTGACCCGCAGAACAGTCAAATGACACACTGGACGTAGCGTTTCCCTCGATCAGAGGTACGGGAGGGCCTGGTGATGACAATGACGACAGCCCGGTTCCGCGGACACCGTTATCCAGCAGCATGCCGATGCGTCGCCTGCACCGGGACGGACTCGGAGGCCCCCTCCGCGACGGCACGCTGAGCGCGCCCGGCGGTCCGCCCCTTATCCGACGGCAGCGATGCCGTGCCGGCTGTGGTTCCGGCCCGGTATCGGTGCCGAGCCCCTGAGGAGGCAGCTGTGAGCATCCATATCACCGACTGGCTGATGACCAGCGGTATCTCCCTCGAATTCGCCGAGCGCGTGCAGACCCGTCACGGATCGTCGTGGCTGCTGAGCTGGTTGCCCGGCCGGGCCCTGACATTCGAACAGGCCTACGCGGCAATGGAACTCGACGAAATCCTGTCCGACCCCGAGCTGGTCTACGACGACACAGCACTGGCCTGGGCCCGGCATCAGGCGGAGCTGCTCGGGCTGGTGTTCGACCAGGTCGTGGTCCTGCTCGCCACTCGCGTCGAAGCCAGGCTGGCGGAGGCGCGGATCATGCAGGACGCACCGGTGACCCTGCCCACCGGGTATCGCGGCGATCCCGGCGCAATCCGCAGCGGTTCGGCCGCCTGACCTGCCCGGTCAGCGTTTCGCGGTGTGGCCGGCGCCCACGGCGTCGGCCAGGCTGCGATAGCCGCCGGCGCGGAGCCGCTCGGCGATTCCGCGGTGTATCCGCCCCGTCCACAACGGCCCGCCGTAGATGAAACCGGTGTACCCCTGGAGCAGCGAAGCGCCCGCCAGGATCCGTTCCCAGGCCTGGTCGGGGGTTTCGATACCGCCCACCGAAATCAGCACGAGCTGCCCGCCGACGCGGGTGTACAGCCGGCGCAGGACCTCCAGCGAGCGGTCGGCCACCGGCGGACCGGACAGCCCACCGGCACCGATGGCGTCGACCGCGGCGGGATCGCTGCGCAGGCCGGCGCGCCCGATCGTGGTGTTGGTCGCGACGATTCCGGCCAGTCCGAGTTCCACGGCCAGATCGGCCACCGCGTCGACATCCTCGTCGGACAGATCCGGTGCGATCTTCACCAGGACCGGCACCCGCACACTCTCGAGTACCGCCGCCAGGACGGGGCGCAGCGATTCGACCGCCTGCAGGTCCCGCAGACCGGGAGTGTTGGGGGAACTGACATTGACGACCACGAAATCGGCATGCGGTCCCAGGAGCCGTGCGCTGGTGGCGTAATCGCCGGCGGCGTGCTCGGCGTCCACGACCTTGGTTTTGCCGATATTGGCGCCGATGGGTACCGACGGCACCCGGCCGTGCAGCCGGGCGGCCGCGGCGGCCGCGCCGTGGTTGTTGAAACCCATCCGGTTGATCAGGGCACGGTCGGCGGGCAGCCGGAACAAGCGGGGTTGCGGATTACCCGGCTGGGCGGAAGCGGTGACGGTGCCGACCTCGGCGAACCCGAAGCCGAGCGCGCCCCAGGCGTTCGCCCCGGTGGCGTCCTTGTCGAAACCGGCGGCCAGTCCGAGCGGCGCCGGGAAATCGACCCCGAACACGCGGGTGCGCAGGATCGGATCGGGCACGGCGAAGAGGCGGTGCAGCAGGGCGCGGGCAGGTGCGAACGCGGTGGCCGCGCGGATCACCCCGAAGACGAGGCGATGGATCCGTTCCGGCGGCACCAGGAACATCAGGCGGAGCAGTAATCGGTACAGCACGCTCATAGCTCCGTGGTATGCCCCGCCGGGCTGGTGAGCGCGGTCTTGCGGCGGCGCAGCAGAACGCGGCGGCTGCCGTCGGTGTAGGCGCGGACCCGGGACAGTTCCCAGCCGCCGAATTCGGCCTGGATGGCCAGCCGCATCGATGCGGTCACGCGCGTGACGTCCGGGGGGAGCCGCAGGGGGATGTACTCGTAGTCGTCGCCGGTGGTCTCCCATCCGGTGGGGAGTTTTGCCCGCGTCGCCGCGCCACGGTGAGTGGATGCCATCACTGCCCTCTCTCGCGCTGGTCCGCGGATATCCGTTGCAGACCCGGTTCGGTGGCCGAGCCGATGTAGAGGTCGCCGGTATCGGCGTCGACGGTTACCGCGTTCGGCTGCCGGACGGTGGGGTAGCGGCCCACCTCCCGCGGTGCTCCCGTCGACAGGTCGTAGCCGACGATCTCGTTGCTCTGCGTGCACGTCACCCATACGGTGTCGGAACCGCGGTCGTAGGCGAGTGCGTAAGGCGACGATCCTACCGGGTAGCGCTGCCGGAGGACGAGCGGTTCGGTGGTGAACACCAGCAACTGGCCGCTGTCGGGGTCGGTGACGACGACCCGGTTGTCCGGGGCTTCGATCACATTCGCCGCGCCGATTCCGGCGCGTAGCGCCAGGCCCAGGTTCTCGTAGCCGGGTTCGATCTCGGTGAGCAGGGTCTGGCGGCGGTCGAGGACGGCGAGAGTGTCGCCGGTGAGCGCGATCCGGTCGGCGGAGGCCAGCCCGGTGACGGTCTGCTCGACCTTGCCCGTGCCGTCCAGGACGAGGACGCGGCCGTCGGCGGTCCCGGCGATCAGGGTGCCGTCCGGGCGGGCGCGCACAGTCTGCAGATCGCCGTCGACCGCCACCTCGGTGACCGTGCGGTCGGCGGCGTCGATCCGCAGGATCACCCCGTCGCCCGCGGCGAGGAATTCGCCCGGGGTACCGGCGGTGAGATCGCGGGCCGGGGTGGGCAGCCGTACCTCGTGGCCGGTGGGCGGTGTGGTCGCGGGATCGAGCACCACCAGGCCGGTGCCCGCCGGATCGAGGCCGGCGAGGAAACCGCTGCCCGGATCGGCGGTGAGGGTGGTGAGGGGAGTGGGGGCCGGGTACACGTCCCCGGCCGGGTCGGCGGCCACCGGTGGCGATACCGCCGGGGTCGCCGGGTCGCGGGTGGGTGAATCGCCCGCCCCGGAATCGGAATCACCGGAGCAACCCGCCAGCAGGGCGGCGGCGAGCAGCACGACGACGACGGTACCGCGGGGTTGCCGGTGTCGCGCTCGTCTCGCTGTGTCCGGAAACGACCGATACTGCATGGGATTATCTGATCACGACCGGGTGGTCACCGGTACCGGCGGGGTGTGGGGTGTCGGCGGCCGGTCGAATGCGGGGCGGGTTACCGTACGGATCAGACGGTGCGGAGTTCAGGAGTCGACGATGCACGAGGTGCCGGGGTTTTCCGCCGAAGAAGTGACGACGGGCCCGTTCGCGCACGGGTTCGGCCGTACCGGGGACGGGCGGACGTTCGCGTTCCGTACGGTCCGGGCGACCCTGCAGGTGGAGATCTACCGTCCGGACCTGGATTCGGAGGTGCCGGGGCCGGACGATGTGGTGGCCGTGGCCGAAGCCCGGGTGAGCGATATCGATCTCGACGATGCGCGCAGTGTGGTCGCGTTGGTGCGGGATCTGCTGCCGCGGGCGACTTCCCCGCCGGGGGGTCGTAATGTTCCGACGGTACGGGCCCTACTGGCGCGTATCGGCTCGGTGATCGAAGGCAGGCAGTGAGAGTGGTATGCAGGACGTGATGCGGTACACAGCTGTTTCCCGGCCGATGCGCGCGGTGCGTGCGGGCGGCGCCGTGACGGTTGCGGCCGCGGTGGTGCTGCTGGCCGGCTGCGGAACCGGTGTGGACGAGGATTCGGTGGCGGCGGCCCGATCGTCGGCGAAGGCGGCGTTGTCGTCCTCGGCGGCGGCGACCTCGAAGGAACTGGCATCGCGTGCCCTGCCCACCGCGGCGGAGCTGGACGCCCAGATCAAGCGGGCCTTGGATCCGGCGCTGCCCGATTCGGAGCGTACGAAACTGATCGAGGACGGGGACGCGTTCCGGGACGCGATTCCGGATATGTACAAGGCGTTGCAGGACAACCCGCGGGCCGTATACGGGGTCACCGATCCGGTGTTCGACAACCACGACGGCACCGTGACGGCGACCTTGCGGCTGGACAAGGACGGCTCGGGTACGGCGGTCCGCACGACGGTGGTGCATTTCATCTATCTGGACGGTGCGTGGAAGCTGTCGCGGACCGATCTGTGCGGGATCCTGCGGTCGGCGGACTACCGCACTCCGGCCTGCGGTTAGTAGCGGGCCGGCGCAATGTTGACGGCGGGGACTCGACGGTGGGGTCGTTTCGTGTACCGGCATCGGGTCGCGGTGCTGGTGATATCGCTGTTCGTGGTCGCGCTGTCCGGGCTCTACGGCCGGGATCTGGCGGATCGGCTCACTCAGGAGGGCTGGTTCGACGAATCCAGTGAATCGGTGGCGGCCTCGAAACTGGCCGATGCCACGTTCGGCCGCGATACCGACAGCGACGTGATCGCCCTGTACACGGCGCCACCAGGGAAGACGGTGGACGATCCGCAGGTGCGGGCGGCGGTGACCGCACAGCTGGCCGGTTTGTTGCACGACCATCCGGACCGGGTGCTGCGTATCGACAGCTATTGGGACAGCGCCCTGTCGGGACAGTTCGCCGACGATTCCCGGACGTACGCGTTCGCGAGTATCGGGCTGCACGGGGAGGGATCGGCGACCGTCGACAACTATCTGGCGATCGCCGGCGACCTGGGTGCCGACGCTCCCGGTGCGGGCCCGGCCGGGACGACCGTGGAGCTGGCCGGGTTGCAGCCGGTGGTGGAGGGCATCAACACCGGGATGCAGGATGATATCCGGCGCGCGGAGATGATCGCGCTCCCGCTGGTGGCGCTGCTGCTGTATTTCGTTTTCGGCGGCGTGGTGGCGGCACTGCTGCCGGTGCTCGTCGGCGGTATGACGATCCTGGGCACCCAGGGCATCATGCGGTTGCTCTCCGGCCATATCGACGTGAATGTGTTCGCCGGCGCGGTGGTGACCCTGGTGAGTCTGGGGCTGGCCATCGACTACGGCCTGTTCACGGTGACCCGGTTCCGGGAAGAGCTGGCCGCGGGCGGCGTCGGTGAGCCGGGCCCGGAGGCGGCGGCGAAGCGCAACCACGGAGAGCCCTCGCCCACGCCCGATAGAGACAGCGCTGTGGAGGACGCGGTCGCGCGGACGGTCGCAACGGCGGGCCGCACGGTGGTGTTCTCGGCGGCGATCATCGCGGTGAGCCTGGGGGCGCTGTTCATCTACCCGAACGGTGTGCTTCGATCGGTGCCCTACGGCGGGATCAGTTCGGTGCTGCTGGCCGCGGTGCTGTCGGTGACCGCGCTTCCGGCCATGCTGGCGATCGTGGGGCGCCGTATCGATCTGTGGCAGTGGCGGCGGTTCGCCCGCGCCAGTACCGAGGCCGAAATCGATCGCGGGATCTTCTCCCGGCTGGCGGTGCGGGCAATGGCGCGGCCGTGGGCGGTGATCGTGCCGGTGGTGCTGGGTCTGCTGCTGCTGATGGTGCCGTTCCGGCATATCGAATTCGGTGGATTGAGCGAGAAATACCTGGGTCAGGACAATTCCGCGCGGGTGGCGCAGGAGAAATTCGACGCGCTGTTCCCCGGCTTCCGCACCGAACCGCTGCGGCTGGTGGTGACGGGCGCGGATGCGGCGCAGCTGAGCGATATCCGCCTCCAGGCGAATATGACACCCGGTCTGACGGGCCCGTTCGAACCGGCGGCACCCACCAAGGACGGGATCAATGTCCTGGAAGCCGGTCTGGTGGACGAACGGGCCGCCGATACCGCGATCGCGGTGTTGCGCGGTATCGAGGAACCGGACGGTGTGCGGGTGATGGTGGCCGGGGTACCGGCGCTGGAACGCGACAGTATCCACGGGTTGCTGGAGGGGTTGCCGCTGCTGGCGCTGCTGCTGGTGGCGGCCGCGCTGGCCTTGATGTACGCGGCGTTCCGGTCGCTGATCCTCGCGGTGAAGGCGGTCGCGATGTCAGCGCTGAGTCTCGGTGCCACCCTCGGCGTCCTCACCTGGATCTTCGTGGAGGGCCACGGCGCGCAACTGTTCGATTTCACACCCGGGCCGCTGATGTTCGCGGTCCTGGTGCTGATCGTGACCGTGGTGTTCGGGCTGTCCACCGACTACGAGGTGTTCCTGCTGTCCCGGGTCGCCGAGGCGCGCGCGAACGGCGCCGACCCGCCCGAATCGATCCGGTACGGTATCGCGCACACCGGTGGGGTGATCACCTCGGCGGCGGCGATCCTGATCGTGGTGAGCGGTGCGTTCGGTTTCTCGGAACTGGTGATGATGAAATACATCGCCTACGGCATGATCGCCGCGCTTATCCTGGACGCCACGGTGATCCGGATGCTGCTCACCCCGGCAGTGCTGAAACTGATCTGGCGACCGAAATCTCCCGTCCCCGCAGCCGGTGTCGTGGCGGAGCCGGAAAACGCGGTCTCCGGGGCGCAGACCGCCGAGAAGGCGTAGCCAACCGGTCCTCGGGGGCGCCCGGTGTCCGAAATCGGTATCTGTGCCGGCCACGGCCCCTCGCGTCGAAGTGATCGACGGTCGCCACCGGGTCGGCGGCCCCGGGGCGAATGGATTGCTGGGGCATGACCGGTACCGGTGCCTGGGGCGGTGTTGTGAAACATGCCGAAGGCGCGGTAGTTCCGATGGACGACGTGGGCGCCCGATCGCATCCTCGGGTGCGCTGAGGAAGCCGGCTCACCGCCGTCTCGATCGCTGCCCGCCGCCGCAGCCCCCGAGTTCGACGCCGAATCCGACCCGCGCCGGTGCGGGGTCTGTTGATCGCAGTACTCCGAGTGCCGGCCGGGGCCGGGGCGTGGACTGTGAGCCGAGAGATCAACTGCGTGCCGGTCGGGCCGGCAGGACCAGTTGTGCGCCGGTGTCCGGATGGTCGAGGACCTCGATCGGATAGCGGTAGACACGGCTCAGCAGTTCCCCGGTGAGGACCTCGCGCGGCGTACCGGTGGCGGCGAGACGCCCGTTGTCGAGGACGGCGACGCGGTCGGCGTAGGCGGCGGCGGAGGCCAGGTCGTGGAGGACCACGACCACTGCGGCACCGGCGGCGGCCCGGTCGGCGGCCAGGGTCAGCACCGCCTCCTGATGGCCGAGGTCGAGGGCCGCGGTGGGCTCGTCGAGTAGCAGGGTGGCGGTGTCCTGGGCCAGCACCCGGGCCAGCGCGACCCGGGCTCGTTCACCGCCGGAGAGGCTCGGGAACGACCGCCCGGCCAGATGCGCACTGTCGGTCGCGGCCATGGCGCCGGTGATCACCGCGTCGTCCCGGTCGGCGTGGGATGTGCGCTGCCAGGGGGCGCGGCCCATGGCGATCACCTCGGCCGCGGTGAACGGAAACCCGACGGTGTGGGATTGCGGGAGGACGGCGCGGCGGCGGGCCATATCTATCGGGGTCCAGTGATCGAGTGCCCGGCCGTCGAGTTCGACGTCGCCCTGCCCCGGGACGAGTTCCCCGGCCAGGACGGCGAGCAGCGTCGATTTCCCGGCGCCGTTCGGCCCGACCAGCGCGAGTACCTGCCCGGCGGTGACGTCCAGGTCGACGTCGTCGAGGACGCGACGGGTGCCGCCCCCACCACCGTGCCGGTCCAGGGTGACGCCGCGGGCGCGCAGGGTGACGGTGCCCGGTTCGGTGGGCGCGGGCAGCCGGTGCGCTCGCTGCAGCAGTCCGGTGACGCGACGACGCAGCGGAATCCGCGCGGCAGCCCGGCCGAGCCCATCGGCCATATGGGGGAGCGCCGGCCGGGAGTGGCGCCCCGCGTGCTCCGTACCCGGTGCGCTCGTGCCGTGCTGAGGGGCCATGGCCGGGGATCCTCCGTGGTGATGGCGCGCCGCGGTCGCCGCTTCCCGTGCACCCTGTTCATGCGGGATGGCTGAACGCCCGCCGCCGTTACAGTGCGCTGCCGCCTCCTGCCTCGGCTCGTTCATGCCCACCCTCCCGAACGGGCGCGGGTGCGGCGCAGCAGCCAGAAGAAGAACGGCCCGCCGATCAGCGAGGTGAGCATGCCCAGCGGGAGATCGGCATTGTCGACCAGCGAGCGGGCGGCGACATCGGCGGCGAGCAGGACGACGGCGCCGGTGACGGCACTGACCGGGATCAGGGCGCGATGCCCCGGCCCGACGATCATGCGCACCACGTGCGGGACGATCAGCCCGACGAACAGGATGATGCCGGTGAACGCGACCCCGGCGGTGGTGAGGACGGCGACGATCACGATCACGGTGCGCCGCAGCCGTTCCACATCCACCCCGAGATGGCGGGCCGCGGATTCGCCGAGCGCCAGCAGATCCAGCCGCGGGGCCACGAACACCGCCGCCGCGATCCCGAGCGCGGCGAGGACCGCCACCACCGCGACCGCGTCCCAGGTGGCGCCGTTGAGGCTGCCCAGTTGCCAGAACACGATCTGGTCGCGGGCGGCGGGGGAAGCGACGAAAAGCAGGAAGGCGATGAGCCCGCCGGCGAAAGCGTTGATCGCGACACCGGTGAGGACCAGGGTGACCACTTCGGTGCGGCCTCCCGACCGGGACAGCACATACACCAGCACGGTGGTGATCAAGCCGGCGACGAACGCGGCGGCGGCCACCGACCAGGCGGCGACGAACGCACCCCCGAACACGATCACCGCGCCCGCACCGACCGCGGCACCGGACGACACCCCGATCACACCGGGTTCGGCGAGCGGGTTGGCGAAAACCCCCTGGAGCAGCGCACCCGCGGTGGCGAGCGCGGCACCGACCAGGATCGCGAGCAGCACCCGCGGGAACCGCACTTCCCACAGCGTGACCTCCCCGGCCGGGTGGGCGGGTAACGGCCCCCAGTCCAGCCCGATCCGGTGGGCGATACTGCCGGCCACCTCGGCCGGCCCGGTGGGGACCTGCCCGATGGCGGCGGAAGCGACCGCCAGTGCGACCAGCGCGAGAACAGCGACGGTGAACGCGAGCACCGCCCGCCGTCTGTGGTGGTGACCGAGGTCCGGGGTGACGGACTGTCGCGGTTCGTCCAGTTCTACGGTCATGCCACTGCCACCCGGCCCGATGCGCTCATGCGGTGGGATGACCATAGATGGCGTCGGACAGGGCGGTGATGACGCGCCCGGTGTTCGGGCCGAAGGACAGCAGCACCGAATCCGACATATCGACGATCCGCTTGTTACGGCCCGCAGGTGTCTGGGCAATGCCGGGTATCTGCGAGATACCGTCCACCCCGCCGATCGATTTCATCCCGTCGGTCATGACCAGCAGCACATCGGGCGCCGCGGCGATCATCGCCTCGCTGGTGATCGCCGTGAACGGTTCACTCACGCCGGATTCGACTCCGGCGTCGCGGGCACCGAGCGCGGCGATGAGCGCGTCCGCACCGGACCCGGGGCCGGCCAGCATCGTGATGGCACTGGAGCGCAGGTACAGGAACGCGATCCGCAGCGGCGGCTCCTGGGCGGGCACCGCGGCCGACGCGGCGGCGATCTCGTCCTGTGTACGCTGCGCGAGCTGCTGCCCGCGTTCCGGGACACCGAGCGCGCCGGCGACGGCCTCGATCTGCGGGACGACTCCCTCCATGGTGCGTTCCGGGTCGAAGTAGACGACGGTGATCCCGGTCGCGCGTAACTGTTCGCGCACGGCAGGAGAGGCGCTGGTGGTATCGGTGAGGAAGACACTGGGCCGCAGCGCGAGGATCGACTCGACATTCAACGCACCGTTACCGCCGGTGACGTTCGGCAGATCCGCCACGGCGGGAAACGAGGCGGCGGTGCTGCGGCCGACCAGATTGTCGCCGAGCCCGAGCCCGTACACGATCTGGGCGAGGGTGCCGTACCGGTCGGCGGCCACGATCCGGCTGGCATCGGTGACCGTCACCTCGGCGCCGTCGAACGACCGCACCGTCGCGGGTAACGCCGGGACCGGCGCCGGGGTGAGCGGTACCGGGTCCAGGTTGTCCAGCACCGCGGTGGCTGGGCCCTGCTGACCGGTCGTGGCGGCCGGTTCGGTACCACCGCAGGCGGCAGTGAGCACGAGCAGCCCGGCAGCGAGGCCGGCCAGCAGCGCCCGCGCCCGTCGCATGCGGGCCCCCGAGGTGAATCTGCTGCGCACGAGCGCGGTCCCTCCGTGATTTCGTTCCGCTGCCGCCTCCGGACCCGACTCGCTCATGTAGGCAAGGCTAATCCGTGCCGCGGTGTGATGATCGCCCCCGCCCCGGCTACGGGGTGGAGCTCACATCGTCGAGGGCGGCGGCGATCGCGCGCGGCAGTTCCAGTGTTTCGGCGGCCAATACCCCGGTGAGCTGGCCCATATCGCGGGCGCCGACGAACATGCTCGCCACCCCGGGCCGATCGCGCACCCAGGCCAGCGCGACCGCCAGCGGGGAGGTCGCCAGCCCGTCGGCGGCGGTGACGAGGGCATCGACCACGGCGGTAGCGCGATCATCGTCGAGGCGGCCGCGGATCTCGGCGGCGGTGGCTTCGTCGGCGGCGCGGGAATCCGCGGGTACGCCGTCGCGGTATTTGCCGGTGAGTATTCCGGCGGCCAGTGGCGCGGTGGCGACGATTCCCGCGCCGTGGTGGGTGGCGGCCGGGACCGTATCGTCCTCGGCGCCGCGGGTGAGCAGCGAATACGGCGTCTGCACGGCGGTGACCGGGGTCCGGGCGGCCAGGCTTGCCAGCTGCCAGGCGGTGAATCCGCGGACCCCCGCGTAGCGGACGCGGCCGGAACGGATCGCGTACTGCAGGGTTTCGGCGATCTCGTCGAGAGGTGTGGCGGTATCCCAGGCGGTGACCTGCCACAGGTCGAGGTGGTCGGTGCCCAGTTCGAGCAGGGTGCGGTCGAGTTGGCGCAGCAGGGTGCGGCGTGAGCAGTCGACCGTGATCCGCGCTTGTTCGGGCATGGGGGGTTCGCTACCGGCGGGGACGGCCGGTAGGTAGGGCACTTGACCGGCCCCCGCGCACAGTACGAGTTCGTCGCGGGACACCAGATCGCCGAGGAGGTCGGCGAGAATCCGCTGTGCGGCGCCGCCGCCGTAGGCGGGGGAGGTGTCGACGAGGGTGCCGCCCGCTTCGGTGAACGCGATCAGTTGCGCGGCGGCGGTCTCGGCATCGGTGCGGCTGCCCCAGGTGTGGGTGGCCAGCCCGATGCGGGAGACCCGCAGCCCGCTGCGGCCGACGGTGCGCTGCTCCATCACCGGGTCTCCGGGCTCGGAGAGGACGACACCAGCAGGTCAGGCCCGGAGACGGTAGCCGAGCGGGCCGCGCTCGTGCCCGGATCATGCAGGATGAGTAGGCCGCGCCCGGAGGTGGTACCGGAGCGTAACCGAGTATGGCTGGCGCTCATGCGCAGAAGACGCAGCACGGTTCGACGTTTCCTCACGGCGCCCAGCCTAGAACGTGACCGGCCGGTGACCGTTCGCGGCGAACGGTGGGCGCGGCGTGTCCGCTGCCGGTGGTGCCGGCTGGGCGCCCGGCGATATCGGCACGGCCGGGCCCCGGTCGCCGCGCGCGCCCGGTATAGGGCACTGTAGGGTCGCTGCGGTCGATCGCCGGGGATCGTGCAGCGGCTGCGGTGCCGTCGAGTGAAGGAAGAGCGGGGTTTTCGGCGTGGTTCAGGAGGATGTGTGATCGGCGAGTCGATGACCTGGGTACAGGCGTTGGTACTCGGTGTGGTGCAGGGATTGACGGAGTTCCTGCCGGTGTCGTCGTCGGGGCATTTACGGATCGTGTCCTCGGTGTTCTTCGGTGAGGACGCGGGCGCGTCGTTCACCGCGGTCACCCAGCTCGGTACCGAGGCGGCGGTGCTGTTGTTCTTCGCCAAGGACATCTGGCGGATCGTGACGGTGTGGTTCACGACCGTGTTCGAGAAGCTGAGCGCCCGGGAACGAGTGCCGCTCGCCGAACAGGTCACCACGAAGCTGCCGGTCGTCACCGGTTCCGGGCCCGTGGGTTACGACCCCGAGGCCGAGGCGCAGCGCGAACTCGACTACCGCATGGGCTGGTATGTGATCATCGCCACGATCCCGATCGGGGTGCTGGGGTTCCTGTTCAAGGACCAGATCCGCACGGGCGCACGCAATCTGTGGCTGGTGGCGATCATGTTGATCGTTTTCGCGCTGGTGATCGCGGCGGCTGAGCGCTACGGCCGCAAAGAACGTCCGATGGAACAACTCACCACCCGCGACGGCGTGGTGATGGGCCTGGCGCAGTGCCTGGCCTTGATTCCCGGTGTCTCGCGGTCCGGTGCCACGTCCAGCGCGGGCCTGTTTCTCGGTTTGAAACGGGAGGCGGCGGTGCGGTTCTCGTTCCTGCTGGCGATTCCCGCGGTCACCGCGTCGGGTCTGTTCAGTCTGCCGGACGCTTTCGAGCCGGCCGGTGAGGGATTGAACGCTTCCGGAATGCAACTGCTGGTGGCGACACTGATTTCGTTCGCGGTCGGGTACGCGTCGATTGCGTGGTTGCTGCGGTTCGTGGAGCGGCATTCGTTCTACTGGTTCGTCGGGTACCGGATCGTGCTGGGTTTCGTGATCATCGGTTTGCTCGCCGCCGGGGTCGTGTCGGCGACGTGAGCGAGCCGGGCCGGGAGGCGGCGCGGGGCGGGCTCATCGGGCATCGCCGTGCCGCGGCCGCCGTTAGGCTGGCAGCATGACGGTGATCCTGTTGCGACACGGCCTGTCGACATCCAATACCGGCGGGACCCTCGCCGGGCGCAGTCCCGGGGTGGAACTCACCGACCGCGGTAGCGAACAGGCGTGTGGGGTCGCGGCACGGCTGGCGAGCCTGCCGATCACCCGGATCGTGACCTCACCGATGCTGCGCTGTCAGCGCACGGTTTCGCCGCTGGCCGCCGGTCTGGAACTGGAACCGGTGGTCGACGACCGGCTCGCGGAGGTGGACTACGGCGAATGGACCGGACGCAAGATCAAAGACCTGCTGGCCGAACCGCTGTGGCAGGTCGTGCAGCGACATGCGTCGGCGGCGGTGTTCCCCGGCGGGGAAGGCCTGGCGCAGGTCCAGGCCCGGGCGGTATCGGCCATCCGGGAACACGATCGTGCCCTGGCGGAGTTGCACGACGGGGATCGGCTGTGGGTGGCCTGCACCCACGGTGATGTCATCAAGGCGGTGCTCGCCGATGCGCTGGGAATCCATCTCGACGGCTTCCAGCGCATCATGGTCGAACCCGCCTCGCTCAGCGTTGTCCGCTACACCCGGACCGCGCCGTTCGTCACCCGGATGAACGACACCGGTTCGGATCTTTCCGGTCTGGCGCCGTCACCGGCCCCCGAATCCGGGGCTTCGGGCCCGGTACCCGGTGGGGAGATCGGCGCGGGAAGGAAAGACGGATAATGGGTATGCCCGATACCGGCGGATGCGCCACCTCTCGGCGGCGTCGGGCGACTCGGCGGGTGCGCCGGGAAACGGCGCGGCGGAGCACCGCAGCCGAACAGGGTCACGTATCAGGAGGTGCATGTGTCACGAGCAATCCATGTATTCCGCACCCCCGAACGTTTCGTCGCCGGAACTGTCGGTGAGCCGGGCGATCGCGCGTTCTATGTACAGGCGGTGGAGGAACCCCGGGTGGTGAGCGTGCTGCTGGAGAAGCAGCAGGTCAAGGTGCTGGCCGACCGGATGGGTCTGCTGCTGGACGAGGTGGCGCGCCGGTTCGGTGCGGAGGTGCCGCCGCAGGCCGAACAGGTCAACGACAACGATCCGCTGGTGACGCCGATCGATGCCGAATTCCGTGTCGGCACCATGGGGCTGGGCTGGGACGCCGATGCGGGTGCCGTGGTGGTGGAGCTGCTGGCGATCACCGAAACCGAGGTGGACGAATCGGTGGTCCTCGACGATACCGAGGAGGGGCCCGACGCGGTGCGGGTGTTCCTCACCCCGGATCAGGCGCGGGAGTTCGCCCTGCGGTCCACCCGGGTGATCGCCGCCGGGCGGCCGCCGTGCCCGCTGTGCGGGGAGCCGCTGTCGGCGCGCGGGCATATGTGTGTGCGCACCAACGGGTACAAGCGCGGCGAACTGTTCGGCGCGAACGATCTGGAGGAATAGCGTGGCCGGGGACGTATTGTCCACCGGCGAGCTGACGGTCCTGGGCCGGGTGAGTGTCGCCAGTAACGTGACCCTGGTGTGCGACCTCGCGACCGGTGACGGTGCCGTGCGAGTGGTGTACAAACCCGTGCGCGGGGAGCAGCCGCTGTGGGATTTCCCCGACGGCACCCTGGCCGGCCGGGAGGTGGCGTCGTATCTGATCTGTACCGCACTGGGCTGGCCGGTGATCCCGGAGACGGTGCTGCGGGACGGGCCGTACGGTCCGGGCATGGTGCAGCGCTGGATCAGCACCCGCGAGCCCGGCACACCCGGCAGCACCCGCCTGGATCTGGTGGATCTGTGCCCGCCCGGTCTGGTTCCGGACGGTTACCGGGAGATCCTGCGGGCCTACGACGGCGCCGGTGACGAGGTATCGCTGGTACACGCCGACGACCCGCGATTACAGCGGATGGCGGTGCTGGATGTGCTGCTCAACAACGCCGACCGTAAGGGCGGGCATGCGCTGGAGGGGCTGGACGGCGAGGTGTACGGCGTCGATCACGGGATCTGCCTGCACCAGGACAACAAACTGCGCACCGTCTTGTGGGGCTGGGCCGGTGAACCCGTTCCGGCGGATCTGCTCGCCGATATCGCCGCCTTCACCGATGCCCTGCCGGGGGAGCTCGCCGATGGGCTGGCCGAACATCTCACCGATCCCGAGATAGATGCCCTTCTGCGCCGCGCCAAACGGCTGCTCGACGATCCGGTGATGCCGTTACCGGTCACCTCGCGCCCCATTCCGTGGCCGGCGTTCTGACCTCCCACCGGCGGTTCGTCGGATGATTCATTCGGTCCGAGAGAAATACTTGCCTTCCCCGATCCGTGGGTCCGGTGCAGGTCCGCGGGACGCGATGCCTCTCGATCCGGGCCGGGAGGGCGGGGTGGGCGGTACCCGGTCGTTACCGACCTCTACTCTCGAAGGTATGCAGTCCTGGTCCGACACCCCGATCCCCGCGGTCCCCGGAGCAGGGCCCCCCTTACGTTTGCACGACACCGCCGACTCCTGTATCCGCCCGGTGACCCCGGGTGCGACGGCCACCATGTATGTCTGCGGTATCACCCCCTATGACGCCACGCACCTGGGCCACGCCGCCACCTACCTGACCTTCGACGTGGTGAACCGGGTGCTGCGCGATAACGGGCACGATGTGCATTACGTGCAGAACGTCACCGATGTCGACGATCCGCTGTTCGAGCGCGCGGCCCGCGACGGTGTGGACTGGCGGGATCTGGGCACCGGGGAGATCGAACTGTTCCGCGCCGATATGGCCGCGCTGCGGGTACTGCCGCCGCGCGACTACGTGGGGGCGATCGAATCGGTGGACGAGGTGATCGAGCTGGTGCGCAAACTACTCGCCGCCGGCGCCGCCTACACCGTCGAGGACACCGAATTCCCGGATATCTACTTCCGCACCGATGCCACCGAACAGTTCGGCTACGAATCGGGTTACGACCGCGAGACCATGGCGCGGCTGTTCGCCGAACGCGGCGGCGACCCGGACCGCCCCGGTAAGCGCGATCCACTCGATGCGCTGCTGTGGCGGGCCGAACGTCCCGGCGAACCGTCGTGGCCGTCTCCGTTCGGCCCGGGCCGGCCCGGCTGGCATATCGAATGCGCCGCGATCGCGGTGAACCGGCTCGGCACCGAATTCGATATCCAGGGCGGCGGCAGCGATCTGATCTACCCCCATCACGAGTATTCCGCGGCGCACGGTGAGGCGCTGGTAGCCGGCCGCCGGTTCGCCCGCCACTATGTGCACACCGGGATGATCGGCCTGGACGGGGAGAAGATGTCGAAGTCCAAGGGCAATCTGGTGCTGGTGTCGAAGCTGCGGGCCGCCGGAGTCGATCCCGGCGCGATCCGGCTGGGCTTGTTCGCCGGCCACTACCGCGCCGACCGGATGTGGACCGACGAGGTGCTCACCGAGGCGCAGGCGCGGCTGGATCGCTGGCGGCAGGCGGTGACCGCACCGTCGGCCCCCGCGGCTGCGGATACCGTTGCGCGGCTGCGCACGCACCTGGCCGACGATCTCGATACTCCGCGGGCCCTGGCCGCGATCGACGCCTGGGTCCGCGACACTCTGGACTACGGCGGGACCGATACCGCCGCGGGCACGGAGATCGCCACCGTCGTCGATGCCCTACTGGGTGTGCGGTTGCGTTGACCGGCCGCCGGTCTCGGCCGGGCGTGCACGAAACCGGCCGGCGGACTGCACACGGACGCGAAGGCCGAACCGCAGGCGATCACCACCACCGAGTCTCGGTACCGACCCCGGCTCGTGGCCCGGCGCGGGTTCGCTCATGCCTGTTCGGGCGCAGTACGTTCGGCCGCCCGGATGGGCCGTGAACCCTCACAACCGGGGCTCTCCACTCTCCGGCGATACGGTACTGTTCGGTGCTCGAGATCCCCTCCGTTCCCCGAGCAGATCGGCGCCGTATGTCTCGTATCGTCAGTAAGGACAACTATTTCGACACCGGCCTCGAGGTGCTGTCCGACCTCGGATTCCGGCATCTCAATATCGGTGTGCTGTGTCGCCGGCTGGGGGTGACCAGCGGTTCCTTCTACCACCATTTCGGTAGCTGGCAGTCGTATGTGGATGCGCTGCTGGAACATTGGGAGAACCGGCAGGTCCTGATCCTGCGGTCGCTGCGTTTCGACCCCGCCACTCCCGATTCGGCGATCGGGGCGCTGTCGGATCTGACGCTGGGCCTGCACCATCGGGCGGAGGCGGCGATCCGGGCGTGGGCCGCGAACGACGAATCGGTGGCGGTGGCGCTCAAACGGGTCGACGAATCCCGCCGGCGCACCGTCCGCCGGACCATCTCCGGGGTGGTCGGTGACGAGGAGATCGCGGCGGTGGACACCGAATTGGGGATGGCCATGCTGATCGGATACCAGCAGATGGTCGCCTCCGGGCAGGACGTGCGCCTGGAGGAGTTGCTCGGTGAGTACGCCCGGCTGGTCTATTCCCATCGGCGGCCCGCCGCGCAGGATTGAGCCGAGCTGACCCAGGGGCGGACGCAGGCCGAATCGCCGGTTCGGCACGCAGAGTCCGGGATGCCCGGGTCATTTCAGGACGAGCAAGGCGGCACGTTCCAGTCGGTCGGCGATATCGACGTAGGACTCGTACCCCATCCCGGCGCGCACCAGCGCCCCCGCGTACAGCAGTTCCAGCGATTCCACGGTGCCGGGGTCGGCTTCCGGTTCCAGCGCGCGGGTGAGGCGGTGGCGGATCTCCACGCCGATGCGGGTGCGCAGATGCTGGACGTCCGGGTCGCGGCCGAGCAGCGCGCTGGTCACCGCGCCCGACAACTCTTGTTCGTCGGCCACGAGCAGGGCGATCCCGCGCAGTTCGGCCAGGACCCGTACCGTGGGGTCGGCATCTTCGCTGACCGGGGTTTCCGACGACCGCAGCCGGCGCCAGAAGATCTCCGCGACCAGATGCTCCTTCGAGGAGAAGTAGGTGTAGGCGGTGGCAGTACCCACACCGGCGGCGCCGGCGACCATCCGGATGGTGAGTCCGGCGAAACCTTCCCGCGAGAGCACTTCCATGGCGGCCCTGGTGAGCTTGTCGACAGTGTCCGCCTGCTTTCCGCTCAGCCGGCGCCGGGTGGCCTCGAGAATTCTGGAATCGCCTTCGGACATGTGTCTAGATAGTAGTGTCGGTGCCGTACCGGATCAACCGACTCCCCGGCCAGGGGGCCGGGTAGTGTCGGTCACCGCCGAGCCAGACGTGATTTTGCGGAAGAGAGACCACACCCCCGATGACTGCCCCAGCCCCCACCGCACCGCTGACCGACGAGCAGCTGTTCGACCACGCCCGCCGCGCCACCGGATTCATGCCGGAGGACGAGGGCCGGGCCCTGCACGCCGCCGCGGTGACGTACTGCCACGGCGGGGTGATCACCGAAATCGGCACGTACTGCGGTAAATCCGCGATCCTTCTGGGTGCCGCCGCCCGCGCGCAGGGCGGGGTCGTGTTCACCGTCGACCACCACCACGGCTCCGAAGAACACCAGCCCGGCTGGGAATACCACGACACCTCCCTGGTCGATCCGGTCACCGGCCGCTTCGACACCCTGCCCCGATTCCGGCACACCATCGATACCGCGGGGCTGAGCGATACCGTGCTCGCGATCGTCGGCGCCTCCGCCCGCGTCGCGCACACCTGGCGCACCCCGATCGACTTCCTGTTCATCGACGGCGGGCATACCGAGGAAGCCGCCGACCGCGATTACCGTGGCTGGGCGAAATGGGTCGTTCCCGGCGGCGGGCTGGCCATCCACGACGTCTTCCCCGACCCCGCCGACGGCGGGCAGGCGCCCTACGGCATCTACCGCCGCGCCCTCGACAGCGGCGAATTCCGCGAGGTCTCGGCCACCAGCTCGCTCCGCATCCTCGAACGGATCGCCCCGGCCGCCTGAAGCGCGGGCGAGATCATCCCGGCGGAGGTTACCGGCCCCCGCCGAGGCGGCGTGCCGATGACCGTCCGGTGAGTTCGGCCTCATTCGGGATCGTCGCAGGCGGAGAGTCGATCAGCGCACCGGATCAGTCCAGGCAGAACTCGTTGCCCTCGGGATCGGTCATCACGATGAAACCGCTTTCCATCGGCGGGTTCGGTTCGAAACGCTGCACCCGGGTCGCGCCCAGGGCGACCAGTCGTTCGCATTCGGCCTCCAAGGCCGCCATCCGCTCATCGCCCTGCAATCCCGGGGCCGCACGGATATCCAGGTGCACCCGGTTCTTGGCGACCTTGTCTTCGGGGACCTGCTGAAAGAACACCCGCGGCCCGCGGCCGTCCGGATCCTCGAGGGCCGACCGCGTATTGCGCTGTTCGGGCGGCACACCGATCCCGGCGAGGAACTCGTCCCATGCGGCCAGCGGATCGGCACCCTCGGCCAACTCGACACCCGGCGGGCCGGGATGGACGTAGCCCAGGACGTCGCGCCAGAAGGTCGACAACCCCCGGGGATCGCGGGCGTCGAAGGTGATCTGGATATCGCGGCTCATCGCAATTCTCCGTTCGTGGCGTGGGTGTGCAGGTAGAGATCGCGTAGCAGGCAGACTTCGGACAGATGGTGGATCAGTTCCCGGTGGATATGTAGCACCAGGTCGGCCATGGGCGCGTCCGGGTAGGGCTCCTTCGGGCCGACCGGCACGGCCAGCGCGGCATCACCGAGACCCCGCACACCGTCCAGCCAGACACCCAGCTGGGTATCGAGCTGGTCGAATGCCGTTCTCGCGTCGCCGGCGTACTCCCACGATTCGTAAGACGCGGCAGGCGCGCCGAAATATGCCGCATTACGGGCGGCGAGCACGCCGACGATGACATGCCCGAGCCGCCAGGCGATGGTGGTGAACGGTGCCGGGTCCGGCTCCGGAAAACCGTAGTCGATGGTGAACTCCCCGGTGCCGGCCCGAATCGGTGCGGACGAGGTGCCGCGGGGCCGCACGCTCCATCCCCCCGGCACCGGCGACCAGAAGTACTCGTCATCGGTGAGGTCCCGGAGCCGGTCGCGCAGCTGGTGGTTCCAGTGGAACTCGATCTGCTCACGCAAGGTTCGATTCCAGTCGAGTGTGTCGGTGTCCATAACGCCACCTTGGCACCCATGGCGGACAGGATCGGTCCGCTATCTCTGGAAAGCTGGACTGTGTGGCAGACAGTGACGAACGGGGGACGACCGAGCGGGTGCTGACCCTGCTCGGGTTGTTGCAGCAGCGCCGGGTGTGGACCGGTCCCGAACTCGCCGAGCGGCTGCGGGTCACCTCGCGCACGATCCGGCGCGATATCGAGCGGCTGCGCGCGCTCGGCTACCCCGTATACGCCGGGCAAGGCGTCGGCGGCGGCTACCGGCTCGGCGCCGGACAGGATCTGCCGCCCCTGCTGCTCGACGACGAGGAAGCGATCGCCACCGCGGTATCACTGCTCGTGGGCGCGGGCGGCGCGAGCACCGGTGATGCCGCGTTACGGGCGCTGACCAAAATCGACCGGGTACTCCCCACCCGGCTGCGGCAGAAGGTGCGCACACTGGCCGGCTCGGTGGAATCCTTCGGCAGCGGCCGCCCGCCGGTCGACGCCGAAGCACTGATGACATTGGCCCGAACCTGCCGCGACGAGGTCGAGGCAGGTTTCGACTATCCCGCCGCCGCCGGGTCACAACGCCGCCGGGTCGAACCGTATCGCCTGGTGGCCTCGGACCGGCGCTGGTATCTGCTGGCCTACGATCTCGACCGCGACGACTGGCGCACCTTCCGCGTCGACCGGATGACCGCGGTCACCGCCCGCACCTGGCGTTTCCGCCCGCGACCCGCCCCCGCCGCCGCCACCTACGTGCAGGAAGGCGTGGCGAGCCGGGCGTACCCGCACAGTGCACGGTTCCTCGTGCACGCACCGGCAGAAACGGTCCGCGACCAGGTCCCGGCCGCCGCGGCCGTGGTTCGGCCACGCGGCAGCGACCACTGCGAGCTGATCAGCGGCGCCGGCGATCTCGATCGCGTGCTCGCCCACGTGCTGTTGCTCGGGCACGAGTTCGAGGTGCTCGACCCGCCGGAACTGGCGGCCCGCTGCCACACGCTCGCGCAGCGCCTCCTACGAGCCGGCCCGTCGACCTCGCCGCAACCGGATCCGGAGCAGTAACCGCAGCCGGCGTGCCGCGTCAGCAGCCGTGAGTGCCGTATTCCACCGGCGGCTACGGACAGACCCGATGCCGTGTGCGGACTGTATCGGCGCTCGGCCGTGGTATTGATTCGGCCGTGGGCGTGAATCGGGGGGTGACCTGTCGGCATGCGCGGCGGGCGTTCGGTGCGGCCTACTCTCGATCGGCGCGGTAGTCGGGCGCGCGTTCGGCCGCGTACTTCCGGGCCCACGTGTAGTCGGGTTTCCCACTGGGCGAACGGGTTACCGTCTCGGTGATCCAGACCGCGCGTGGCACCTTGTATCCGGCGAGATGGCCGCGGACATGGGCCTGTAGATCGGGCAGATCCAGCACCTCGCCCGCGCCGGCCGCCAGACTCACCACCGCGGCCACCTGCTGGCCCCAGCGCGGATGATCCACCCCGATCACCGTCGCGTCGTAGACGGCGGGATGGGCTTTCACCACGCCCTCCACCTCTTCGGCGAATACCTTCTCCCCGCCGGTGTTGATGACCATATTGCCGCGGCCGATCAAGCTGATCGTGCCGTCGTCCTCCAGGATGGCCCGGTCGTCGGTGATGACGATCCGTTCACCGTCGACCGTTTTGAACAGTTTCGCGGTCTTGGCCTCGTCCTTGTAGTAGCCCAGCGGCACCGCCCCGGTTTTCGCCAGCCAGCCCTGATCGCCGGGTTGGACGGGCCGGCCGTCGTCGTCGACGACCACCGCGCCGCGGCCGATCGAGACGCGTGGTTTGCGGGACGGGTCGGTATCGCGTTGGGCGAATCCGATCCCGCCGAAACCGGTTTCGGAGGAGCCGATGGAATCGGAGACGAACAGGTTCGGGATCAGGTCCAGCAGATCGTTCTTCGTGGCCTGGGTGAGCAGCGCCGCGCCGGAGGCGATCATGAACAGGCCGGTGGTGTCCACCGGGCCGGCGCGGTAGGTGTCGATCAGCGGCCGGGCCATGGCGTCGCCGGTGATCACCATGACCCCGGGGTGTTCCGCGGCGACCGTCTGCCAGACGGTGGCCGGATCGAAGCGGGGTTCGAAGATCACGCAGTTGCCCGACCACAGCGCGATGAACGTGGGCATCATCGCCGCCAGATGCATCAGCGGCGGCAGAATGAGCCAGGTGGAAGGTTCACCGGCCGCACCGGTGCGGGACTGCTGGTATTCGTCGGCGACGGGTTCGTTGCTGTAGAAGTCGATTCCGCCGCCGAGCACCCGCCACATATCCTCTTGCCGCCACAGCACCCCCTTGGGCATCCCGGTGGTGCCGCCGGTGTACATGATGAACCGGTCGTCGGCGGTGCGGGTGACGTCGGGGCGGGTCGCGGGCGCGGCGGCGGTGACCTCGGCCAGGCAGTCCACGCCCGTATCCGCCGCGGTCCGGTCGTCCGCGGCGCACAGCAGGTATTTCAGCCGCGGTGACCGCTGCGCCGCCGCGCGCACCGCATCCCCGTAGCAGGCGTGGTAGACGAGGTGTTCGAGGTCGGCGTTGTCGTACAGGTAGGCGAGCTCATCCGGCCCGTACCGGAAGTTGATGTTCACCGGGGCCGCCGCCAGTTTGAAGCAGGCGATCAGCGTTTGCATCGTATCGATGCTGTTGTGCATCTGGAACCCGACGTGGGTTCCGCGTCCGACGCCCACCGACGCGAGATGGTGGGCCAGCCGGTTGGCCCGCTCGTCCAGTTCGCGGTAGGTGATGCGCCGGCCCTGTTCGATGAGGGCGATCCGGTCGGGCATGGCGTCGACGGAGTGTTCGAACAGGTCGGCGAAATTATTTGCCATATCAATCCTGCGGTGCTGGCGGAGCCTCCCGGGCCGGGAGGTTCAGAGAACGGTGAGGGGGAGCGGTATTCCGCGATCGGTGAAGCGGAAGTCGACGCCGGTGCTGAACCGGGTGATCGCCACTTCCGAGAACTCGTCGAACGGTTCGGCGGCCGCGGTGATCTCGGCGGTCCAGCCGCCGGGACCGTGATCGGTGACCCGGGCCTGGAAGTGCGGGTTCACGCCCCGCACCAGGGAATCCAATGGCCCGAGATGATCGGGATCGATCATCGACGGCCATGCACGGTCGGTGAGCGCACCGCTGGCGCCGGGGAACCGGATCCGCACGCTATCGATGCCGGGCTCGACTTCGACATCGGTGTAGTGCAGCGGGTTCAGCGCCGGGTGGATGCGCAGGACCTGCGCGAGCGCGTCCATATCGTCGCCGAGCCCGAGGCAGGCACGGATTCGTTCGGAGGCGACCCCGGCGATCCCGGTGAACTGTTTACGCCCGATTTCCAGGGCGGAATCGTCGTCGGTGCGTTCGTGGACGGCGATCATGAAACCGAGTACCAGCAGATGCTGCTGCAGGCACACCTCCTCGGCGATGCGTACGAGTGCGGAATGGGAGAAATCCGGGAAGCGCAGATCGCTGAGCAGCGGTCCGCTGTAGTCTCCGCGGCCCTCGCCGGCGGGGTCGATCGCGGCGAGCGGCAGCCGGGCGGCCACCGATTCCGCGACCAGCGGCGCATTGCGCGGAACCTCCGGCGGGATATGCGATTCGTCGATGATCACCGTCCACGCGCATACCGGGTGCCGGTCGGCGGGGACGCGCGGCGGGCGGTGGATCGGGCGGACCTGGGCGTATTTGTTCGTTGCCAGGGCGGTGGCGTCGAAGGTGGGGTCCTCGATGTCATGACACATCGCCTTCACATACGGCTCGCCCATGGGCTCCACATCGGCGAGCGCACCGCAGTGGTCGAGCCAGAACTCGCCGTGGCGGGAATCGTCGACCCGGAACCGGAAATCCATGAACTGCGGTGGCGCACCGATATCGAGCTGCAGGCCCTTGAAGATGGTGACGATATCGTCGCCGGTGTATCCGAGGGCTTGCTGCATCCGGCGGGTATAGATCGGGCTGGACAGCTGCCATTCCTCGATCGCGACTTCGGCCATCCCCTCCCGGCCGAAGGCGGAAATACAGTGCGCCATCCCGGATCGGTCGATGAGCTGCCCGCACAACAGCAGCTCGGGCACCAGCGCTGCCAGAGCTTCGCGGCTCAGCGCGTGGAACCTGCTGGTGGGTAGGGTCATCGGAGTCACCACAGCGACGCCGGCGCGGTGCCGATCCTGTACCAGCCGGGCAGCCGGGAGGCGGTGGATTTCGCGATCCGCTCGTTCATCGGCTCCGACATCACCTTGTTCGTCATCATCTCCAGGAACAGCGCCGAGACGTTGCCGAAATCGAAGAAATCGCGCTGCCAGGACCACTGGTAGTTGCCGCCGTACCGGAACCAGCTGCCGCCGATCCCGTTCACCGTGTACAGGCTGCCGTCTTCCCGGGGCGTGGTGGTGTACTGCTGCTTCCAGAATCCGATGCAGTCGCCGCTGCGCTCGTCGATGACGAACTGCTGGTACGGGTACTCCCAGCCCTGCAGGCCCTCCATCTCCTGGCCGAGGGCCAGTTCGCGGATCTCGTCGCGGCCCACCGCCATGAACTCGTCCTTGGGACCGTAGTTCCAGCCGTAGGTGGCATCCTCGGTGTACATATCGGCCAGCGGCTTCCAGTCACCCAGCTTCTCGCAGCGCTCGTTCTCGGCGATCCAGCGGCGCACCATCTCGTCGAGTTCGGCGCGATCGAAACCTGTCATCGGTGTTGTTCCCTTTCGAAAAGAACCTGTGGAGCTGTTGTCGGTCAGTCGGTTGCGTCGTCGGCGACGAGCAGGAGGGCCTGGGTCGGGCAGTAGCGCACGGCATTCTCGACATCGGCCTTGTGTTCCGGACCGGGGGTGGGGTCGAGGATCTCCACCTGGCCGCGTTTGGGTACGGCGAAGATGTCCGGCGCCTCGGCGGCGCAGACGGCGTGCCCCTGGCACAGGTCCATATCGGCCACGATCTTCATGGTGTGTGCTCCCTCGGCGTCGGATATTCCGAGAACGAGTTCTTCCCGGTTCGCGCGGGGCGAACCCCTCGGGAAGACACATTGCTGGACATGTGTCTGGACGCTACCACCGGCAACTGCGTCCGACAACGATTCAGCAATTTTTCCAGAACCGGGCGCCGCGACGGGCCGATTTGCGAATGCCTGCACCGGCGGCGGCCGACTGGTCGGCGACGGGGCCGACGAGAACACGTTCTTGCGTGGCGGAGAGTGTCCGAATTATATTCCGTACACCTGTCCAGACACTTTCGCCGGACCGTTGCGGCGCCGAAGGAGCAGCATGACCGATCCCACGACCCAGCCCGCGGCGAACGACCCCGCCGCGCACCCCACGGTGCGGGAGCGGGGCCTGGCCAAAATGGCGGAAGTCTACGGATGGGAATTCCAGGACGGCCCCGGCGACCATTTCGCCGTCACCGCCGACCACCTGTTCGCTGATATCTGGTCCCGCCCCGGGCTGTCGCTGCGGGACCGGCGGCTGCTGCTGCTCGGCGCGCTCACCGCGCAAGGCCTGTTCGATGTCGCCGGTATCCAGATCGGCGCCGCACTGAAGAACGGCGAACTCGACGAAACCGCGTTGCGTGAAATCTCCCTGTTCCTGTGCCACTACGTGGGCTGGCCCGCCGGCACCTCGCTGGACCATGTGATCGGCGCCCAGATCGATCAGCACGCCAAAGCCGCGAAGAAGGCCGACCGCAACGGTCGGTGACCACCTCCTCCGGGACGCTGCCGCGGCCCGCTCCACATTCCGACAGACAAGGCTCAGGTATGCGTTTCGGCATCGTTCTGTTCACCAGTGATCGCGGGATCAGTCCCGCCGCCGCCGCCCGCGCGGCCGAGGACAACGGATTCTCCTCGTTCTACGTCCCCGAACACACCCATATCCCGGTGAAGCGCGAGGCCGCGCACCCGCAGACCGGGGACGCCACCCTGCCCGACGACCGCTATATGCGCACCCTCGACCCGTGGGTCTCGCTGGCCATGGCGGCCGCCGTCACCGAACGGATCGAACTCGCCACCGCGGTCGCGCTGCCCGTCGAACACGACCCCATCACCCTCGCCAAAACCATCGCCTCCCTCGACCACCTCTCCGGCGGCCGGGTCACCCTCGGCGCCGGTTTCGGCTGGAACACCGACGAGCTGGCCGACCACGGCATCCCCGGCAACAAACGCCGCACCGCGCTGCGTGAATACCTGGAGGCCATGCGCGCCCTGTGGCGTGAGGACGAGGCCTCCTACGACGGCAACTTCGTGCAGTTCGGGCCGAGCTGGGCCTGGCCCAAACCGGTCGACCGCACCGTTCCCGTGCTCATCGGTGCGGCAGGCACCGAACGCACCTGCGCGTGGATCGCCGCCCACGCCGACGGCTGGATCACCACCCCCGGCGAAACCGATATCTCCGGCCGCCTGGCGACCCTGAAGAAGGCGTGGGCCGATGCCGGCCGCGAAGGTGCCCCGCGGGTGGTGGCACTGGACTTCAAACCCGACGCCGACCGGCTCGCCGCCTGGGCCGCCGACGGCGTGACCGATGTGCTGTACGGGTTGCCGGACAAGCCGGAACCGGAGGTGCGTGCCTACCTCGAACGGCTGGCTGGCAAACTGCGGGACATGAATTCGATCACCCGTGAGGTCAGCTAGCCGTGCGAATTGCCTTGTTGTCCTACCGCAGCAAGCCTCATTGCGGTGGGCAGGGGGTCTATGTGCGCCGGCTCAGCGCCGGACTGGCCGAACTCGGCCACCAGGTGGAGGTGTTCTCCGGCCAGCCGTATCCGGCCGACCTCGACCCGCGCGTGACCCTGACCGAGGTGCCCAGCCTGGACCTCTACCGTGAGGACGACCCGTTCCGCACCCCGCGGCCCAGTGAGATCCGCGACCGGATCGACCTGCTGGAACTGGCCACCATGTGGACCGCCGGATTCCCCGAACCCCGCACGTTCAGCCTGCGGGCGGCGCGGATCCTGCGCGACCGGGTCCAGGATTTCGATATCGTCCACGACAACCAGTGCCTGGGCAGTGGCCTGCTCGATATCGCGCGGCGGCTGCCGCTGGTCGCGACCGTGCACCACCCCATCACCAAGGACCGGGAGGTCGATCTGGCGGCCGCGATCTGGCGGCGCAAACCGCTGGTGCGCCGCTGGTACGGGTTTCTCGGTATGCAGCAGCGCATCGCCCGGCAGATCCCCGATCTGGTCACCGTCTCCACCTCGTCGGCGACCGATATCGCCGACGATTTCGGTGTGGACCCGGCGCAGCTGAAAGTGGTCCCGCTCGGCGTGGACACCGAATTGTTCGCGCCGCGCGGGCCGCGGGTGCCCGGCCGGATCGTCGCCGTCGCCAGTGCCGACAAACCGCTCAAGGGCATCTCCCATCTGCTGCAGGCACTCACCCGGCTGCGGGTCACCCACAAAGTGGAACTGCAGCTGGTCGCGAAACTGGAACCGAACGGGCCGACCGAGAAACAGATCGCCGAACTCGGGCTCTCCGATATCGTCACCGTCCGCGCCGGGCTGACCGATACCGAACTCGCCGAACTCCTCGCCTCGGCCGAGATCGCGTGTATCCCGTCGCTGTACGAGGGCTTCTCGCTGCCGGCGGTGGAAGCAATGGCCTCGGGGACTCCGCTCGTGGTCAGCCGCACCGGCGCCCTGCCGGAGGTCGTCGGCGAACCCGGCGTCTGCGCCGAACTCACCGAACCCGGCGATTCGGCCGCCCTGGTCCAGGTGATCGGCCGCCTGCTCGACTCCCCGCAGACCCGGCAGCGTATGCAGGCCGCGGGCCGGGACCGCGCCGTCTCCGTATTCAGCTGGGAATCGGTGGCCGCGCAGACCGTGCAGGTGTATCAGAACGCGATCGACCGGCACGCCGGGCGCGTCGCAGGCGACCGGGCAACCGGCGTATCCGCCCAGCTCACCACCACAGGAGGCGCCTCGTGCTGACCGTCGACTTCGACCGCGCCGGCATCGGGCCGGGCACCCGGGTCATCGATGTGGGCTGCGGCGCCGGCCGGCATTCCTTCGAGGCCTACCGCCGCGGCGCCGATGTGGTCGCCTTCGACCAGGACGCCCCCGAACTCGCCAACGTCGCCACCATGTTCGAAGCCATGGCGCAGGAGGGGGAGGCCCCGGCCGGCGCGAAGGCCGAAGCGGTGGAGGGTAACGCCCTCGACCTGCCCTACGGTGCGGGCGAATTCGATGTCGTGATCGCCTCCGAGATCCTCGAACACGTGCCCGCCGACGACGCCGCCATCGCCGAACTCGTACGCGTGCTGCGCCCGGGCGGCCAACTGGTGGTCACCGTCCCGCGCTGGCTGCCCGAACGCGTGTGCTGGGCGCTGTCGGACGAATACCACGCCAACGAGGGCGGGCATATCCGCATCTACAAGGCGGACGAGCTGCGTGACAAGATCACCGCCCGTGGGCTGCGGCACACCCACCGCACCCATGTGCACGCTCTGCATTCGCCGTACTGGTGGATCAAATGCGCGGTCGGTGTGGATAAACCCGATCATCCGCTGGTGCGCGGTTACCACCGGATGCTGGTGTGGGACATGATGAAACAGCCCCTGCTCACCCGGGCCGCGGAAAAGGCACTCGACCCGTTGATCGGTAAGAGCGTGGCCCTGTACTTCAGCAAACCGGCGGTGACCCGTGCCGCCAGTTGAGCTACCGTCGGTGCCCTCGGTCCTCACCCGCCGCCAGTGTCTGCAGACCGCGCAATCCATCGCCGCCGAGCAGGAACCCTCGGGCGCCATCCCCTGGTTCTCCGGCGGCCACACCGACCCGTGGGACCACGTGGAATCCGCGATGGCGCTCACCGTGGCCGGGCTCCGCGACGAAGCCGTCGCCGCGTACACCTGGTCGGCCCGCACCCAGCGACCCGACGGGTCGTGGCCGATGCAGTTCCGCGACGGCGAAATCGAAAACGCCGCCACCGATGTCAACTTCTGCGCCTATATCGCCACCGGCCTCTGGCACTACCTCGCGACCACCGGTGACACCGCCTTCGCCGCCGATATGTGGCCGGTGGTCCGTGCGGCCATCGACCTCGTCGTCGACTGCCAAGGTGACCAGGGCCAGATCTACTGGCTGCGCGACGGCACCGATATCCTGCCCGAAGCGCTGGTGACCGGTTCGGCCAGCATGTACCACAGTCTCGGCGCCGCACTGGAATTGGCGCGCCGCCTGGGTGACCCGCACCCCGAGTGGGAACTGGCCCGCACCCGGCTCGGCACCGCGCTGCGCGAGCATCCTGAGCTGTTCACCGCGAAAGACCGGTACTCGATGGACTGGTACTACCCGGTCCTCGGCGGCGCGTTACGCGGCCCCGCCGCGCGGGCGCGGATCGCCGAACGCTGGGATACGTTCGTCGTCGGCAATATCGGTATCCGCTGCGTCTCCGACCGCCCCTGGGTCACCGGCGCCGAAACCTGCGAACTGGTGCTGTCGCTCGACGCCCTCGGCGACCGCGAACGCGCCCACCAGCTGTTCGCGAATATGCAGCATCTCCGCGAAACCGACGGCTCGTACTGGACCGGCCTGGTCTACGCCGACGGAAAACGCTGGCCGGTGGAACGCACCACCTGGACCGGCGCCGCAGTGATCCTCGCCGCCGACGCCCTCTCCCGCACCACGCCCGGTAACGGCATCTTCCGCGACCTCGCGGCCGACGCCGTCCCCGCCCAGCCGGTACCGCTGCCGGTCAGCAGCGGATAACCCCGCTTCGCCGAGCCCGATGCCGGGCGACGGGCTGGTCACCGACGACGACCACCGGGTGGTGGGACAGATTCTCGATTCCGCATGCCGGTTCCGCTCCTCCCGGTTCTGACCCACCCCGGCGGCCTCAGAGATCGGCGAGCTGCGGTACGACCGGCGCCACGCGATCGACCCACGCCGCCGGCGACCCACCGGGCGGCATCACGATCGCCGTGTGCACACCGAGATCGGCGTAACCGGACATCTGCCGCACGAAATCGTCTAGTGCGGCCGGGTCGGGGCTGCCCGCGAGCACGGTTTTGCGGATCCGCTCGTAGTCGGTTCCGACGTCGTCGCAGTGGCGCCGCAGCACATCGAGCTTGTGCGCGACCTCCTCCGTACCGGAAGCGAACAGGTTGCAGGCGTCGCCGTAGCGCGCCACCAGTCGCAATGTCCGCTTCTCACCGCCGCCCCCGATGAGCACCTTCGGCCGGTGCAGCGGCTGCGGCGCGCACAACGTCTCGGCCAGCTGGTAGTACTTGCCCTCGAACGGCCCGTTGTTGTCCGGATCCCACATCTGCCCGCAGATCCGCAATGTCTCCTCCAACCGGTCGAACCGTTCGCCAGTCGCCGGATACGGCACCCCGAGCCCGTGATGCTCACGTTCGAACCAGGCGGCGCCGATCCCGAGCGCCGCGCGGCCCCCGGAGAGCACATCCAGCGTGGTGACGATCTTGGCGAGCAGCCCGGGATGCCGGTAGGTCACACCGGTCACGAGTAGGCCCAGTTCGATCGTGGAGGTGTGCGCGGCCATGAACCCCAGGCTGGTGTAGCCCTCCAGCATGTTCGCTTCCGCGGGCAGCCCGGTCGGTTCGATCTGGAAGAAATGGTCCATGAACGACAACCAGCTCGCCCCGGCGGCCTCCGCCGCCGCGCCCACGCGTGCCAGTTCCCCGGCAATGGCGGCGGTCCCGCCGTCGATCTCGAAAATCGGAACATGGAAGCCGAGTTCCATACTCATCCCCTTGTGATGGTGGGTGATCGGGTCGATCACACGCTACGACCTGGAGAGCACTCCAGGTCAAGTGTGTCGTGGAGTGTTCCGAACCGGAGGCCGATCCGTTGCCTCGGCCGCCGTGGCGAGGAGGTAATCCAATGGCAGGAGAAGATGATCGCGGCGGTGCTCCGCCCGATGCTCGACGAACCGGCGCAGATCCCGGTGTAGCTCGTCCCAGCGACCCTCCGCTGTCAGCCTGTCCTGTTCGCTCATGACGTGGCCCGCAGTGCGAACCAGGAATTCGGCAGCCTCCTCCGAGGCAGAGAACCGCAGGATCACCTGTCCCGACGAGGTGGCCGTGACCCGTAGGCGATGGGGTTCGAGAATGCCGGCGAGCGCGCTGGCCTCGCCCCAGCGGCTGGGCGGGCCGCTGCCGGCCGGCGGTGGCGGCAGGTACGCGCTGAGCACCTGCCCCATCGCAGGCAGCACGCTGCCGGGCTGCCACGACGCCAGCACCACCCGCGCGCCCGGTGCCGCGACCCTCGCGAGCTCGCGGGCCGCGGCCTGATGGTCGGCCGCGTACATCACACCGAATACCGAGAGCACGACATCGGCCGATCGATCCGGAACGGGAAGGGCCTCGAGCTCACCACACAGCCATTCGAGGTCGAAACCTGCACAGCGAGCGCGTTCCTCGGCCAACCGCAGCAGCGACGGTTCGAAGTCGATGCCGGCCACTCGGCCGCCGCGCCCGGCCGCGAGCAGCGCCGCGTTCCCTGTGCCGGTAGCGATATCGACCACGCGGTCACCCGGGCCGACAGCGGCCGCCTCGACAGCCGCCTCCGCGACGGGCTGCAGATAACGGCCCATCGAGGGGTAGTCACCGACACCCCACGTCGTCATCGGACTGTTCACTCGCCTACCTCCTGAAAGCAGGAGGCGCCCTTGACCGTGTCGACCGGAGTCGAGCGTGGCGGACCGGGTCCGTCGCAGCGCCTCTCGCTCCGGATAAGGATGCCGACAGCCTAGCGAACCTGTGTCCGCGGTCGACCGGCTCCTCGATCGTGAACCACCCGTCGCGCCGGGAGTCGCGTGCCTGACCCGGCATGGAGGCATCGGCACAGTTCCTACCGGAGCCGCCGGGAATCACCGTCCTGAGCATCTCCGGGATCGGGGCCCCGCGCGGCAACAGCGCCTCGACCTGGCCGGGTGTGTACGACTACGGCAACGCGGCACCCAACGCGCCCGACCCAACGGCCGCGCCCCGCGGAATCCGGTGTGTTGAGTCGCGCCGTTCCTTTCGAATCGGGCTGATCCCAACCGGGCGGGCTGGGGCACGGGTGGCGCAATAGCCATGAAACCGCTTGTCCACGCCGGTCGCAGTCGTCCGTGCCCCGGCGTATTCTCCGAGCCCCGCACGCGCCGCTGTCGTCGACATCGAGGTACCACTGCCTTTCGGCGTCGGAGACGAGACCGAAGCAGGAGTCGCCGTGCCTGGGAACCATCGCGTCCACATAGACCAGCGAGCTGATGTCACGCGGGTGTCTGCGTGGCGGGCGTATCGGTGTCGTCGTGGTCGGCGAGGCCGAGGCGCAGATGCTCGCTGTGGTAGACGGCCTCGTCGAGCAGTTGGGCGACGTGGTTGTCGTATAGGCCGTAGACGATACTGCGACCCGACCGGGTGCCGGTGACCAGGCCGAGGTTGCGGAGCAGCCGGAGCTGATGCGAGACCGCCGACTGTTCCATACCGACCGCTTCGGCGAGTTCGGACACCGCACGTGCGCCCTGGCGGAGTTCGGTGAGGATCAGCAGCCGGCTCGGGGTGGCGAGCGCCTGCAGTGTGGTCGCCACCCGTGCGGCGGACTCGGCGTCCAGGCGCGCGGCCGGCCGGTCACGGCCTTCGACCCCATGTCCCATGGGGAGGGAGTCTAGCTCATTCATATTGAACGAATGAATACATGTTCATTTGTTCTGTTATGGTGAGCCGGTTGTGCTCCGAGCTCTGGAGGTTCCTCGTGGTTTCGACCACCGTCACGAACGGCCGACCGGCCACCACGCCGGTGGTCCGGACCGGCCTGTTCACGCTGCCCGAGGTGCGCTGGGCGGGCGCTGCGCTGCTGCTGTTCCTGCTCGGCCTGATCACGCAGTGGCTGGGGGCGCCGGCATGGCTGTGGTGGGCGCTGTACCTGGCCTGCTACGCCACCGGCGGCTGGGAACCGGGACTGGCGGGACTACGGGCGTTACGGGAGAAAACGCTCGATGTGGACCTGCTGATGGTGGTCGCGGCCATCGGTGCCGCGGCAATCGGTCAGGTATTCGACGGTGCGCTGCTGATCGTCATCTTCGCGACCTCCGGGGCCTTGGAGGCGCTGGCCACCGCGCGGACCGAGGATTCGCTGCGCGGACTGCTGGGCTTGGCCCCCGAAACCGCCACCCGGCTCACCGACGACGGCGGTGAGGAAACCGTCGAGGCCGCCGGCCTGGCAATCGGTGAGGTGATCCTGGTCCGCCCGGGCGACCGGATCGCCGCCGACGGGACGGTTGTCGCCGGAGCCGGGGAAGTGGATCAGGCCACCGTCACCGGGGAATCGATACCGGTGGACAAATCCGTGGGCGACGAGGTGTACGCCGGAACTCTCAACGGCACGGGCGCCCTGCGGATCCGGGTGGACCGTCGCGCCGAGGACTCCGTGGTGGCCAGGATCGCCGGACTGGTCGAAGAAGCCGGCCGGACCAAGGCGAAAACCCAGTTGTTCATCGAGAAGATCGAGCAGCGGTACTCCGTGGGCATGGTGGCGGTCACCCTGGCCGTGTTCATCGTGCCGCTGCTGTTCGGCGCCGACCTGCAATCCGCGCTGTTGCGCGCCATGACCCTCATGATCGTCGCCTCCCCGTGTGCGGTCGTGCTCGCGACGATGCCGCCGCTGCTGGCCGCGATCGCCAACGCCGGCCGCCACGGCGTGCTGGTCAAATCCGCCGTGGTGATGGAAAAGCTGGGCACCACCACCCGCGTCGCGTTCGACAAGACCGGCACGCTGACCCTCGGTGTTCCCGAGCTCCTCGAAATCCGCCCGATGTCCGGAATTCCTTTCTCCGAGGAACAGCTCCTGCGGCTGGCCGCGGCCGCCGAATACGGCAGCGAACACCCGCTGGCGGCGGCGGTGGTGCGCGCTGCTCGCCGCCGTGACCTGACCCTGCCTGTCGCCGAGGACTTCGGCACCCGGCCCGGCCGGGGTGTATCGGCCGTGGTGGAAGGGTATTTCATCCGGGTCGGTTCCCCCGCGGCGCTGCTCGGGGCCGACGATCCCGCGGCCGCCGAGGCTGTCGCTGTCGCCGACGAACTACAGCGCGGTGGGCATACCGCTGTGGTCGTCCTGTGCGACCGGACCCCGCTCGCCGTTCTCGGCCTCGCCGACCGGTTGCGTCCCGAGGCCGCCGCGGCTGTCGCGGCGCTCACCGATCTGACGGGAACCACGCCCACGCTGCTCACCGGTGACCACCCCGCCACCGCCGCCCGGCTCGCCGAACGGGTCGCCCTCACCGACGTGCACGCCGGACTGATGCCCGAGGACAAGGTCGCCGCCGTGCGCCGGTACGAGTCCGCCGGCGAGCGGGTTACCTTCGTGGGTGACGGCGTGAACGATGCTCCCGCGCTGGCCGCCGCCCATGCCGGAATCGCCATGGGCGGAGCGGGATCCGATCTGACCCTGCAGACCGCCGACGCGGTGGTGGTCCGGGACGATCTGACCGCCATTTCCACCGTGATCGCGCTGGCCCGGCGCGCCCGCCGGATCGTGCTCGCCAACCTCGCGATCGCGGCCGGCTTCATCACCGTCCTCGTCGTCTGGGACCTGGCCGGGCATCTGCCGCTACCGCTCGGCGTCGCCGGTCACGAAGGCTCGACCGTGATCGTCGGTCTCAACGGTCTGCGCTTGCTGTCGCGCCGCGCGTGGGACAAGGCCGGTCGCAGCGGGCCGGCGGCCGCGGCCCGTCTGTGATGGCCGGCGGTGACCTTGGGTGTGCTGTCGGGATTCGGGCGCATGGAGCCGGAAGCAGGATTGGCCGGTGGTCTACGCGAGCAGGCCGCACGCGGTATCGACCGCCGGGGTCGAGTGCGCGGAAACGGCGTGCCCGTGTCGTCCGAAGAGGTGGGCGCCGTGCCCGGAGCTAGGAAATCCTGGACCGGTCGAGGTTTGCCACCAGGCCGTCGATGATGTCGCGCGCGGCTTGCGACGCGTCGTAGCCGGCCATCGCGGCTGTCCACTGTGGCAGGAGGCGGACCACGGAAGGGAAGTCGCCGAGCTGCTCCGCGGTGGCGGACTCGGTCCAATGCACGGGTGCCTTCCCGTGCCGGGCGGCGGCCGAGCGTTCTTCGGCCGCTCTCCGGGTGCTGAGCTCGCCGAGCGTGAAACGCCACAGTACCGAGTACATGTATGCCGCATAGGTGTCGTCGGCGCCGAGGGCCTTTGCCGTGGTGATGAATTCCTCGAGGATCCACATCGCCGCGCGGCCGTAGGTTTCGCCGGTGTTGAGTATATCGACCACCCACGGAAGTTCG
This sequence comes from Nocardia carnea, assembly GCF_029868325.1. GTDB lineage: Bacteria > Actinomycetota > Actinomycetes > Mycobacteriales > Mycobacteriaceae > Nocardia > Nocardia carnea_C. The sequence continues at coordinate 62,742 of NZ_JARWNW010000261.1, forward strand.
TGCAAGGTGTCGATCAGGTAGATGATGATCGCCGCCAGCCGGTTTCGAGGATCGGCGGGGAGTTGCGGACGCTGAAGCTCTTCGGCGCGTGCGTCGAGGACGGCGAAGAAAAGCGCGCTCTTGGTGGGGAAGTGGTGGTAGATCGCGGCGGTACTGACGTCGAGGCGGCCGGCCAGCCGCCGCATGCTGAAGGTCCTCGCGCCGTCGGCGGTGAGCATCTCGTCGGTGGCGGCAAGGATCGTTTCGCGCTCGAGGCGAACCGGTCGGCCGCGTTTGCGGGGCGCGGAGTTCGACACGAGGTCCCATTGTGCGTAGGGCGCTGCCGACCGCACCGGCCGGGGTGCTCGGGATGCGTCGGGGAATGCGGGAGGTTGCTGTGACCGGCCGCGATGCGGTCGTCGCCACACGCGCTCCGGCCACTCGAACAGTTGTCCACCAGGATTCGAGCCGACCGGCCCTGCGGGTCCGGCGGCGGTACGGCTCAGGTGCTGCGGCACCGAACGCACACGCCGTCGAGTTCGAGTGTGTGCGCGATATCGGTGAATCCGGTGATCGTGGGCAGTCCGCCGATCCATGCTTCGACGACGTCTGCGTCCAAAACGGTGCTGTACCCGCATGCTCGGCAGATCAGATGATGCCGGTGCACGGACGATCGGCGCAGTTGGTATCGCCGTTCGCCGGTTTCCTGGCGGACGACGTCCAGGTGCTGTGCTCGGTCCAGTTCCGCCAGTGTCCGGTACACGGTGGAGATACCGATGCTATGGCCCGCCAGGCGCAGCCGGGTATGTAACTCCTGCACAGTGGTGAATCCGCCCTGTGCGTCCAGTGCGGACACGATCAACTCGCGCTGTCGCGTCCAGCGGCGCATTCCAGGGGCTGCTACATGCTCCCCGATCATGGGCCTAGTTGAGCATAAATGAAAAGCGTTTTCAACAATTGGTCGCTCGTGGCCCGGGGGTGGGTGCGCTGGATCGGATCGGTGTGTTCGCTGTCCATTTGCGCGTTGAGCGAACCGTGTCGACATGGCATGTGGGGTACGCTTCTTCTGCTATAAATACGCGTTCGTTAATTGCATGCGGAAAGCCTGGACTGTAGGTGGGCCCGGTGGCGGGTGTGGCGTGCGCGGGTGCTTTGCCCGGGTCGTTTGCCTATTCGATGGTGGCCCGGCCGGTCCGCGCCGACCGTGGTGGCCGCAGGGTGGCACCATTCGGTTGCCTCTCGTGCGCGGGGTCGAAATTGTGCCTCGCGGTTCGCGCTCCGGTGGTCGATGTGCCGACCGGGTGGGTCGCATCGGCGCCAGGGTTGTGTTAGCGTCCGGCTCACTCGATAATGAAAATCATTTCTAGGAAGCATGCTGTCGCCGCTGATCTGGCCGATCCCGTTCTGGTACCCGGGGGGCCCGTCCCTTGGGGTGGTGGCGGGAGCTTCGCGTAAATGACGGACAGGAGCCGTGATGGGTGGTGCCGGGATATCGCTCCAGGTAGACGATGTGGGGCAGGAACCCCGGGAAGCCGCGGCCGAAGCCGGGGTGACGCCCGGTAATGCCTTGTTCCGGGTGACCGAGCCGGTCCGCGGCCGGCTCGGTGCGTCGATGGTGATCGGTGCGCTCGGAGGCGCGGCCGGGGTGGCCGGTTTCGTCGGGCTGGCGCTTGCGCTGGGAGAACTGTTCGAGGCCGATACCGAGACCGGCGTGGTGGTGGCGTTCCTGGTACTGGCCGCGGCCGGGTTCCTCGTTCGATTCGCGCTGCGCGCCTGGTCTTTCCTGCTCTCACATCTCGCGTCGTTCGATCTCGAACAGCGGTTGCGCAGCGACCTCGCCGCACACCTGGGCCGGGTTCCGCTGGGTGAGGCGCAGCGCCTGGGATCGGGTGCCGTGAAGAAGGTCGTGCAGGACGATGTGCGCGGCTTGCATATGGCGGTGGCCGATGCGGTACCGCTGGCCGGGTTCACGGTGGCGCAGCCGATCGCGGCGCTGGTGGCTCTGGGGTTCGTGGATTGGCGGCTGTTGCTGGCGGTCGCATTGTTGCTGCCGGTGGTCTTCGTCGGGATGCAGCTGACCCTGCGGGATTACGTCGAGACCCGGCGTCGTTACGACGAAGCCAACGAAGCGATCAACGCGGCAACGGTGGAGTTCGTCCAGGGGATGCCGGTGGTGCGGACCTTCGACGACGGCACGGTGTCGTTCCGGCGCTTCGTCGACCGGGTCCGGCAGTTCAACGTGGCCACCACGGTCTGGCAGAACAACAATCGCACCGCGATGATCTTCGCCAATCTGACGGTGGCGCCGTTGCCGACCATCGTGATCGTAACCGCGGTGGGAATCTGGCTGACGGCGAACGGGTCGATATCGCCCGCACAGCTCGTTGCCGCGATCCTCATCGGCACGCTTCCGGTGGAATCGGTTGTGCCACTGATGAATCTGTCGAATCTGATCAACGATTCCAAGGCCGGTGCCGCGCGCATCGTCGAACTGCTCGATATCGAGCCGCTGCCGGAGCCGGAGAACCCGCAGTCTCCCGCCGATGGGTCGATCGTGTTCCGGGACGTGCGGTTCGGTTACCGAGGCGCGGAACGCGCCGCCCTCGATGGTGTGGACCTGACGATCCCGAGTGGCACGGTGTGCGCGCTGGTCGGTCCGTCCGGCTCGGGTAAATCGACGGTCGCGCGCCTGATCCCACGCTTCTGGGAGGTGGATTCGGGAGAAGTGCTCGTGGGCGGGGTGGACGTCCGCCGCATCGGCTCCGCGGATCTACTCGGCCGTCTCGCGATGGTGTTCCAGGATCCGTTCCTGCTCTCCGACTCCGTGCGGGAAAATATCCGGCTTGCCCGCCCGTCGGCCACCGACGCCGAGGTCGAGGCCGCGGCACGGGCCGCCCAAGCGCACGAGTTCATCGTTTCGGAACTACCCGAGGGCTATGACACACCGGTCGGTGAGCGCGGGGCGCGATTGTCCGGCGGACAACGCCAGCGGATCACCATTGCCCGGGCACTGCTCGCGGACGCGCCCATCGTGATCCTCGACGAAGCGACCTCGTTCGCCGATCCGGAGAACGAAGCGGCCATCCAGGCCGCCATCGCCGAGCTCACCCGCGGTCGCACGGTGCTCGTGGTCGCCCACCGCCTGTCCACGATCGTCGACGCGGACCAGATCGTGGTGCTCGAATCCGGTCGGGTGTCCGAATCCGGTACCCATACCGAACTACTCGCGGCAGGCGGCCGCTACGCCCGGCTCTGGGAGCACCACCAGCGTGCCAGGGACTGGGGCCTCGGCAGCGGCAAGAACACGGAGGCTACCGACCGATGAGACGAATCCTGGGACTGATGCTGCTCGCCGCCGGCGACTACCGGGACGAATTCCGCCGCACGCTGTGGTGCGCGTTCCTGGGCTCGATCCTGCAGGCGGCCGCGTATGCCACCCTGATCCCGCTCCTGTACGAGCTGAGCCGACCGGAGGTGAACACCACCGTCGTGTGGACCTGGTTCGGTGTGCTGGTGGCCTTCTGGGTGGCGCAGGCGGCATTCCACTACGGGCAGTTGCGGTTCGAATTCGGGAGGTGGGCCGATGTGCTCGCCGCTACCCGGATGCGGTTGGGCGACAAGCTGCGAACCATGCCGCAGGCCGACCTCGAACGCCGGGCGGCGGGCGACCTCACCACGGTGATGGGCAGCAATGTCGCCAACGCGACGATGAGTTCGTCCGGGATGGCGCTGCTGTTCATCCAGATGGTGACGGTTCCGTCGATCATCGGGGTGATCATCCTGGCGGTCGACTGGCGGCTGGGGCTGGTGCTCGCGGTATCGCTGCCGTTCGCGGTGCTGTTCGTCCGGCGAATCCAGCAGATCACCGGGGCGGGCGCGCGCCGCACCGATGCGGCCGATGCCGCGGCGGCGAGCCGGGTGGTCGAATACGTGCAGGGTCTGCCGGTGCTGCGCGCGACCGGGCAGATCGGCCGCTCCGCGCAGCGGCTGGTGGAAACCCTCGAAGAGCAGAACGAAGCCATGTCGGCCATGCAGAAGCGGCTGACCTGGCCGGGCCTGCTGGCCTCGAGTGTCGTCCAGCTCTGTCTCGTGGCGATGACCGCTACCGGGGCGGCAATGGTTCTCGGCCTGGACATGTCAGCGGCATTGCTCATCGCCGTGGTGGCCGCGGCCGTACGATTCGCCGAACCGTTGTCGGCCATGGCCAATCTCTCCTCGATTTTCGAGATCACCGATTCTGCGCTGGAACGGGTCGGTGAGGTGCTGGATGCGCCGGCGCTGCCCGTGGGTGACCCGGAGGCCCGGATCACCGCCTACGACATCACCTTCGACGATGTTCACTTCGGATACGCCGATGGCAGCCGGGTGCTGCGTGGGGTCTCCTTCACCGCTCCCGCTCGGTCGCTCACGGCCCTGGTGGGCCCGTCGGGTTCGGGCAAGACGACGGTCACCAGGATGCTGACCCGCTACGCGGACCCGGACAGCGGCACGGTGCGCATCGGCGGACAGGACCTGCGCATTCTCGATCCGGTGGAGATCTACCGCAAGATCGCGGTGGTCTTCCAGGATGTATACCTGTTCGACGATACGATCCGCGCGAATATCGCGATGGCCGCACCCGGCGCCACCCAGGAAGAAATCGAGGCCGCGGCGAGGGCGGCCAATGTGCACACCTTCGTCGAACGGCTTCCGCACGGGTACGAAACCCGCGTCGGTGAGATCGGTGGTGCGTTGTCCGGCGGTGAACGCCAGCGCATTTCGATCGCCCGCGCGATCCTGAAGAACGCGCCGATCGTTCTGCTGGACGAACCGACCGCGGCGCTGGACACCGAAAGCGAGGTCTACGTCCAGGAGGCCATCGACGCGCTGGTTGCCGAGAAGACCGTCGTCGTGATCGCGCACCGGCTCTCGACCGTGGTAGCGGCGGATCAGATCCTGGTTCTGGAGGACGGATCGGTTGCCGAACGCGGCACCCATCACGAACTACTGGCGCACCAGGGGCGCTACAGCGCGATGTGGGAGGCGCAGACTCGGGCGCGGCACTGGCGGGTCACCGCCTCGGCCTAGAGTGGGGAGTCGTCGTTGCTCTCGTCACCGGATCATCGGGGACGAGGGCAACGTTGTGTCCGGTGGGCCGCGGATCGCACGGATGCGACCGGAATGCCGGTCCAGGCAGGCGATGCTGTACACCCGTACTCAGGCCCCGGGCCGAGAACGACCGGGGGCTGGTTACCGTGGCCCGTCGTTTGTGTTCGGTGCCGGAATCGGCAATTACTCGTGGCCGCCGCGTTTTTCGGGGCGTTCCGGCACGAGGTAGGGGGCGATACAGGCCAGCTTTTCGCAGGTCTCCTCGTATTCGCGTGCGGGTGTCGAGCCGGTGACGACGCCCGCACCGGCACGGAGCCAGCTTCGTCCCCCGCGTTGATAGACCGCGCGCAAAACGAGGGCGGCATCGAGAAAACCGGTGCTGTCGGCTCGTACGACGGCGCCGCTGTAGAGGCCGCGGGTGCCGGGTTCGAGGTCGTCGATCGCGGCGCAGGCGGGTGCTTTGGGGATACCGGATGCTGTGATGGCGGGATACACGGCGGCCAGGGCGTCCCATGAGGTCCGGTCGGCGGGCAGCAGGGTCTCGACGCGCGACGCGAGATGCTGGACGCTGCCGCGCTCTTTCACGGTGAGGAACTCGCTGACCCGCGTGGTGCTGCCGACGCTGTCGAGTTCGGTGTAGGCCAGGCGAACGGAGGTGGCATGCTCGTAGATCTCTTTCGGATCGGACAGCAGATCATCCCGCAACGCTCGGTCGCGTTCGGCATCGCCGGTTCGGGCCCGGGTACCGGCCAGCGGCTGGGTGGTGGCCAGCCCGTCACCGTCGGCCTCCAGAACGGTCTCCGGGCTGACACCGGCAGCTTGCCATCCGCCGAGGTCCAGCAGGAACGATCGTGCCGGGGTGTTTTCCCGGCGGACCGTGGCGTAGGTGGCGGGCATGTCCACCGCGAAGGGTACGTCTACCCGGCGGGACATGATGACTTTGTCGAATTCACCGTGGCGGATCCGGTCCAGCGCCTCCTGCACGCGCAGGAGGTAGGCAGGGTCGACGGCATCCACGGCAACCGGTCTGGGCGCCGGCACAGCGGCGGAAGTATCCGGTAGGTCCAGTTCGAACGGTCCACCGAGGCACCGGGTGTGCACCGCGGTGTGGGTGATCTCCAGTTCCACCCCGGGCACCATGAAGTGGGCGAGGATATCGTCCGGTGCCGCGGTGGCCGGACGGCAGAGCTCGAAGCAGGCCCAGCCGTAGGCGCGCCAGCGGTGTACCGGTGCCCGGTCGAGTGCGGCGTGGATACGCGGCCAGGGATTGCCGCACCAGGATTCGGTGTGGTTGCCGCCGAGAGTGCTGTGTAGCCGATCCGGACCGACGGTTACCGCGCCGATCGGATTTCCGGCTATGTACCAGCGGTTTCCGTCTTCGTACACGACGTAGTCGGTGAGGTGTCCGGAGGCCGCTATGGCGGCTGCCAAGGTCAGTGGGTCGGAGTTGTGCGAACGCACGGTATGCGCATAGGCGTCGATGCCGAGTGCGGTGGTCCGGCTCATCGAGAACGCTCCGAGGAAATCCCCGCCTTCGGGCATGGCGAGGGATCGGAGGGCCATTCACGCATTCCGCTGGTTTTCGTCATTCTTGTCGACCGCCTCCAAGGGGTATGCCGCCGAGGAGTGGCGACGAAGTAGTTGTTGGTCCACAGCGTCGGGGGTCGGATCGAGATCGATCCGGTCGATGGATCACGGCCGGGGCTTCGGCAGTCATGGTCGTACTCCTTGGTGTTGTCGTGTTCGGGCCCGGCCACGGAACGTGGTGCCGGGTTCGCGAGGCGGTGAGTCAGAGACGTACCGGCAGATGGCGCAGGCCGCGTAGTCCCATACCGGGGCGCCAGCGCAGATCGGCCGGAGGAACGGCGAGGCGCAACCGCGGTCGGCGTGTGGTGAGGGTGGTCAGTGCGATGGCGACTTCGGTGCGGGCGAGGGCGGCACCCATGCAGTTGTGGATCCCGCCACTGAATCCGAGGTGGGGCCGGGGTGCGCGGTGGATATCGAAGCAGTGTGGGTCGGTGATGTGGGCGGGGTCGCGATTGGCGGCGGCGGTGCACACCAGGACTCGGTCGCCGCGGTCGATGCGCCGGCCGTCGAGTTCCAGTGATTCGAGTACGAGGCGTATCGTCGCGGATTCCACCGGACCCCAGTAGCGCATGGCTTCCTCGACGGTGGGCGCGGCCAGGTCCGGGTTGTCGCGAAGTGCGGCCCACTGGGCCGGGTGGGTGAGCAGGGACAGCGTTGCGCTGGCGATGAGGCTCGCCGAGGTCTCGAAACCCGCGGCGACGAGCAGGCCGATCATGGACGTCAGTTCGCCGTCGGACAGCGCGTCTGTGCCGGACTGCGGGTGGACCAGTCTGCTGGTCAGGTCGTCGCCGGGGTGGTCTCGTTTGAGGTGGAGGAGGTCGCGGGTGTAGCCCTCGAGCAGCTCGCGCAGGGCCGGGTCGGGGCCGGACAGCGGAGTGGAGGCGGTGGCCGCCCGAACGGCGAGGTCGCGCAGGCCGGGATGCCAGGCTTCGGGAAATCCGAGGATCTCCCCGAGTACCGTCAGCGACAGCGGATAGGCATAGGTGTGCAGCAGGTCCACGGTGCCGTCACCGTCTCGGGCCGCCTGCTCCGTTTCGTCCAGTAGCCGCCCGGCGTGCCGGACCACCGCGGGCCTGAGTGCGGTGACCGACCTCGAGGTGAACGCCTGTTGCGCGGCCCGCCGCAACCGGGTGTGCTCCGGTGGATCGGACAGCAACATGGTGTGAGGTGGTTCCGGGATCCGGGCTCGTGCCCGCGCGGCGAGCTGGCCCGGCGACAGGAGGGCGCGTGGGTTGTTCGCCAGCCGGTGGTCGCGCAGTACCGCCTCGGCCGCCGCGTATCCGGTGATCATCCAGAACCCCCGGCCCGGTTGTTCCGGCAGTTCGGCGAAGACGACCGGTGAGTGCGCGCGCAGTTCGTCGTAGACGGTGTGGGCTCGCTCGTGGAAATCGTCGGCCAGCAGGTCCACCACGATCGGGCGTGATTTGTCGGGCATGGGTGATATCCGTTCAGGCCGGTACTGCCTCGACCAGCGAGTACGACGTGGGCAGAACGGTCGGATGCACAGCGGTGACGCTGAATCCGGTACGACGGCACAGCTCTTCGTACTCGGTGCGGGTGCGTTCCTGGCCGCCCATGTTGACGAGCATGCTGATATCGGTGAGGTAGGGGGTCGGGTCGGAGGTGTCGACCACATCGGGCAGTACGGATTCCACGATCAGCAGGCGACCGTCGGCGGGCATCGCCTCGAGGCACCGTTCCAGGATGATGTGGCAGTGCTCGTCGTCCCAGTCGTGCAGGATGTTCTTGAGCACGTAGATATCTCCGCCCTCGGGTACCGCGGCGAAGAAGTCACCGGCCTCGATCCGGCAGCGATCGGCGACACCGGCGGCGGTCAGGGTCGAAGAGGCCTCGGCGACCCCGCTCGGCGAATCGAAAACCACGCCGTGGAGTGCGCGTGCGCCGCGCAGGATCTGCGAGACCAGGGTGCCGTCGCCGCCGCCGATATCGATCACGGTGTGGTAGCGGGTGAAGTCGTAGCTCACCGGGATCAGCTGGGCGATGGGCAGGCTGACCTGCCGCATGGTGGTGTTGAATCGTTCGGAGAGCTCGGGTTTGGTGGCGAGGAAGCTGAAGAAATCGGTGCCGTAGAGCCCTTCGAAAGTCGGCTGTCCGGTCCGTACCGCCTCCTCGGTGAGTTTCCAGGAGTCCAGCAGTGCGGGATCGGTGAACAGTAGTACGGCCGCCGCCTGGGAGTCCGGCCGATCGGTGCGTAGTGGTATTCCCGCCTGGCCCAACCGGAATGTGCCCGGCCGGGTTTCGACGACGATTTCCAGCGCGGCCAGCGCGCGGAGCAGCCGGGCGAGTGCGCCGGGATGGGTGCCGGTGCGCTCGGCAAGTTCGGGGTAGCCGAGTTCGTCGTCACCCAAGTGATCAGCGAGCCCGAGGCGAGCTGCGGTGCCGACGACCTGGGAGCAGATCGTGCCGAACATCATGTTCATGAGTCGCTGGTGAGATGCCATGCCTACTTCCTGTGCATCGCGGAAGCGGTGCGCCGCCAAAGTATTTCGTGGAGCCGAACTGAAGAGGTCGCTTGACCGAAGCTGTCGGCACGTCCTAGATTGTAGCACTATTGAAAATGGTTATCGTTTCCTAGTTGGGACTGTGATGCAGGAAGAGCTCCGTTTGCCACCCGTACGCACGACGAAAGAGGTGGCCTGGGGCGCAAACCGGCTACGGCGGGAAGTCAGCACCCTCACCGGAGTGCCGGTGGAAGACCTGGCCGAGGATGCCGACCTACTCGGTCTGGGGCTCGACTCGGTGACCGTGATGCGCCTCTCCGGGCTCATGCGAAAAGCGGGTAACCGGGTGGAATTCCGGGATCTCGTGCGCAATCCGACGCTTAGGTCCTGGCGGAAATTGTTGGACGACAGCGCAACCGGCGCTGTCGCCGCTCACCACACCACCGTGAATCCGGTCGCTGTCGATCACTCGGAGCCCTTTCCGCTGGCGGTGATGCAACACGCCTTCTGGATCGGGCGCACCCGGACACAAGACCTGGGCGCGGTCGCCGCCCACTTCTACAGCGAATTCGACCACGCGGGGGGCATCGAACCAGATCGGCTGGAACGCGCGATGCGCGACTTGATCGCGCGGCACCCGATGCTGCGGGTGACGATCGACGCCGCCGGTATGCAGCGGGTGACCGACCGCGGTACCTGGCCCGGTCTTCTCGTCCACGACCTCCGGGAACTATCCGAATCGGACCGGATGCAGCGCTTGACCCAGACCCGGGATGCCTGCTCACACCGCAGTATGGATATCGGCGCGGGTGAAGTCATCGATCTGCAGCTCTCGTTGCTGCCCGGTGGCCGGACCCGAATGCACTTGGACTTGGACATGATCGCCGGGGACGCACTGAGCCTGCGCACTCTCCTTGCCGATCTGTCCACCTTGTACGAGCGCGGCCCTGGGGCACTGCCCGCACTGGAATACTCCTACGGCCAGTACCTTGCCGATCGTGACCGGGCTCGTGCCACCGCCCGGGAGAATGCCCGGCAATGGTGGAAGTCGCAGCTACCCAATCTGCCCTCGGCACCCGGTCTTCCGCTGCTGACCACGGAAACGGCAAGCAGCGGGCCCCGGGTCGACCGGCGCACGTACTGGCTGTCCCCGGAGCGTGCGGCACAATTGCGGGCGCGGGCGCAGCGCGCGGGCCTGACCACCGCCGGCGTGCTCGCGACGGTTTTCGCCGAAACCATCGGAGCCTGGAGCAGTACCGACCGCTTCCTGCTCAACCTGCCCGCCTTCGACCGGGAGCCGCTACATGACGACGTGGACCTGCTCGTCGGTGACTTCTCCAGTTCGGTCCTGCTCGATGTGGACCTGTCCACACCGATGTCGGTCACCGACCGGGGGCAGAAGGTCACCGAGCGGCTGCGCGAGGTACTGGGATACACCGCATACTCCGGCGTCGAGGTGCTGCGGGACCTGAGCCGAGCCGAGGGGGGCGAGCGGGTGCTGGCGCCGGTCGTGTACACCAGCGCACTGAGTTTGGGGGAGCTGTACGCCCCGGAGGTCCGGAAATGCCTCGGTGATCCGGTGTGGACGATTTCGCAAGGCCCGCAGGTCTGGCTGGACGCGCAGGTGACCGAATTCGACGGTGGCATCCTGCTCAACTGGGATGCGCGGGTATCACTGTTCCCGCCCGGGCTGCTGGACACCATGTTCGACGCCTACGTGAAGTTCGTCGACCTGCTGCTCGACGACGACGGCGCATGGGATCGCCCGGCACCGTGGCCGGCGCCGGGCCGCCGGTACAGCGAGATTGCTCTCACTCCCGCCCTACCCCTGCACGAGCGGTTCTTCGCCCGGGCTGTCACAGATCCGGATCGGACCGCCCTGGTCGCTGCCGGATCGGTGATCTCCTACGGCGAGCTCTCCGCACGGGCACGGCGTATGGCAAGGCTGTTGCGGGACAAGGGGATCGGCCGTGGCGACAGTGTGGCCGTCACCTTGCCCAAGGGGGTCGATCAGATCGTGGCGACCTTGGGTGCGCTCGCCGCCGGGGCGACCTATGTGCCCTCGGGGATCGATCTGCCTCCGGCGCGCCGCGAGCGGGTCTACCGCACGGCAGGCGCACGGCTGGTCGTCACCGACCGGGACACCGTGACCGCCGGCTCATGGCCCGGCGATATCGAACCGGTCTTTCCGGAGCAGGCCCGTGCCGCCGATCCGCTGACCGAAATTGTCGAAGTGAACCCCGAAGACGTGATGTACGTGATCTTCACCTCCGGCTCCACCGGTGCGCCCAAGGGCGTGGAAGTCCCGCACCGGGCGGTGGCCGCCACCATCGATGCGGTCAACGGCCGTTTCGGTATCGGCGCGGACGATCGCACGATCGCGCTGTCCGCGTTGGACTTCGACCTCTCCGCCTACGACCTGTTCGGGTTCCTGGCGTTCGGCGGCTCGGTGGTCGTGGTCGACGAAACACAGCGTCGTGATGCCGCTGTCTGGGCCGAACTGATCCGCCGGTGGAACGTGACCGTCGTCAGTGCGGTGCCGGCGCTGCTGGACATGCTGCTGATCGCGGCCGCCGACTCCGGGCTGGGTAGCGCGTTGCGGGTGGTCATGCTCGGTGGCGACCGAGTCACCGTGGACCTGCCGGAGCGGTTGCGCCGGTTGGTTCCGGACTGCCGGTTCGCCGGGCTCGGCGGTATGACCGAGGCTGCCATCCATGCCACCGTCTGCGAGGTCGGCATCGTCGATCCGAGCTGGTCGAGCGTGCCGTACGGGGTTCCGCTGCCGCATGCCGGCTGCCGGGTGGTCGACCGGCACGGCCGGGACTGCCCCGAATGGGCAGCCGGGGAACTGTGGGTGACGGGGCTCGGGCTGGCACACGGTTACCGCGGCGACCCGGAGCGCACCGCCGAAAAGTTCGTCGAGCACCATGGGATCCGGTGGTATCGGACCGGTGACCTGGTGCGCTACCGGGCCGGCGGGATCCTCGAATTCCTCGGTCGCATCGACCATCAGGTCAAGATCCGCGGCCATCGGATCGAACTGGGCGAGGTCGAAACCGTACTGGCCGAGCATCCGCGGGTCACCACCGCTGCCGCCGCTGTGCTCGAACACCCCACCAGATCGCTCGGCGCTGTTCTCGTCGGCGACCTCGGCGACCTCACCGACGACGCCCTCCGGTCCTGGCTCGGCGAGCGGCTGCCCGCCTACATGGTGCCCCGCCTGTTCGTACACAGTGCGCAACTACCCATCACGCGCAACGGGAAGATCGACCGGGAGACCGTACACGGCGCCCTCGCCGCCGCCGCAGATAGTCGCGGCGGTACCGAATCCGCGCCGCCCTGTCAGGGCTTGGAGCGGACCGTGGCCGAAGCCTGGGCGGATCTCCTCGACGTCGAGGAGATCCGGCGGGACGACGACTTCTTCGTGCTGGGCGGTGACAGTCTCCTGGCTACCCGCTTGGTCCGGCGGCTGCTTACCGAGGGGGTGGCGGGTGCCGATCTCGCTCACTTGTTCACCGCACCCACCCTCGCCGCATTCACGGCGACCCTGACCGCCGGTGGCACCACCGAGATTCCGGAGATCGCCCCGGACCCCGAGCACCGCTACGAGCCGTTCCCGCTCACCGATATCCAGGTCGCGTACTGGCTGGGCCGATCGGAGGACTTCGCTCTCGGCGGGATCCCGGCGCAGCTGTATATCGAATACAACTGGCCAGGTGTCGATACGGACCGGCTGGAAACTGCTTGGAATCGGCTGATCGACCGGCATCCGATGCTGCGCGCCGTGATCGCAGGGGACGGGACGCAGCGAATCCTCGACGAGGTCGCTCCGTACCGGATACGGGTGGTCGACGGGTCGGTGGCGGGCGTCCGAGAAGATATGTCCGGCAGCCTTCTCGATGCCGGTAGCTGGCCGCTGTTCGATATCCGGGTAGTCCACGACGGCGGGGATACGCGGGTCTGCGCGGCCTTCGACACCCTGATCGCCGACGGTCTGAGCGTGCTCGTGCTGCTTTCCGAATGGACGCGGCTCTACGCGGAGCCGGGTCTCGCGCTACCCCGGCTCGGACTGGAATTCCGCGACTACGTGCGCAACTGTACGCCGTCGGAAGGGGAGGTGCGGGCGAGCCTGTCCTTCTGGCGGTCGCGTCTGCCGGAACTGCCGCCCGGCCCGCAGTTGCCGTTACGGGTGTCACCGGCGATGGTGCAGCGTCCTCGATTCGTCCGCCGGGAGGTTCGGCTGGACGCCGGAGTCTGGGGTCGGCTCGTCGCGCGGGCCCGTGGTTTCGGCGTGACGCCGAGCGTACTGCTGTTGGCCTGTTACACCTGGGTTCTGGGGAGCTGGAGTGCCCAGCGTGAACTGACGGTCACGCTCACGAGATTCGATCGCCGGGAGGTTCACCCCGACATCATGCGGGTGGTCGGCGATTTCAGTTCGCTGTTACTGGTCGCGGACCATCCCGTCGAGAACGAGACCTGGCTGGGGCGGGCGCGGCGATTGCAGGAGCAGTTGTGGAGAGACCTGGACCATCAGCAGGTTTCCGCGGTACGGGTGCTGCGCGAACTGGCGCGTGACAGCGCGGTTCCCGCGGAACCGGTCCCCGTGGTGTTCACCTCCATGCTCGGTGTCGACGATGAACTCGCCCGGTCGGTGCGCTGGCCGGATCACCTGCGAACCCAGACACCCCAGGTCTGGCTCGACCACCAGGCCATCGAACTCCCGGACGGGTTGTTATTGAGCTGGGACTCGGTGGACGAACTGTTTCCCGACGGCCTGGTCGACGACATGCTGGCGACCTACCACATGCTGCTGAACCGGCTGAGCGAGATCGACTGGGAACAGTCACTCGACAAGGCATTGCCGATACTGCCGCCCGCCCAGCAGGCGGTCCGCGACCGCGTGAACGACGCCGCTCTCCCGGTGGCACGTGATGAACGCACCACCGGGGAGGCGCGCACCGCGGGCCACGGTGCTCCGGACAGCTTGTTGCACACGCCGATGTTCGACACAGCGGCTGCCGATCCCGGCCGGACGGCGCTCGTCGCCGGCGATACGACAGTGTCGTTCGGCGAGCTCGCCGAGCACAGTCGCCGGATCGCGGCGCTGTTGATTTCACACGGTGTCCGGCCCGGCGATGCGGTCGCGGTCTGCGCGGCCCGGGGCGCGGCGCAGGTGGCGGCGTTGTACGGAGTGCTGGCCGCGGGAGCGGCGTATGTACCGGTGGCAGTGGATCAGCCACCGCAGCGGCGGACCGCGATCCTGGAACAGGCCGCGGTCGCCGCGGTACTCACCGACGACAACGCCCGGTTTGCGGTTGGTGTTCAAAGCGATAACGTCGGCGGATCGGCAGATCGCGCCGAGCACAACCCCACGGACCGCTCCGTCGGCGACACCGAAGTTGCCGGTGCCGGCGGCGCCGGTGGCGTTGCCGGGATTGCCGGTACGGGAGGCCTCGGTGGCGACGCCGAGGGTTTCACCTCACCGGGCGGTGACATTGTTCCCGGGGAAATCGGCGGCGCCGGTGTCGCTCGTGCGGCGGGATCGAACGCCGTTGGGGTGCCGGTGGTGTCGATCGCGGACGCCCGAGATCACGAGCCCGCGCCGGTTCATCGCGGAAGTAGCGGAGATCTCGCCTACGTGATCTTCACGTCCGGTTCGACCGGTGTCCCGAAGGGCGTCGAAATCGAGCACGGACAGGCAGTGAACACGCTGGCCGATATCCGTGATCGCTTCGGGCTCGGAGTGGACGACCGGGTACTCGCTGTTGCGGCGGTCGATTTCGATCTGTCGGTGTTCGATCTCTTCGGTGTGCTGGGCGCCGGTGGAAGCGCGGTGATCGTGCCGGAGGAGGACCGGCGCGATGCGGGCCGCTGGCTCACGCTGGTTCGAGAACACGGCGTGACGGTATGGAATACGGTGCCGGCGATGCTGGACATGCTGCTCACGGCGGCCGAGTTCGGCTCGGGTCTGCCGCCGTCGCTGCGGCTGGCTCTGGTGTCCGGGGACTGGGTGGGCCTGGACTTGCCGGGGCGTCTCGCGGCGCTGTCGGAGAAAAGCCGGCTGATCGCCTTGGGCGGGGCTACGGAAGCGTCGATCTGGTCGAATTTTTTCGAGGTCGAGTCGGTGGATCCGGAGTGGACGTCGATTCCCTATGGTCGCCCGTTGCGTAATCAGCGGTTCCGGGTGGTCGATGAGAACGGCTTGGACCGGCCTGATTGGGTGCCGGGGGAGTTGCTGATCGGTGGTGCCGGGGTGGCGCGGGGTTATCGGGGCAGGCCCGATCTGACTGCCGCCGCGTTCTTCGTCGAGGCGGGAACACGCTGGTACCGGACCGGAGACCTCGGGCGGTACCGGCCGGATGGTGTGCTGGATTTCCTGGGTCGTGCTGATCGTCAGGTGAAGATTCGCGGGCATCGGGTGGAACTCGGTGAGATCGAGCAGGCGATCAGCGCGCATCCCGAGGTCCGCCGGGTGATCGCGCTGGCGGTGGGGCAGCGGGCACAGGCACGGTTGGTCGCCTTCGTCGAACCGCTACTGCCCGAGGATATGCCGAGTTTCCTGGCCGACCGGGTTCCCGCCGGATGGGCGCCCGAACTGATCGCGCTACCGGACCCACCGCTGACCGGCAACGGGAAGATCGACCATGCCGCCCTGGTACGGCGTGCCGAAGCGGCGATGGCGCAGGAGGACGCATCGATTCGCGGCGAGCCGGTCCGGCCGGGACTGGAAACCGGGATCGGCCGGATCTGGCAGGAAACAGTCGGCGGTGGACTACCCGACCGGGACACCAATTTCTTCGCGGTGGGCGGTGATTCGCTGTCGGCGACCCGTCTGGTGGGGCGGCTCGCGCAGGACCTCGGCATCACCGTGACATTGCGTGAATTCTTCACCGACCCGACCGTCGCCGGACTCGGCCGCGACCGCACCGGGGCCGATATCGCCGTGCCGGACGACCGGCTGCGCAGCATATCCGCGGCGGCACCGCTGACGACCGATGTCGCCCGTCGGCTGGATCCGTTCGAGCTGACCGATATCCAGGTGGCGTACTGGCTCGGCCGGTCGGCGGATTTCGATCTCGGCGGTATCGGCGCACAACTGTATTTCGAATACGACCTGCTCGGTCTGGATGTGGCCCGGTTGCAGTCTTCCTGGAACCTGGTGGTCGAGCGGCACCCGATGCTGCGCGCGGTGTTCGGTACCGATGGTGTGCAGCGAGTGCTGTCCGGGGTCCCCGAGTACCGGATCCGTGTCGTCGAGGCCGCCGGCGATTTCGTCAGCGTGGCCGCGGTAGTGCGAGAAGAGATGGCAGGTGGTGCGCTCGATGCCGCAACCTGGCCACTGTTCGATATCCGGGTCGTTCGTGAGGGCGACCGGGCCCGCATCTGCGTGGTTTTCGACAGCCTGGTCGTGGATGGTCTGAGTGCCCTCGTGCTCATCTCCGAATGGACCCGGTGGTACACGGATCCGGAACTCGAAATCCCGCCGTTGGCCATCGAGTTCCGTGACTACGCGACGAAGTGCGCGCCGTCGGAGGACGAGATTCGCGCCGCACTGTCGTATTGGCGGGCGCGGCTGCCGGAACTGCCGCCGGGACCGCAGCTGCCGTTGCGGGTATCGCCGGCTGCGGTCCGGTATCCGCGCTTCACGCGCCGGGAGGTCCGGCTCGATCCGGGTACCTGGCACGGGATCGTGGCCCGTGCGCGGGGTTTCGGCGTGACGCCGAGCGTGGTGCTGCTGGCCGGCTACAGCTGGGTACTGGGCACATGGAGTGCCCAGCGGGAACTGACCGTCACGCTGACCCGGTTCGACCGCCGGCAGGTGCATCCGGACATCATGCGCGTGGTCGGCGACTTCAGTTCACTGTTGCTGGTCGCGGATCGCCCGGCCGAACACGAGCGCTGGCTGGACCGGGTCCGGCGGTTGCAGGAACAGCTGTGGAGCGACCTGGACCACCAGCAGGTATCCGCCGTGCGCGTTCTGCGGGAACTCGCGCGCGACAGCGCCGTTCCCGCCGAACCGGTGCCCGTGGTGTTCACCTCGATGCTGGGGGTGGACGACGAACTGGCCCGGTCGGTGCGGTGGCCGGATTACACGCGAACCCAGACTCCGCAGGTATGGCTGGATCATCAGGTCATCGAGCTGCCGGAGGGGCTGGTGCTGAGCTGGGATTCGGTGGACGAGCTGTTTCCCGTGGGACTGGTCGAGGACATGCTGGCCGCCTACCACGGCGTGCTGACCCGGTTGGGGGAGATGGACTGGGCACTGCCCCTCGACGAGGTCGTACCAGCTCTGCCACCCCACCAGCAGACGACCCGTGACACGGTCAACGACACCGCCGGGCCGTCCCGGCACGAGCAGGATTCCGGCAGCAGCCGGGGCCAAGCCGGACATGCCCCTGTGCCGGATCGGCTTTTGCATACCGCGATGTTCGAGGTGGCCGCCACCGACCCCGATCGAACAGCGCTCATCGACGGAGACGTGAGGGTGTCGTTCGGTGCCCTGGCCGAGCAGAGTCGGCGGATTGCGGCATTGCTGGCTGCCTACGGCGTGCGGCCGGGGGATGCGGTCGCGGTATCGGCGGCGCGGGGAGCGGCGCAGGTGGCGGCGTTGTACGGGGTGCTGGCCGCGGGGGCGGTGTATGTGCCGGTGGCGGTGGATCAGCCCTCGCGACGCCGGACAGCGATCCTGGAACAGGCCGGAGTCGTCGTGGTACTCACCGACGATATCGAGCGGATCGCCGCCGCGGCGATCCCCGGCGACCCGAGTGGTTCCGTCGGCGTCGAGCACATCGGCATGAGCGGTTCCGACCGCGAACGCACGGCCGCCCCGCATGTCGTGGCCGAAGCCGGCGCTGCTGTCCGGATCGGCGATACCGGTCTCGGTCCCGTTTCCGCGGTCTCCGGCGAGGCCGACACCGCCGGTACCGATGTTCTCGGCGATCTCGCACTGCGCAACGGTGCGACCGGCGGTGTCGGTCGATGCCCCGAGGGCACCGCGATACTCACTGGCCGGGTCGCAGTGGTGGCGATCGCGGAGGCACGGAATCACGAGCCCGCTCCGGTCCATCGCGGAAGCAGCGGAGATCTCGCCTACGTGATCTTCACGTCCGGATCCACCGGCACCCCGAAGGGCGTCGAAATCGAGCACGGACAGGCAGTGAACACCCTCGCCGATCTGGCGGACCGTTACGACCTCGGCGTACAGGATCGGGTCCTCGCGGTCGCGGCGTTCGATTTCGATCTGTCGGTGTTCGATCTGTTCGGTGTGCTGGGCGCCGGTGGCAGCGCCGTTCTCGTCGCCGACGAGGATCGGCGTGATCCGGACCGCTGGCTCACCCTGATTCGCGAGCACGGCGTGACGGTATGGAACACGGTGCCGGCGATGTTCGACATGCTGCTCTCGGTGGCGGAATCCGCTCCCGGCCCGGTCTCGTCGTTGCGGCTGGTGCTGGTGTCGGGGGACTGGGTGGGCCTGGATCTGCCCGGCCGTCTCGCCGCCTTGTCGGAGAATTGTCGTTTCGTTGCCTTGGGCGGGGCTACGGAAGCGTCGATCTGGTCGAATTTTTTCGAGGTCGAGTCGGTGGATTCGGAGTGGACCTCGATTCCTTATGGTCGTCCGTTGCGTAATCAGCGGTTCCGGGTGGTCGACGAGGCGGGGCGTGATCGGCCTGATTGGGTGCCCGGGGAGTTGCTGATCGGTGGTGCCGGGGTGGCGCGGGGTTATCGGGGCAGGCCCGATCTGACTGCCGCGGCGTTCTTCGTCGAAGACGGGACACGCTGGTACCGGACCGGAGACCTCGGGCGGTACCGGCCGGATGGTGTGCTGGATTTCCTGGGTCGTGCTGATCGTCAGGTGAAGATTCGCGGGCATCGGGTGGAACTCGGTGAGATCGAGCAGGCGATTGCCGCGCATCCGGAAGTGCGCCGGGCGATCGCGCTGGCGGTCGGGGAGCGGGCACAGGCGCGGCTGGTCGCCTTCGTCGAATACGACGTGGCCGCCGATCCGGCGGCCGGCGAGCCCGTACCGGCAGCGCTCCCCGGCGATCTCGCTGCCTTCCTCGCCGACCGGATCCCCGGCGGCTGGATGCCCGAACTGATCCCGCTGCGCGACCCGCCCTTGACCGCCAACGGCAAGATCGATCACGCCGCCCTGGGGCGGCGCGCCGAATCGGCGACCAGCCCGGCCACCCGCAGCGGCCAGGGCGAGCCGGCCCGCCCTGGACCGGAAGCCCGGATCGCGCGGATCTGGGCCGAGACGCTCGGCGCCGCGCCGGCCGATCGGCACACGAGTTTTTTCGCGGCGGGCGGCGACTCGTTGTCGGCGACTCGCCTGGTCGGCCGTCTCGGCCGGGAACTCGGTATCACCGTGACGCTGCGCGATTTCTTCACGACCCCGACCATCGCCGGACTCGGCGACCACCGGCCACAAGCCGATATCGACCTCGAAGAAGGTGCTCTGTGAACGTCCCCGAACTGGTAATCGATCTGCGACAGCGCGGAGTTCACCTGTGGGCCGACGCCGGACAATTGCGGTTCCGTGCCCCTCGGGGCGTGCTGACCGCCGCACACCGGGAACAGCTGGTGGCGAACAAACCTGCGGTACTGGAATACCTCGCGCAGGATCAGGCGGTGATCAGCGTGTCCGCCGACACGGCTGCCGCATACGACCCGTTCCCGCTGACCCCGGTGCAGCAGGCCTACCTGATCGGCCGCGACGCCACCTACCCGTTCGGTGGTGTGGCCTGTGCGAGCTATCTCGAAATCTCCTACGACGGTGCCGAGCCCGGCAGCCTAAAGAAAGCCTGGAACGCACTGGTACGTCGCCACGATATGCTCCGCGCCACCGTGCACACCGACGGCTACCAGCAGGTCGCCGCGACCGTGCCCCACTACGAGATCCCGGTGACCGATGTCCGGGGCAAGGACGTCGCGGGCGTCGACGCCGAGCTCGACCGGCGGCGCGACGCTCTTCTCGGCCCGGCGGGCACCACGGATACATGGCCGTTGTTCGACCTGCACATCACCCGCACCGACACCGCATGCGTCCTGCACCTGCTGATGGAACTGCTGGTGGTCGACGCCTCGAGTCTGCAGCTGCTCCTGGCCGAACTCGACGAACTCGTCCGGGCGGCCGGCGCCGACGAAGTGTTGCGCGCCGCACCGGGGATCGGCTTCCGCGACTACGTCCTGGGCGTGCAGCAGTTGCGTAACGGGTCGCGCTATCAGCGGGATCGGGAGTACTGGCAGGAGCGGATCGAAGTCCTGCCCGGCGCACCGGAACTGCCCACCCGGGCAACCGGCGACTCCACCGCGGCGAACGGCAGCCCGGGCTTCGACCGGCTGCACCACTGGCTACCCGCCTCCGTTCTTTCCGGTTTGGCGGATAATGCGACCCCGTACGGCCTCACTCCGTCGGGAGCGGTACTCGCCGCCTACGCCGAGGTCATCGGACGCTGGAGCCGGAAACGGCAGTTCACCCTGAATCTGCCGGTGTTCAACCGGCTGCCGGCGCACGACGATATCGGCGCGGTGCTCGGTGATTTCACCTCGGTCGAACTGCTCGGCATCGATCTGGACGAACAGGACACCTTCGCCGAACGTGCGCGTGGTATTGCCGGGCAGTTGTTCACCGATCTCGATCATCGACTGTTCGACGGTGTGGAGGTGCTCAGCGAACTGACTCGCCGAGCGGGCAATCCGGTGTTGATGCCCGTTGTTTTCACGAGCACCCTCGGCGCCGGTGATACCGGTGTACGCGCACACCGCGGCCGTATTCTGCGCGGGATCACCCGTACCCCTCAGGTGTGGCTCGACTGCCAGGTGACGCCCTACGACGACGGACTGATGATCGCCTGGGACGTGCGCCGTGACGTCCTGGCCGGTGATACGGCCGCCGAGGCGTTCGATGCGTTCGTGGATCTCGTCACCAGGTTGGCCGCCGCGCCCGAGATATGGTCCGAGCGTTTCCCGGTCGCCCTGCCCTCTGCGCAGCGTCGGCGTCGCGACAGCTACAACGACACCGCCGCCGAGATGTCACCGCGACTGTTGCACCGGCGGGTTCTGGAGTGGGCCGATACCGCTCCGGATGCCGCCGCGGTGATCCATCGGGGCGAGGTGATCGGCTACGCCGAGCTGCGCCGCCGGGTCGCCGGGACCGCTGCCGCCCTCCACGCGGCCGGCGTGCGGTCCGGTGATCGGGTGGCCGTCCTGATGGACAGAGGGCCGGAGCAGGTCGTGGCGGTGCTCGCGGTCTCGGTGATCGGCGCGGCCTACGTGCCGATCGCGATCACGCAGCCGATGGCCCGCCGGGAACGGATCATCGATCGCGCCGGGGTAGCGGTGGCGCTCACCCAATCCTGGCTCCGCGACTCCGGCGAGATCCCCGCGTCCGCCGAGGCGATAGCCGTGGACCTGTTGCCGGGTCTCGACGCCGTACCCGAGGCCGACGGAGATCCCGAAGCCGCCGCCTATGTCATCTACACCTCGGGCTCCACCGGCGAACCGAAGGGCGTCGTCGTGACCCACCGGGCCGCGGCCAACACGATCGACGATATCGGCGAACGATTCGGCCTGACGTCCGGCGATCGGGTACTGGGCGTCGCGAGCCTGGCCTTCGACCTGTCGGTGTGGGACATCTTCGGTGTGCTCGCGGCCGGTGGTGCCGTGGTACTGCCCGAACAAGACGGTGCCACGGACCCGTCGCATTGGCTCGAACTGGTACAGCAGCATTCGGTCACGCTCTGGAACAGCGTGCCGGGACAACTCCAGATGCTGCTCGATGTCCTGGAATCCACCCCCGGGGCCCGCGCCGAATCGTTGCGGCTGGTCCTGCTGTCCGGTGACTGGATCCCACTGGACCTGCCCGGCAGGATGCGCGCGAACCACCCGGACCTGGACGTGATCGGATTGGGGGGTGCCACCGAGGCCGCCATCTGGTCCATCCACCACCCGGTGGGCGATATCGACCCGCAGTGGCGAAGCATCCCCTATGGCACCCCGTTGCGCAATCAGACCGTGCAGGTGCTCGACGGGGCACTGCAGGAATGCCCCGACCTGGTCACCGGTGAGATCTATCTCGGCGGTGCCGGATTGGCGGAAGGGTATCTGGGTGACGACGACCTGACCGCGCGGCGGTTCTTCCGGCATCCGCGCACCGGCGCCCGCCTCTACCGCACCGGCGACCTGGGCCGATTCCACCCGGATGGCCGGCTCGAATTCCTCGGTCGCGAAGACACCCAGGTCAAGATACGCGGCCACCGCGTCGAACTGGGCGAGGTCGAATCCGCGCTGCGGAGTCATCCCGCGGTGGCGGATGCCGCGGTCCTGGTCGACGGCCGGGGGCCGAGCACGCGGCTGCTCGGTTACGCCGAGATCGCGACCGGCGCCTCCGGCGAACACCTACCCGGCGCGCCCGCCGAGGATGTGCTGGCCGCCGCCGAGCACGCCGCCGCGGCGGCGCAGCAGGAGGTCGACGGGGATTCGTTCGTTGCACTGATGCGGGCCGTGGACGAGATGGCCATGTTGTCCATCGCCGCGCAGCTGCGCGGGTCCGGCCTGTTCGGTGATCGTGAGCGTTCGCACGACCTCACCGAGATCGCCGCGGCCACCGGTGTATCCGAACGGCAGCACGGACTGCTGAAACGCTGGCTGTCCGCGCTCGCGGACGGGGGAGCGGTGATACACGACGCGGACACCGGTCGCTACCGCGACCTGATCGCCGCCGGCCCGCGTGCGGTCGAGACGGCGTGGAAGCGTATCGACGAGCTGGAAGAGATCGTCGGCTACGGCAGCGAGACCCTGTCCTACATTCGTGCTTGCAGCAGCCGGTTGGACGATCTGTTGCGCGGCTCGCTCGATGTGCGTGAATTACTGTTCCCCGCCGGGACACCCGGTGCGGCACACGCCGTGTACCGTACCAACCTGGTGGCGCGTAGTTCCCATCGCATCGTGATCGACACGGTGCGTGAGATCGCCCGGAAGTCGCCGCATACGCTGCGGATGCTGGAGGTCGGCGCGGGTATCGCCGGTACCAGTACCGATCTGATTCCCGCGCTGGCCGAATTCGCGCCGGACTACCTGTTCACCGATATCTCGGAGTACTTCCTCGGCGAGGCCCGGACGAAGTTCGCGAAGTATCCGTGGGTGCGATACGGCCGCTTCGACATCAACGCCGACACGCAGGACCAGGGCTTGCGGCCCAACTCGGCCGATATCGTCCTGTGCGCGAACGTGTTGCACAATTCGGTGAACGCCGACGAAGTGCTGGCGCGACTGCGCGACGTGCTCGCACCGGGCGGCTGGCTGATATTCCTCGAGCCCACCCGGCAGCACAACTATGCGTTGCTCGTGTCGATGGAGTTCGAATTCTTCAGCGAACTCACTGCTTTCACCGACGTTCGCGCGGGCGCCGGCCAGGCGTTCTTCACCCGCGATCAATGGCTGCGTCAGCTCGATACCGCCGGTGCCGACCATATCCGGGTGCTGCCCGCCGAGGACGCGCCGCTGGCGGCGTCCGGTCAGGGCGTATTCGTCGCCCGGTTCAAGGGTGAGCGCCGCACTGTGACCGAACGGCAGCTCACCGAGCATGTCGCGGCGCTGCTGCCCGGCCATATGGTGCCGGACGAGCTGGAGCTGCTGGATGCGCTGCCGCGCTCGGCCAACGGGAAACTGGACCGGGCGGCACTGGCCGAACGCGCCGCCGCGACTCCGGCCACCGGCGCCGACGCCGATTTCGTTGCGCCCGCCGACGAGATCGAGGAGCGGATCGCACAACTGTGGCAGGAGATGCTCGGCGTTCCGAAGGTCGGTCGCGACCAGAATTTCTACACCCTCGGCGGCGATTCGCTGTTGCTGTCACAAATGGTCGGGAAATTGCGGGACCGTGTCCCCGAGGTCGCCGATATCGAATGGCAGGAACTGCTGCGCGATGTGCTGCGCAATCCCACCGTCGCCGCCCTCGCCGCCCGCCGCCACAATGCGCCGACCGGCGAGACGGCGCCCGCGCGGACCGCGGTGCGGCCGCTTGGCGGCCGGCCCGGCCACGAGACCGGCACCTGGGTGCTCGTACACGGTGGCACCGGCACACTGTCACCGTACGACGCGTTGCTTCCCCATCTGCGAGAAGCGCATCCCGGTGCCCTGCTCGGCCTCGAGGTCACCGATCCGGCGAAGTACCTGGACCTCCCGGCCGACACCGTCATCGCCAGGCAGGCTGCAGATTACGCGACGGAACTGCTCGAACACGACAACCGGTTCCGCATCATCGGGTACTCGGTCGGCGGTCTGCTGGCCGCCGAGATCGCGCACACGCTGACCGAGTCGGGAGCGACAGTGGACGAGCTCACCGTGATCGGCTCGTATCAACCGCCCGCGGTGTACGACGAATTGATGGCCGAATACGTGTTCGCCCAATCCATCGGCGTCGATCCGGCCACGGTCGGCTTCCCCGCCGATACCGCGGCGATCGACACCGCACTGCGCACGATCCTGGACCGCACTCCCGACCGGGTGCCCACCGGAGCGATCACCGCGCTCGACGGCGAGTCGGCACCGCTGGCGGCCCAGTTCCGGAAGCTGGCCTCCGTACCCGCCGCAGATCGGCTCGCCGCCCTGCGCGTCGCCGCCACCTCCGGAACCGGCCCGTACCGGTCGGCGGAGCTCGCGCCGGCGGAATTCCGCAGGCAGTTCGAGATTTTCGCGCATAATCTGCGCGCCATGGGTGCCCATCGTGCCGAACCGTATTTCGGTTCGGTGCGGGTGCTGAGCAACAGCGGTGCCGCGACGCTGCTGGGTACGCGGGCGGACGTGGAACGCTTCTGGTCGCGGATCGCACTCGGGGTCCTGGTCATCGAGGAAATTCCCGGAGACCACCTCACCAGTATGTCCGCCGCCCATGCTGCCGAGCTCGCGGCTCGGATGACCGCCCGCTTTCCCGCGACCGGCAGCGACCCGCGACCGTGACCGGGCGCAGCGGAGAGAAGCAATGGATCGTGACCGAGCGCAGCAACGGGCAACCGATGGGCAGCGATCGAGCATGCCCGGCGGGTCGGTGGAGCGCGACCGATCACAGCGAGGACTCGAGGCAACCCAGGCGCACAGCACCGTCGGTCGCGGTGGCGCCGAGCGTCGGCGAGCGCCGGTCGTGACCGCTGCGACGGGCCCGGTGGCCGTGCTCGGCGCGACCGGGACGGTCGGGCGGGCGGCCGTGCACATGCTCACCCGGCGCGGTATCGGCGAACTGCGGCTCGGTGCGCGCGACGTGGACCGGGTGGACCCGGCACTGGTACCGCCCGGTGCCGAACCGTGCCGGGTGGATGCCGCCGACCCGGATTCACTGGCGCGTTTCTGCGCGGGAACCCGGCTTGTGCTGAACTGCGCAGGCCCCTCCTACCTGCTGATGGATCGGGTCGCGCGGGCCGCTCTGGCGGCGGGCGGCGACTACGTCGATGTCTCCGGGGACGGGCCCACCTACCGGCTGCTCGAAGGGTCCCCGCTGCGGGACGGTGCGCGGACCGTGGTGTTGTCGGCGGGTATGCTGCCCGGCCTGGCCAATATCGTGCCGCCGGTGCTGGCCGACGACCTGACAGGCGCCCGGCTGGTCGTCTATGCGGGTGGTATCGAGCCGTTCGCCCCGGCCTCCGCCGCCGACCTCGCCCTCTCACTCGACAGTTCCGATGGCGCGGCCGCCGAGGGCCACTGGTACGGCGAAACCCTCGCCGCCTGGTGTGGCGGCGGCCGTCGGCGCAACGCCCTGCCGGTGCGCGAGGACGTCGAGATCGCCGGGTTCCCGGGCCGGGTCACCACCATGCCGTTTCTCACCGCCGACGCCGAACGGCTGGCCCGGTCGACCGGCCTCGCGGAACTGCACTGGCACAACGTATTCGTCGGCACCGCGCTGCGGCTCACGCTCACTCGGCTGCGCGGCCGGGTCCGCAGCGACCCCGCCGTTCTGGCCGGAATCGCCGAGGAGATCGGCGCGGCGGCCGAACGCGACCTCGCCGGGCTGGACCCCTTCTACCTGATGGCGTTCACGGTGCACCGGCCGTCGGGCACCACTACGGCGGTGCTGCGCACCCCGAGCAGTTTCGCGCTCACCGCCGCGACCGCCGCGCATACGGTCGAGGCCGTCCTGTCCGGGGCGGTCGCGCCGGGTCTGCACTACGCCGACGAGGTCCTCGACCCCCGCGGGCTTCTCGATGCGGTCACCGGATTCGGCGCACTACCCGTTTTCCAGACCCACGGGCACGCCCATGACGAACCGATGGAGGCAGGCAGCCTGTGAACGAATTGCCACCCACGCGCGTCCGCCGGCGGACACCGGTGCCGGCCGCCGAACCGTCACCGGCGCCGGGCGTTCGGTCGTCTGCGGTGCCGAATTCTCGGATGCGGGCACCGGGGGAGCGGAGTCTCGGACTGCTACCGGCCGGGAGCACGGGGGCCGGCCGGCCGGCACCGACGCCGAATCCGGGAAGCGCCTGTTTGCCGTCGCGCGCGGGCGCACCGAAGGTCGTCGTGTGCGGGACATCGTTCGGCCGCGTGTACCTGCACGCGGTGCACGAGGACCCGGAGGTCCAGCTGGCCGGTATCGTCTCGCGCGGCAGCACCACCTCACAGGCGTACGCGAACTCGTACGGGGTACCGCACTATATCGACGTCGAGCAGCTGCCCGGCGATATCGATATTGCCTGCGTCGCGGTGCGCGCCGGCGCCGCCGGTGGGGACGGCGCGATACTCGCGCAGAACTTGCTGAGCCGCGGTATCCATGTGTTGCAGGAACATCTGCTGCACCCCGACGAACTCACCGACTGTCTGCGGACCGCCCGTGAACACGGAGTCCGGTACCGGCTCAACGCGTTCTATCCGCATCTGCGACCGGTCGCGCAGTTTCTGGAGGCGGCCGAGACCCTGCGCGAGCGGCAGCGGCCGCTCCATGTGGACGCCGTGGCCGGTGGCCAAGTGGTCTATCCGCTGCTCGATATCATCGGCCGAGCGGTCGGCCGGCTCCGGCCGTGGGCGATCGGCGACCCCGCGGCCCTTCCGGCGGAAGTCGCCGCACTTGCCGATTCGCCGATGCCCTACACACATCTGCCCGTGGTGATCGGGGGTGTTCCGGTGTCGCTGCGGGTTCAGAACCAGATCCACCCGGCCGATCCGGACAACCACGCGCTGCTACTGCACCGGATCGCGATCGCTTTCGAAGGCGGTGTGCTGTCCCTGGCCGACACCCACGGTCCGGTGCTGTGGAGTCCGCGCCTGCACACCGATCGCGACCCCACGGGGCGCCTGGTCATGACCGGGCCCGGTACCGAACGGCTGAACGTGCCGAGCACCGAAATTCTGGAACCGGCCGTGGCACCCACATTCCGGACAGTTTTCGATGAACTCTGGCCCGGAAGCATCCGATCGGCGCTGGGCGAGCTACGGGCCGATATCGCCGATCCGCGCCGGTCGATCGGCGCAGGCCAGTGGGCGATGACCGTCACCGCACTCTGGCAACGGCTCACGACCGTACTCGGGCAACCCGAGCTGATCCGACCGGATACACCGGCACCGACAGCACTTCCGGAACTGCTCGCCGCCCGGCGCGCACGCGGGGCGGCCGCCCGATGACCACCACAGACGAACCGCGCGAACTCGCGGACCTGCGGGCGTTCTCGGCGGACCCTTACACGACGATGCAGCGCCTGTACCGGGAAAATGGTGCGATCTCCACGCTCGGGGCCGGGCCGATGCGTTTCCGGCTGACCCTCGGCATCGAAGCCTCGCAATTCGTTCTCGCACACAGCGACCTGTTCAGCTGGGAGGCAGCGTTCACCGCGTTGGCGCCACTGACCGGACGGTCGGCCCTGCTGGTCAACGACGGTGACCGGCATCGCCGCCTGCGCCGGCTGGTCGCCCCGGCCTTCACCACCCGTCGGGTCGCCGATCACCTCGGCACAGTTACCCGGCATATCGAGTCCGCCCTCGCGAGTTGGACACCGGGAGAGACCGTCGACATCTACCCGCCGTTGCGCCGGGCCATGCGGCGGGCCACCTCGGAAAGCCTGTTCGGCGCGGCGGCCATGGAACGTTCCGAGGGCGTGGACGACTGGCTACACGATATCCACCGCGCCATCGACACCGATGTGATCGGCGGCAGTATCGAACGCGGTTCCGGGTCGCCGGTCTGGCGGCGGGCCCTGCTGGCCCGCTCCTCGGTGCACCGCTGGGTGGTTGCCGAGATCGAAAGACGCGGCGCGCAGGACGAACCGGGTCACGATGTCCTCGGTGTGCTGCTGCGCGGTGTGGACGGCACCCGGCTCACCGACGACGAGATCACCGATCAGCTGGTGAGCCTGCTCGAGGCCGGCGCCGAAACCACGGCGGCGCAACTGGCCTGGTTGCTGTTCTGCACGCTGCGCGATCGAGCCCGATGGACGGAGATCGGCGCCGCGATCGCCGCTGGTGGCGAGGTCCGGCCCGATCTTCCGCTGCTCGACCATCTCGTATCGGAAACCATGCGGCTCTATCCCGCCACCGCGATCGTCTCCCGTAAGGTCGCGCGTGAGTTCACCTTGGCAGGAACGGAATTCGTGCCCGGCGATCTGTTGATCTTCAGCCCGTTCCACACCCACCGGTTGGAGTCCGTGTGGCCGGAGCCGCAACGGTTCGATCCGGGCCGTTGGGATCCCGGTTCCGAGCGCTATCGGCGTCCGGCACCGTATGAATTCCTGCCGTTCGGAGCCGGTCCGCACCGCTGTATCGGCGCCAATTTCGCCACCATGGCGATAAAGGCCGCTTTCGTCGCGATTGTGCGCCGGATCGACGGTGAGCTGGTGACCACGGACGCACGACCCCAGGGACTGATCGGCATGCACCCCGGTGCCGGAATCACCGTGCGTATAGAGCGGAAACGCTGACACGGTAGGAGGTACCCGCGGCAGGTGCTGCGGGTACCTCCTACCTCCGCTACCGGCTCAGTTGCGCGGTACGCGCAGTACGCCGGCCTGCACGGTGAGCTGCTCGCCTGCCAGACCGGTTTCCTCGGCCAGATCCTCGATACCGAACGTATGCCATTCGCTGACGTTGCGAACCACCCGCGTGGGCGCTGCGTCACCACTGATCTGCCACGTGGAGGTCATCCGGATCAGATCCCCGCCGGCCGGTTCGGCTTCCAGCGACCCTTCGTAGACGAGGTCGCCGATCTGCTCGCGCGCCAGCTCCATCCTGGGCATTGCCGTCGGGCGGGTGACCGGCAGCAGCTCAACCAGCACCGGCGCACCGGGCGCCAGCCGGGGCAGCACTCGATCCCACAGCGCCCGGCGCGCTTCGGCGCCGATATGGCCGAGCACACCGAAGACGATCAATGCCGATATCGAATCGGGCAGCACCACCGATTCCGCCGGTTCGGCCACGATGGTGACCCGGCGCCGGAGATCCTCGTCGGCGACGACATCATGGGTGAGGACCGCGCGCATCGCCGGTGCCGGTTCACAGGCGAGGATTTTCGCCGAGGGCAGCACCTCGGCGACGATGCGGCAGGTGCGCCCCGTGCCCGCCCCGATATCGACCACCGGGCCCGCGCCGGGATCGACCTCGGCCAGTATTTTCCGCAGGGCGGCTTCCCCTTCGGCGTGGGCCCGGGGGACCAGGTCGTAGAACTCGGCGACCGGTGAGTAGAAGTCGTCCATGCGCATCTCTCCTGCTTGTGGGCACCGGAGCCAACTCGGCTCCTTAATGAAAAAGATTATCATTATGTACTAGCTTGGGGGGTGGTGCCGGCGAAGCGTTTTCGTGTCATCGGACCGGCGTCGCTGTCTCGCGGCCGTAACTCTCGACATCGAAGTAAGGGTGTGCTAACCATAATAAAAACACGCGTCACTAAATACGGGGTCGTGGAGCCCGGCCAGAGCCGCGCGGCGCGGTGCCGGCGGTTCGGTACCGGAGGCGCCGTCGACCGGTTTTGCCGCGCGACTCCGGAACCGGTGGAAGCCGGGCGGAGTGGCCGTGCTGATGATCGTGGAGAGGTAGATGTCGCAAACGAACGAACCGGCCGCGGCGCCGGGAACCGGCGAACCGGTCGCGAAGCCGCCGACGCCCGAGCCGGCCGGGGGACCGCAGTCGAACAAACCGGCCGCAGTGCTGGCGACCGTGGTCATCGTGCAGTTCATGGTTTCGCTGGATCTGTCGGTGGTGAATGTCGCGCTACCGGCGATCCAGTCCGAATTCTCTGTGCCGGCTACGACGCTGCAGTGGATCGTCAACGCCTATGCCGTGGTCTTCGGCGGCTTCCTGCTGCTCGGGGGAAGGCTCGGCGACGTGATCGGACGCCGCCGCACCATGCTCGCCGGACTCGCGATCTTCGGTATCGCCAGTCTCGCGGGCGGTCTGGCCACCGACCCCGCGCTACTCATCACCGCTCGCGCGGTACAGGGGCTGGGCGCCGCCGCGCTGTCGCCGCTGTCTCTGGCCTTGATCACCGTCACTTTCGAGGAGGGCCCGGCCCGGAACAAGGCGGTGGGTCTGTGGGCCGGGGCGACCATGCTGGGTGGCGCACTCGGGGTGGTGGCCAGTGGAGTACTCACCGATTTCGTGGATTGGCGGTGGGTTTTCCTGATCAACGTGCCGATCGTGCTGGCCGCAGTGTTCACCGCCGCGACCGGAATCGCCGGCGCTCGTCAGCAGGCGCGGCCCCGGCTCGATATCGCCGGTGCACTCCTGGTCACGGCGGGAATGCTGCTGGTGATTCTCGGTGTGGTGCGAACGGACGAACACGGCTGGGCGTCCGGCGTGACCATCGGAACCCTCGGGGTCGCTGTCCTCTTGCTGGCCGCCTTCGTCGTGGTGGAAACCCGGGTCCGCGAACCGTTGATGCGATTGCGTCTGCTCGCGCACGGAAGTGTGGCCGGCGCCAACGTGTTCGGGTTCATGATCACCGCAGGCCAGCTGACTGCCTTCTACTTCGTTTCGCTGCATATGCAAACGGTGCTGCACTACACACCGGCCACCGCAGGTCTCGCTTTCGTGCCGTTCGCGCTCGGCGCGGTGGTGGGTATGCGCCTCGTGGCGATCATCGTGAATCGGTTCGGGCACCGCGCCGCGTTGGTGACCGGCGGACTACTCGGTGCGCTCGGTATCGCCTGGTTCGGCGTGGGTGCACCCGGCGGTTCGTTCCTCACCGATATCCTCGGACCGTCGATCGTGGGCAGTATCGGCATCGGCATGAGTTTCGTCGTTATGGGAACTGTTGCCATGCGCGGGGTTTCGGCCGAGGAGGCGGGGATGGCCTCCGGGCTGCTCAACAGTTCCCGCCAGCTCGGCGGCGCGCTCGGTCTGGCCGTGCTGACGACGGCGGCCGCGGCGGTGACCGCGGACGATCGGTCGCCACAGGCGTTGAGCGACGGCTACTCCACCGCATTCTTCCTGGCCGGTGGTCTCATCGCGGTCGGGACAGTGGCCGCCGGCCTGTTGATCCCGCGAGCCGAAAAGGAGGCCTGAGATAAAGGACCCTGTCGACCGCCGCTAGTGGGCGCCGACCGGCACGGCCTGTTTCGCGTCGTCCGCACTCGGCGGTTGTGGCAGCTGCCCTCGTGAACCTGCTCGACACCAGGGGGCGCCCAGCTGAGTGTCGAGGCCGATGGTCGTTAGCAATATGCCGGCGGTGGTGTGGTCGGTCGCGGGGCTGTCCACGATCGCAGGAAGAGTGTTAGCTTAGGCTAAGCGAAGTGGGTGTCCGGGTTCGGCGGTGACCGTGCCGGGCGGTGAGGCGGGAGCGGTGGTGAGCGGTCCGGTGGCGACGCGGGGTCGAATGCTGCCCTGCCGCATCCCTGGCGTGCGCGTGCCGCTCCGGACGGGACACCGCCGTCGGTGCACCTATGAGGACCGGTTGACCATCTCATCCCGAGCACCCGCGGAGGCTCCCGTGCTTATCTCGAGAGGCGTATCGTGACATCCCCTACCACGTCCAGCACCTACCGCGACGGCTATGTCGCCTTTCCCGCCGAGCAGGCCGCGGAATACCGCAGCGCCGGCTATTGGCAGGGACGTTCACTCGGTGAACTGCTGCGGGACACCGCGCGGCGGTATCCGCATCGGACCGCGCTACTCGGCGACGAGGCGCTCGATTACGCGACGCTGGACGCGGAGGCCGATCGGATGGCACACGGGTTTCGTGCGCTCGGGATCGCGCCGGGGGACCGGGTCGTGGTGCAGCTACCGAATGTGGTGGAGTTCGTGCCGGTGTTGTTCGGGCTGTTGCGGGCCGGAATCATCCCGGTGCTCACCTTGCCCGCGCATCGGCGCAGCGAGATCGAGCATCTGGCCAGGCTCTCCGAGGCGGTCGGCTATATCGTGGCCGACCGGATAGGTGACTTCGACTATCGCGAGCTGGCCGCGGCGGTCCGGGACGCGGTGCCGTCGCTGGGGCACGTGCTGGTGCTCGGTGATCCCGGCGCCTTCGTCGATCTCGGGTCTGTCCCGCGGGCGGGCGGTTCGCTCCCCGCGATCGATTCGAGCGATATCGCACTCATGCTGGTGTCCGGTGGCACCACCGGGCTGCCGAAGCTGATCGCGCGCACCCACGACGATTACGTCTACAACGCGACCGCCGGCGCGCAAGTATGCGAACTGACCGCCGACGACGTCTACCTGGCGGCACTTCCCGCGGCGCACAACTTCCCACTCGCCTGTCCCGGCATCCTCGGCACCGTCGCCGTCGGTGGCGCGGTGGCCTTCGTCGCCGAGGCCAGTCCGGAGAACGCCTTCGCCGCGATCGAACGGCACCGCGTGACCGTGACCGCCGTCGTCCCGCCGATCGCCCAGTTGTGGTGCGCTGCGGTCGAATGGGAAGAGGCCGATCTGTCCTCACTGCGGTTGCTGCAGGTGGGCGGTGCCCGCCTGGCCGAGGTGAACGCTCGTGAGGTCGGACCCGCCCTCGGTGCGCGGTTACAGCAGGTGTTCGGTATGGCCGAGGGGTTGCTCAACTTCACCCGCCTCGACGACCCGGACGAGCTGGTCCTCGCGACGCAGGGGCGGCCGCTGTCCCCGGCCGACGAAGTCCGGGTCGTCGACGGTAACGGCAATGATGTCCCTCCGGGGGAGGAGGGCGAACTGCTCACCAAGGGGCCCTACACGATTCGGGGCTACTATCGGGCTCCCGAGCACAATGCCCGCGCTTTCACTCCGGACGGCTACTACCGCAGCGGTGATCTGGTGCGCCGCCTGCCGAGCGGCCATCTCGTTGTCTCCGGCCGTATCAAGGACGTGATCAACCGCGGTGGCGAGAACGTCTCCTGCGACGAGCTCGAGGAACATCTGCTCGCGCATCCGGCGGTTCGCCATGCCGCTGCCGTCGGGTTACCCGATGATGCGCTCGGTGAAAAAGTCTGTGCCGTCCTGGTGGTGGACGGCGAGATGCCGACGCTGCCCGAGATCAAGACCTTCCTGACCGATCGCGGTGTGGCCACCTACAAACTTCCCGATGTCCTCCGTCGTTCGGATGCGCTGCCCACGACCGCAGTGGGCAAGATCGACAAGAAGGCGCTGCGCGGCGCGGGGTGACGGGCGAGGGACGCGGGCCGGCGTCGTCGCCTCTGGAGCGAGGTTCCCCGGTAGGTGAGCGCCGGTTGTCCGGTACCAGCGCTCGGCTATGCCGCGACGACGTATGGCGCGATGCTCTCGAGTTTCTCGCAGGTCTCCTCGAATTCGCGCTCGGGCGTGGATTGTTCCATGATCCCGGCGCCGGCGCGGAGCCAGGCGCCGTGGATGGTCTGGTAGACCGCACGGAGGACCAGCGTGGCCTCCAACGAACCCGTGGGCGAAACATTAAGTACCGCACCCGAATACAATCCGCGCGGATCCCGGTCGAGCCGGAAGATGGCATCGACGCCTTCGCGCTTGGGGATTCCGGAGGCGGTGACGGCGGGGAACAGTGCCTCCAGGGCGTCCCAGCCGGTGCGGTCGGCCGGGAGCAGGCCGCGGACGGTGGAGGTGAGGTGTTGGACGCTACCGCGTTCCCGCACGGTCATGAACTCACTGATGGCCGGTGTGCCCGGTGTGGCGATACCGCTGATCTCGGTGAACGAGGTGTTCACCGACATCGCGTGCTCGGCGATCTCCTTGGGATCGCCGAGCAGATCCGCACGCGCGGCGAGATCGGCCGCGTGGCTGCGCCCGAAGCGCCGGGTGCCGGCCACCGGCATGGTGGTGATCACGCGGCCGTCGTCGACGGAAACGACCAGTTCCGGGCTGAAACCCGCCGCCGCCAGCCCGCCCAGCCGCAGCAGGAACGAGCGCGCGGGGGTGTTGTGCGCCCGGCCGAGCCGGTAGGTGGCCGGTACGTCGACAACGAAGGGCAACTCGACCTTCCGTGACAGGATCACCTTCCGGTAGCGGCCGTCCCGGATTTCCGCCGACGCCTCGGCGACGCGTTCGCGATAGCTGGTCCGATCGCTGCGGATATCGGTCGGGTGTGGTATCGGTGGGGCACTGTCCTGCGCGGCAACGACGAGATCGTGGATCGTTCGTGCTTCCTCGGGTGTCGCGCCGGAGATCCGGATACCGGAGGTCGCGATGCGCACTTCGATACGGGGAATCATCAGATGCGCCAGTGTGGTCGGCGCTGTCACATGCACGGTCGCGTCCAGTGCCCATGCGCAGAATTCGAATCCGATCCACCCGTAGACGTTCTGTCCCTCGAGTGGTAGTGCGCGGAGTGCCTGGTCGAGAGTGTTCGCGGGTCTGCCTGTCCACCGGCGTGTGCTGGTGTGACCGTCCCATTCGACGCGCAGCTCCTCGACGCCCAGTTCGACAGTGCCGATCGGGTCGGCCGCGAACACCCACATGCCCGGTCGTTCGTACACCACGTACTCGCCGAACCGGTCGGACCCCGCCAATCCCGCCACCGCTGCCACCGGATCGGTCACATACTCCGCCTGTGAGCGTTCATCCGTGATCGACAACGGTCCTCCAAGATCATGCGTACAAGCGAAGGGTTAGGCTAGCATAGCCTAACCTCGATGGGGTGGCTTCCTGATGTGATGCGAAAACGCTGGTCGCGCAGCTACAGTGCACTTCTGTCGAGGGGGTGTGAATAGTCTGCTGGATCTGGTTTTTGCGCCTCAGGTATGTGTAGGCTAACCAAAGTTGTCGGTCATGTCCCGGTCGGGAGGCACGAAGGCGGCGTATGGCGGTGCGCCGACTCGTGCGCCGTGGTTGTTCGGCAGATGACCTCGACGGTCATCGAGTCTGGTATCGGAGGACACATACCGCAATGGCTCGCAGAGGATTTCAAGGTGTGGTACTGAACGCCTTCGGCGTCCAGTACCACACCGCCACCGTCTCGGCTGCTGAGCAGTTGACACCGCGGATGCGCCGGATCTGGTTGAGTGCGCCGACGCTGCTGGCGGATATCGATATCGAACCGACGGCGTGGCTGCGGATGTGGTTCCCGGACAACAAGGGTTCGGACGCGGAATTCCAGCGCGGATACACGATCGCGGAGGTCGATCCGGAGGTCCCCGGCCGGTTCGCGGTGGATTTCGTACTACACGAACCCGCGGGCCCGGCGTCGGCGTGGGCGGTGGACGTCACCGGCGGTGAGACGATCGAGGTGACCTCGTTCGGCTCGCGGGGATTCTCGGTCTCGGAAGATCTTCCGGCCGGATACCTGCTGATCGGTGACTCGGCGTCGGTTCCGGCGATCAATACGATCCTGGCCGCACTGCCGCATCAGGTGGCGGTCGAGGTGTACCTGGAACAGCATCACGACGATGACCTGCTGATTTCGCTCGTGCACCACCCGTTGGCGCGGGTGCACTGGGTGCCACGAACCTCGGAAGAAGCCCTTGCCGCGGCCCTCGAAGTGCGGGACTGGTCGAACTGGTACGCCTGGATGGGCCCGGAATCGAAGGCGCTGAAGCACCTTCGCGCACGGGTGAAGGAATTCGGCTTCCCCAAGACCGATGTGTACGCGCAGGCGTACTGGGTGCACGGCCGGGCGATGGGAAAGGAACGCGGCGCCGAGGAGCGTGCCGCCGCGGCCTCCGCCCTGCTCCCG
Source organism: Nocardia carnea (assembly GCF_029868325.1). Taxonomy (GTDB): domain Bacteria; phylum Actinomycetota; class Actinomycetes; order Mycobacteriales; family Mycobacteriaceae; genus Nocardia; species Nocardia carnea_C. The sequence goes on from NZ_JARWNW010000261.1 coordinate 98,892, forward strand.
GCCGCCGCGGCGGAGCATGCAGTCGCCGGCACTGCGCCGGACGGACCCGTATCGAAGGCGCCCGAAGCGAAAGAGCCGGAGACCGCCGCCGTCGAACCGGCCTCGGGCACAGCCGCGGCGGCGCGGGCTGCCGGTGACAACTCGGCTCAGGACGCAGACTCCATTCGGGCCGGCAACTGGCGTTCCCAGGCGGGTAGCCGGCTGTTCGCCGACGTCAAGCCGAAGCTCTACGTGGCGGGCGTCCTGCAGTTCTTCGTCACACCGATCCAGCTGGCGCCCTACGTGCTGCTGGTGGAACTGGCACGCGAACTCCTCGCGGGCAGTGGGAACGACACCCTGTGGCGTCTCGGCCTGTGGGCACTGGGACTGTTCGGGCTGGGCGTGGCGCTGGAATCGGCGCTGCAACTGTGGTTGCACTCGGTCGACGCGCGGTTCAGTCGTGATCTGCGTGGCCGGTTGCTCGGCAAGCTGGCGAAGCTGCCGCTGGGCTGGTTCACCGCCCGCAGTTCGGGACAGGTGGACAAGCTGATCAACGGTGACACCTTGTCACTGCACTATCTGATCACGCACGCGGTGGTCGACGCGGTGGCCGCGGTGGTGGCGCCGCTGGCCGTGCTGGTCTACCTGTTCTTCGTCGACTGGCGCATGGGTCTGGTGCTGCTGATACCGATCCTGGCCTACATCTTCACGATGATGACGATGATGGCGACATCCGGGCCGAAAACGATGCAGGCGCAGCGCTGGAGCGAACGGATGAAGCGCGAGGCGACCTCCTATATGGACGGGCAGCCGGTGATCCGGGTGTTCGGTGGTGCGGCGGCATCGCCGTTCCGGCGCAGCCTGGACCAGTACATCGGCTTCCTCGACGGCTGGCAGCGGCCGTTCGTCGGCAAGAAGTCGGCGATGGACCTGATCACCCGGCCGGTCACCTTCCTGTGGCTGATCCTGGTGGCCGGCACCGCGCTGGTCGTGGGCGGCGGCCTGGCCCCGGTGGATCTGTTGCCGTTCCTGTTCCTGGGCACCACCTTCGGCTCGCGCCTGCTCGGTATCGGCTACGGCATGATGGGGCTGCGGGAGGGCCGCGAGGCGGCGCAGAAGATCCAGGTCGTCTTGGACACCGACGAGCTCGAGGTGCGATCCGGCCCCGCGGGTCCGGCGGACGAGCCGGGCCGGGTGGTATTCGACGAGGTGACCTTCGGCTATCGGCCGGGTGCGCCGGTGATCGAGAATGTCTCGCTCACGCTGGAACCCGGCACGGTGACCGCGCTGGTCGGCTCCTCGGGTGCCGGAAAGTCGACGCTGGCCGCCTTGCTGGCGCGCTTCTACGATATCGGTACCGGTGCGATCCGGGTCGGTGGCCGCGATATCACGACCCTGACGCCGGACGAGTTGTACGCGCAGGTCGGCTTCGTTTTCCAGGACACCCAGCTGATCCGCGGTACGGTCCGGGAGAATATCGCCCTCGCGGTGCCGGAGGCGTCCGGCGAAGCGATCGAGCGTGCCGCGCGGGACGCCCAGATCCACGACCGGATCCTGCGATTGCCGCAGGGATACGACACCGTGCTGGGCGCCGGCAGCACGATGTCTGGAGGCGAACGGCAGCGGCTCACCATCGCCCGGGCCCTGCTGGCCGATACCCCGGTGCTGGTGCTGGACGAGGCCACCGCGTATGCCGACCCCGAGTCCGAGTATCTGGTGCAGCAGGCGCTCAACCGGCTGACCATCGGGCGGACGGTACTGGTGATCGCGCATCGGCTGCGTACGGTCACCGAGGCCGATCGGATCGTGGTGCTGGAGGGCGGCCGGATCGCCGAATCCGGCACACACAGCGAACTGCTCGCTGCCGAGGGGCGCTACCGGCAGCTGTGGAATGCCGGCGCCGATATGAAGGAGACCGCCCGATGATCCGCACCATGCTGAGCCTGCTGCCGGCCGAGCAGCGCAGCCGGACCACCGGTTACCTCGGTCTTCTCCTCGTTTCGGTGATTCTGCGGGCGATCGCCGTGGTGCTGGTGGTGCCACTGGTCACGGACCTGTTCGGGAACACCCCGGCCGACGCCTGGCGGTGGGTGGGGGCGCTGACCGTCGCCGTCGCCGCGGGCTGGATCGTGGACACGATCACCTCGCGGATCGGTTTCGATCTGGGCTTCCATCTGCTCGACAATGCCCAGCGGTCGGTATCGGCGCAGGTGGCGCGAATTCCGCTGCGCTGGTTCACCGAGGAGAACTCGGCCGTCACCCGGCGCGCGATCGCCACCACCGGCCCGGATCTGGTGGGCCTGGTGGGATATCTGGTCACCCCCTTGATCCAGGCCGTCGCCCTCCCGGTCGCGATCGCCGTCGCGCTGGTGCCGATCGCCTGGCAACTGGGCCTGGTCGCGCTGCTGGCCCTGCCGTTGATGCTGGGTTCGCTGTGGCTGACCGGCCTGCTCACCCGGCGCGCGGCCACGGTGTCCAAGGATACGAACAGTGTGCTCACCGAGCGCATTCTCGAATTCGCCCGAACCCAGGCGGCGCTGCGCGCGGCGCGGCGCGCGGAACCGGCCCGCAACGAGACCGGTGCGGCACTGGCCGCCCAGCACGGCGCGACGACCCGGTTGCTGCTGCTGAACATCCCGGGACAGGTGCTGTTCGGTCTGGCGAGCCAGATCGCGCTGCTGGCGATGGCGGGAACCGTCACCTGGCTGGCGGTGGCGGGCACCATCGGTATTCCCGAGGCGATCGCACTGATCGTCGTGGTGGTGCGGTTCCTGGAACCGTTCGCCGCGTTCGGTGATCTCGCGACGGCGCTGGAAACCAGTCGTGGTGCGCTGCGCGATATTCGCACCGTCGTCGAGGCGCCCGAACCGGAACGGCACAGCGAGACGGTCCCCGAGACCCGCGAGCCGGCTCCGGTGGCGTTGCGCGCCGTATCTTTCGCCTACGGCGCCGAGCCGGTGCTCGACGGTATCGATATCGAGTTCGCGGCAGGCAAGGTGACGGCGGTGGTCGGACCGTCGGGATCCGGCAAGAGCACGCTGCTCGCGCTGGTATCGGGTTTGGAAGCGCCCACCTCCGGCAGTGTCACCGTGGCCGGTGTGGACCGCGGTGCTCTCGACGCCGCGCATCGTCCGGCGGTGGCGAGCATGGTTTTCCAGCAGCCCTACCTGTTCTCCGGCACCATCCGGGAGAACGTCCTGGCGGGAGCTCCGGAGGCCGATCCGGAGCAGGTCGCGCAGGCGCTGCGCCTGGCGCGGGTCGACGAGTTCGCGGCACGGCTGCCGGACGGGCTGGACACTCCGGTCGGGGAGGCGGGCACCGCGTTGTCGGGTGGTGAACGCCAGCGGGTCTCGATCGCCCGGGCACTGTTGAAGCCGTCGTCGGTATTGCTTGTGGACGAGGGCACCAGTGCGCTCGATGCGGAGAACGAGGCCGCGGTGGTCGCCGCGATCACCGGCGACCCGCAGCAGCGGACGCGGGTGGTGGTGACGCATCGCCTCGCCACCATCGCGGGCGCCGATCGCGTGCTGTTCCTGGACGAGGGCCGCATCGTCGAGGACGGCACGGTCGACGAATTGCGGGCGGCGAACGGGCGTTTCGCCGAGTTCTGGGCACAGCAGCACCAGGCTGCCGGCTGGCGGATCAGCGCGGACCCCGCCGCGGTGGGCGCGCTCTGACGGCTGCTCTGTATCCGTAGGCCGGGGGGCATCCACGGCGGATGGGTGCCCCGCTTCTGTGCGGAATCCAAGGGCCGAGAAATGTTGAATACATCCCATTTCTGTTTGGGTTAGCTTAGGCTAAGCTACATTTGGTTACCCTGATGCGCCGGCGCTCATGGTTGCGCTGCGGTGCAGCGGTTTCCGTGCGGCAACCGATCGTCTCAGCATTGGTAAGTACACCCTAATTTATTAGGGTAGGCTAAGTCTGCAATACGTGATCTTCGAGAGGCGTCCTCATGGTGGTTGCTCGTCCAGAGGCGGGCCCGGATATCGATATCCGGGCGGAAGTGGGAGCGATCCTGGGTATTTCACCGGAGTCTCTCGACCTGGATACCGACCTGGTTACGCAGGGTCTCGATTCGCTGCGCATGATGCGACTGGCCGGCCGGTGGCGTAAGCAGGGACTGGATATCGACTTCGCGCGCCTCGCCACGGCGCCGACGATCGGTGCGTGGTCGCTGCTGCTGCGGCCCGGTGACCCCGCGGACCGGCGCGGCTCCACCGAGGACGCTGCTCCCGCAATCGATATCGAGCAGCCCTTCCCCTTGGCGCCGATGCAGCACGCGTACTGGATCGGCCGCTCCCCGAGCCTCGCCTACGGTGGTGTGGCCGCCCACCTCTACGTGGAGTTCGACGGCCGCGAAATCGACCCCGAACGCTTCCGGGCGGCCGTGGCCGCCCTGGTCGCGCGACACCCGATGCTGCGCCTGCGGGTACTGCCCGACGGCCGGCAGCTCATCGGGCAGCACGCGGCAGTGTGTGCGGTACACGATCTGTCGTCGGAAACACCGCAGGCGGCCGCCGAGATCCTGGAACGCCGCCGTGGCGAGGGGACACACCGGGCGCTGCCGGTCGAGGACGGCGAGGTGCTGCGCGTCGAACTGACCCGGCTGCCCGCCGGGGGCGCGCGGGTGCACCTCGACGTGGACATGATCGCCGCCGATGCCATGAGCTACCGGGTGCTCGTCGACGATCTGGCCCGTCTCTACCGGGGCGAGGAACTGCCGGAATTGGGCGTGACCTTCCCGGAACTGTCGGCGCAGCGCGCCGGGCGCAGCGCACGCGCCGAGGATATCGCCTGGTGGCGGGAGAAGATCGCCGATCTGCCGGGCCCACCGGAACTCCCGGTGAACGAGGACCGGACCGGCGGCGCCGCCACCGTGCGGTTGCATCACGTGATCGATGCCGGTGACCGGCGCCGGCTGGAGGAACACGCGCATCGCCGTGGCGTGACCCCCGCGGCCGCGGTGGCGGCCGTTTTCGCCGAAGCCGTCGGCGCGTACTCGGCCACCCCGCACTTTCTGCTCACCGTGCCGCTGTTCGATCGGGACATGGGGCATGCCGATATCGACAAGGTGGTCGGCGATTTCACGTCCTCGCTCGTGGTCGATGCCGATCTGCGGGCGCCCGCGACCCTGGCCGAACGAGCCGGGCAGATGCGTGCCGCGATGCACGAGGCCGCTGCGCACGGCAGCTTCGGTGGACTGGAGGTACTGCGCGAACTCAGCCGCCGGCGCGGCGAACCCGTGGTGTCGCCGGTGGTTTTCACCAGCGCGCTGGGCCTCGGTGAACTCTTCTCGCAAGCCGTCACCGATGTGTTGGGTGCGCCGGCCTGGATCGTCTCGCAGGGTCCGCAGGTGTTGCTGGACGCCCAGGTCACCGAGGTGTCGGGTGGACTTCTGCTGAACTGGGACGTGCGCGCGTCCGACCTCGAACTCCGGACCGCACAGGCGATGTTCGCCTACTACGTGCGCCTGCTGGACCTGCTGATCGCGGGGGACTGGGATATCCCCGCGCCCGACCCGGTACCGGACGAGGTGCGCGCGCAGCGGCGGGCGACCGAGCGGGCGCTTTCCGCGACCGACGTGTTCGACGGCACGCTGCACGGGAATTTCCTGGCCGCGGCCGAACGCCGTGGCGACGCGCCCGCCGTCGTCACCGACACCCGGACCTGGACCCATCGCGAGGCCGCCGGCGAGGCGCGACGCGTTGCGGGTGCCCTGCACGCCGCGGGAGTGCGTTCCGGTGACACCGTGATCGTCGACCTGCGCAAGAGCGGTGACCAGATCATTGCCGTGCTCGGCGTGCTGACCGCCGGTGCCACCTACGTGCCGGTGGCACCCACCCAGCCGCGGGTGCGCCGGGCCCGGATCGCCACGGTCGCGACCCCTGCCGCCGTGCTCACCGATCGGCCCGAGCGCTGGGCGGATTCGCCGAACCCGGTGCTCGATATCGCGACCGCGCGTACCGCCCCGGCGGTCGAGCCGGTGCCGGTCTCGCCGGATGCGCTCGCCTACATCCTGTTCACCTCGGGCTCGACCGGACAGCCCAAGGCGGTCGAGGTCTCCCATCGTGCCGCCGTCGCCACCCTCACCGATCTGACCGGGCGCTACCGCCTCGGTGCCGGGGACCGCAGCCTGCTGGTCTCGTCGCTGGAGTTCGATCTCTCCGTCTTCGATATCTTCGGGTTGCTCGCCGTCGGCGGCGCAGTGGTGGTCCCGGGCGCCGACGAGGACACCAAGGTGGACGAATGGTCCCGGCAACTGCGCGAGGGTGCGGTCACCGTACTCAACTGTGTGCCCTCGATCCTGGGCATGCTGCTGGACCTGGCGCCGCTGCCCGAATCGCTGCGCGTGGTGATCATGGGCGGTGACAAGGTACCGGTCTCCCTGCTCGACCGGGTGGCGCGGCGGCTACCGGACTGCCGGGTCGCCGGCCTCGGCGGAACCACCGAAACCGCGATCCACTCCACCATCTGCGAAGCCGCCGAGGTGCCAGCGGGTGCGGCGTTCGTCCCCTACGGTATCCCGCTGGACGGTGTGCGGTGCCGGGCGGTCGACAGCACCGGCCGGGACCGGCCCGATCTCGTCCCCGGCGAGCTGTGGATCGGCGGTGTCGGCGTGGCCGACGGATACCGGAGCGACCCGGAGCGCACCGCGGACCGGTTCGTGGACTACGACGGCGTCCGCTGGTACCGGACCGGAGATATGGTGCGCTACCTGCCGGGTGGCTTCCTCGACTTCCTCGGCCGGGCCGATCACATGGTCAAGATTCGCGGTTATCGCGTGGAACTCGGCGAGGTCGAAGCGGGCCTGCTGACCCTGGACACCGTCACCGCCGCGGTGGCCTGGTCCGACGGAAAAGAACTGTGCGCGGCGGTGACCGCCGGAACCTCGGAGGGTCCGGCGATCCGCGCGGCACTCACCGAAGTACTGCCGCCGCATATGATTCCGCGGACGGTTACCGTGCTCGACGAGCTGCCGCTGACCTCGAACGGCAAATACGATCGCGTCGCGGTCGGAACCCTCGTCGCGGCCGTCGATCGGATCGGATCCGTCGCCCCCCGTACGCCGCTGGAGACCGCTCTCGTCACCGTGCTCGGCGAGCTGCTGAGTACCCGGCCGATCGGGGTCACCGACGATTTCATCGCTCTCGGTGGCGATTCCGTGCTGGCCACCGCATTCGTCGCCCAGGTACGCCAATGGCTGGACGTTCCGCGTCTGACGGTGTCCGATATCTTCCGGCGGCGCACCCTGGCGGCACTGGCCGAACGACTGGTCGAACTGGAAGGGGAGCGGACCGCGCAGGTCGCCGAGATCTTCCTCGACGTGATCCAGCTGTCCGACGAGCAGGTCCGGGCCGAGGTCGGTGACGGTACGGCGACCTATCACTTCCAATCCCGCAGAATCGATGTGGACCGCGATTCGGAATCGGTGCACCGATGGCTCACCCATCCCAAATCCCACTACTGGGACATGCTGAACAGTTCGCTCGCCGATGTGGAGAAAATGATCCGCGATGCCGAGGCCGATCCGGACCCGCGTTTCGGTATGCGCATCGGGTATTTCGAGGGTGAACGTCAGTTCCTGTTCGAGTTGTACAACCCGCTGACCAGCGATCTGGCCCAGCCGGGGACGGGCTATGTGCACGAAACCGGTGATATCGGCATGCATCTGCTGGTCTCCAGCAGTGAACGGCGGCTGCCCGGTTTCACCGGTGCGGTGATGCTGCACATCATGCGCACCGCTTTCGACGAGGCCGGTGCACGCCGGGTGGTGGTCGAACCGGATGTGCGTAATACCGATGTGCAGCGGCTCAATGCCGCCGTCGGCTTCCGGGTCGCGGGGGATTTCCCGGTCCCGGGCAAAACCGCCCGGCTCAGCTACTGCACCGGTGACGATTTCGTCCACGCGACCGATAACGGCCGCACCCTGGCCGGAGAGGCCGTGTCGTGAGTATCGATGTCCCGGGGGCCACCGCGGTGCCCGTCGCCGTGTCCTCGTACCGGCAGGAGTACAACACCCGGCTCGCGCGCAAAATACTGTCCGAGTTCTGTCATGAACGGTTCCTCCGGCCCACCGAGCTGTCGCCGGGTGAGTACGTGGTCCATTCCGACGATCGTGAGACCGAGTACCGGTTCCGGGCCGAGGTGCTCGCACTCGACAGCTGGTGTATCGACGCGGCGTCGCTGCGGCGAATCCGCCGGGGCGAGCATGTGCGGATCGACTCGATCGATCTGCTCGTCGACTTGAGCGACAGCCTCGGCATCCGGGCCGATGCGCTACCGGAGTATCTCGAGGAGTTCACCAACACCGCCGCGATCGGCATGAATCGCCCGGATGCCCGCCGGATCCCGGCGGCGGACCTGGCGGGCGCGGATTTCCAGACCATCGAGAAAACGATGACCGAGGGGCATCCCTGCCTGGTCGCCAATGCGGGCCGGCTCGGATTCGGTGCCGGCGATATCGAGCGGTACGCCCCGGAATCGGGCGCTCGTTTCGCGCTGCTCTGGGTCGCGGTGCTGCGGGCGAACACCGATTTCGCTGCGATGTCGGGTGTCGACTACGACAGCCTGGTGCGGGACGAACTCGGGGCGGACACGCTGGCCCGGTTCGATCGTGTGCTCACCGACCAGGATCTCGATCCGGCGTCCTACTACTACATGCCGGTACATCCGTGGCAATGGGCCGCGAAAATCGCCCGGATCTATGCCTTCGATATCGCGGAAGGCCGGATCGTGCCGCTGGGTGCCGGACCGGACCGGTACCAGCCGCAGCAGTCCATCCGGACCCTGTTCAACGTATCGGTCCCGGCCCGGCACTACGTGAAAACGGCGCTGTCCATCGTCAATATGGGCTTCACCCGCGGAATGTCCGCCGATTACATGCGCACCACCCCGCTGATCAACGACTGGGTCCGCAACCGGTTGGACGGCGACCGGTATCTGGCCTCGATCGGTTTCGAGATCATCTACGAGGTCGCCGCCATCGGCTACCGCAACCCCACGCTCACCGCGATCACCCGGCCGGGTTCGGAGTACCGCAAACTGCTGAGCGCGCTGTGGCGGGAAAGCCCCGTTTCCCGGGTAGCCGACCACGAGCAGCTGACCACCATGGCAGCGCTGCTGCATATCGACCACTACGGTGTTCCGCTGGTAGGCGCGTTCATCGAAGCCTCCGGAATGGCCGCGCAGGAATGGCTGGCCCGATATCTGCGGGTTTATCTGCACCCGATCATCTATCTCCTCTACCGCTACGAGTTCAAATTCTCGCCCCACGGCGAGAACCTGATCCTCGTCCTCGACGGCGGCGTACCCGTGCGCGCGATTCTCAAGGACATCGGTGAGGAGATCTCCAGCTTCGGTGCCCCCGACGATATTCCCCAAGCCTGCCGGCGGGCGGTGTCCGAGGAAGCCGACGAGATACGCAATCTGGGTGTGCTCTCGGATGTCTTCGACGATTTCCTGCGCCATCTCGCATTGCTGCTGCACGAGAGCGGGCTGGTCACCGACGAGGACTTCTGGGCCACCGTCGCGCGCAGTGTCGGCGAATTCCAGGCCGGGCATCCGGATCTGGCCGAGCGCTTCGCCAAGTGGGACCTTTTCGCGCCCACCTTCCAAGCCATTCATCTGAATCGCCTGCAGATATCGAACAACCGCCGCATGGTGAATCTCGGCGACTCGTATTCGACACTGGTGGACAACGATCATGCGCTGGTGAATCCCCTCGCCCGGCACCGGTCCACCGTCGCGGCGGCCTCCGGAGAGGGGGTGCATGCCGCATGAGCACCGCAAACGAACTCCCGCCCGACCTGGAAATCCTCCGGGACGAACGGGGCATCCCGCATATCGTCGCGGACTCGGCCGAGGGTGCACTGTTCGGCCAGGGATACGCGTGCGGTATCGACCGCGCCTGGCAGATCGAATTCCTGCGGCTGCGTGCCGAAGGACGCACCGCGGAGATTTTCGGCGCGGACACCGTCGAATGGGACACCTTCGCCCGCCGCGCCGGAATGGAACGCGCTGCCCGCCGGATCTATCTGGCCTCCTCGGCGCGCACCCGCGCCCTGCTCACGGCCTATTCCGAAGGGGTCACCAGCACCCTCGATACGGTCGAAACCCCCGAGCTGACCGAACTCGCGCACCGCCCGGCGCCGTGGCAGCCGTGGACACCGATCGCGGTGTTCCTGATGCACCACATCCTGTTCGGCCGATTCCTCACCAAACTGTGGCGGCTGCATGCGGTGCGCGCGCTCGGCCGGGAAGCGTTGACCCTCTTCGATTGCGAGGGTGTGGACCCGGCCGGCGAGACCGTGCCCGAGTATCCGGACGACGCGTTCCTCACCGAACTGCTCGCGCAATTCCCCACGGGACCCGGTGCGAGTAACGCGGTGACGGAGTCGTTCGGTGACGCCCTGTCCGGTAGCAATGCCTGGGGTGTCGCTGCGGCGCGCACCGCCACCGGAGCACCGCTGATCGCCGGCGACCCGCACCGGTTCCTGGAACTGCCCGGCATCTACCAGCAGTTCCATGTGGCGGCACCGGAATTCGACGTCGTCGGGTTCGCGTTCGCCGGGGTACCCGGCACACCACATTTCGCGCACGCGGGGACCGTGGCCTGGGGCATCACCAACGGGATGGCCGACTACCAGGATCTGTACGTCGAGCGTCTCGCCCGGGCCGGTACCGGCGTGTTCGCGGAGACCGCTACCGGACGCCGCCCGGCCGAGACCGCCACCGAGCGGATTCTGGTGCGCGACGGCGACCCGGTCGAGATCGAGATCGTCACCACGGGCAACGGCGCCGTCGTCTTCGGCGGCCCGGACGCACCGTTCGCGGTGAGCCTGCGCTCGCCCATGCTCACCGATCCCGGCACGACCTTCGACGCCGCACTGGATCTGCTGTTCGCCCGGACGACCGCCGATGTGGAAGCCGCACTCACCCGATGGGTGGAGCCCGTCAACCGGATCGTCGTCGCCGATACGACGGGGCGGCTCACCCACCATGTCACCGGCAAGTTCCCCCGGCGGGCCCCAGAGAACTACTGGCTGCCGGTACCCGGCTGGGACGAGCGCTACCAGTGGCGCGGTTACGTCACCGAGTCGGTGCGCGACGAACGGTTCGACGCTACCGTGCCCGGCTATTCGGTGATCGCGAACCAGCGCATTCCGGACAACCCTGCGCTGCAACCGACCACCACCGAAACCGTGCCGCCCCATCGCGCCGCCCGCATCGATACGCTGCTCGCCGAGGCCCCGGCCGTGACAGTGGCCGAGTGCGCACGCGTCCATGCCGATGTGCACAACGCGGCCGCCGGCGCCCTGGTGCGCCTGCTCCCGCCGCTGACCGGGTTGAGTGCGGACGCCGACCGGTTGCGCGGACGGCTGCTGGAGTGGGACCTCCGGATGCACGCCGACAGTACCGACGCGTACCTGTTCGCCGAAGTGCGCGCTCATCTGGTCCGGGCGATCACCGCCGACCCCGCGCTGTCCGGGCTCGCCGCACCGCACGGGTTCGGCGTCACCTTCACCCCGTGGTTCGTGGCGCAGACCCGGATCGCGGCCGCACTGGAATCGGTGGTCGGCGGTGCCGGGGCGCTGGGCGTGGATATCGCCCGGTTGCTCGCCGGCGCACTCGAGGCGGTCGCGGAATCCGCCGCCGCTGCGACGCCCCTTCCGACGTGGGGGAGTGTGCACGTGCTCGCGCCGATCCACGGATGGGATCTCGTCGGGGCGACGGCGAAACATCCCGAGATCGCGCGGCAGCTCCGCCCGCGACCACAGCCGCTGGGCGGGGATGCCGAATGCGTGATGGCCAACGGCAGTGCGGTGGGCTTTTCCCACGCGTGCGGTGCCGGGTCGGCCGCGCGCTACGCGTGGGACCTGGCCGACCGGGACGCGAGCCGGTGGATCGTGCCGCTGGGCGTCAGCGGCGACCCAGGGTCCCCCTGGTTCGAGGATCAGGCGCCGCTGTGGGCGCGCGGGGAACTGATCGACATTGTCAGCGACTGGACGGTACTGCGGGATACCGCGGTATCGCGCGACGAATTCACCCGAATTGCCGGAACTTTGCGGCGCGCGCCCGCGGCACCGGCGCAGTCCCCGATCGGCCCGACGCAGGAAGAAGTATGACGACCTTACTGACCGACGCGCGACTGGAAGTCCTGCGGCGGCGCCTGGCTGTCGCGGGGGCCGGCGGCAGCCCGGCGGCGCATCCCGCGACTGCCGAAGCGGCTGCCCCCGCCGGCCTCACCGTCGCCGAACGCCGGATGTGGAAGATCTACCGGCTCGACCCGGATTCGGTATCCCACAACATCGGCCTGATCCTGGACTTCACCGGAGCCCATACGCTCGACTCGGTGATCGCCGCGTTCGAACTCATGGTGCGCGAAGCGGCGGTGCTCAGCTCGGTGATCGTCGCCACGGAGGAGGGGGACCCGCGCCGGGAACCCCGCGAGCACACCGGGCGCTGGATCGAACCCGGCGCCGTCTGGGAGTGGGGCACATTGCCGCCGCACGGCCCCGCGGGCGAGCCGATCGGCCGGGAGCAGATCCGGGCGGTGGCCGAGGCCGCGGCGCAGGCGCCGTTCGACCTGACCCGGGAGCCGCCGTTGCGGGCGCGGATCTTCGCGAATGCCGAGGGTGCGGTCACCGTAGTGCTGGTCGTCCATCACCTTGCCGTGGACGACACCTCCTGGCCGTTGCTGCTGGGCACCCTGATCTCCGGCGCCTGGCCCGCGGACGCCGGCCGGCCGTCCCGCCCGGCCCGGGCAGCGAGCCCCGGCGATATCGACCGGGCACTACGGCACGCCCAGCAGACGTGGGCGGCCGCGGATATCCGGTATCCGCTATCCGGGGAGTTGCCGGGTGACAGTGCCGAACAGAGCTGGCTCGCCCCGCTCGTCGACGCCGCCGGTATCCGTCTCGAAACACCGATCGAGCCGGCGGACATCACGGCATTGGACGACGTCGCCCGCGACGTAGGCGCCACCCTCAACGCGCTGCTCATCGGCGTATGCGCGGTAAGCGTGTACGCGCTCACCGGAGCCTACGACCACGTCCTCCTGGTGCCCGCCGACAATCGTGACCCCGGGGACGGCCCCGACCGGGTCGGCTACAGCGGCAATATCGTCCCGATGCGTTTCCGCTTCGATCCCGCGGCGAGCGTGCGTGAATCCCTGCACGCGGCAGTCTCGGTGGTGTACCGGGCGATGGAATTCGCCACTGTCGACTACGGCACCGTGCTCACCGCCCTGCGGAACGCGGGCGGGCGCTTCCCCGTCGCCGAGATCATGGCTTCGGTGCGCAATGCGCCGCTCCGCGGTATCCCGGTGCCGGATCGGGGCCCGGTGCACTACGAATCCGTCTTCCACGGCGTCGGCAACTATCCGCTGACGCTGGCCTTCGAACGGGGCGCCGACGAGCGCGTCCACCTGGAGGTCGACTACCAGCCGGAGGCGGCCGGCGCCGATCTCGCCCGCGGTGCGGGTGCTGTGGTGTCGGCACTCGTCGCCGCCGTTCCGCGTACCTTGGACCGCCCCCTGGACGAACTCGTGCGGACCGTCCGCGAAACCACCTAGAACACGCTGTCGAAGAATGCGTCGCGCGTCGCGGTGGCGACGGACGGGGGTCGAACGCAGTCGTAATCCATATTCGAGTCGATGGGGCTACCCGTGTCAGAGATAATCGCATTCCCGCGAAGACAGAGATCCGCCTTCGCCACGCCGGGAGACGGGTGGACGGCAATCGGCCACGGCCTCGCGCAGTTGGCCGGCCCGGTCGCTACCCAGCACCACGGCGCCCCGCTGCCCTGGGGCGATCCGGCCGACGTACTCGGCGCTGTGGCCGAGCAACTGGGCCCCGAGCAGGTACCCGACGACGGGGTGGGGGAGGCCGCGGCGCTCGACCGGGTGGCCGGACTGATCGCCGCCTACGGCCTGGACCTGACCCACCGGCATGCCGCGGCGCATCTCCAGCCGCCCGCGCTGCGCGTGGCCGTGATTGCCGATGCGCTGGCCAGCGCCACCAACGCGTCACTGGACACCTACGATTCGGGTCCGGCGACATTGGCCATCGAGCAATGGACCATCAACGCACTTGCCCGGCTGGCCGGTTTCACCGAAGGCGCCGGTGGCGTTTTCGGCCCGGGTGGTTCCTACTCGAACCTGCTCGCGCTGCTGATCGCTCGCGACTACGGCGCCGCCCGGTTCGGGATCGATATCCGCGGCAACGGCGTGAGCGGCCTGCCCCGCCCGGTGGTGCTGTGTTCGCAGATCGCGCACTTCTCGGTCCACCGGGCCTGCGCCGCACTCGGTCTCGGGGAGAGCGCCGCGATCGGAGTCCCGGTCGATTCGGCGCACCGGATGATCCCGGAGGCCCTCGACGGGCTGCTCACCGAACTCGCCGAGAGCCACACCCCGCTGGCGGTCGTGGCCACGGCGGGCACCACCGATTTCGGTTCCGTCGATCCGCTGCCCGAGATCGCGGAGATCGCGGCGCGCCACGAGGTCTGGATGCACGTCGATGCCGCATACGGTTTCGGCACGCTGTTCTCCGACCGGCTCGCCGGGCTGCTCACCGGACTGGATCGGGCCGATTCGGTGACCCTGGACCTGCACAAGGTCGGCTGGCAGCCGGCCGCCGCGAGTGTGCTGCTGCTCGCCGACCGGAATCGGTTCACCTCGCTGAACCGGTCGGTGGCCTACCTCAACCCGGACGACGATATCGAGGCCGGTTTCGGCGGCCTGCTCGGCCAGACCCTGCAGACCACCCGCCGCCCCGATGTGCTGAAAGTGCTGGCCACCTTCCTCGCCTACGGTCGCACCGGGCTGGGCGGGATGCTCGATACCTGCCACGATCTGGCCCGCCACGCCGAGCGTCGGATCGCGACCGAACCGCAGCTCGAGCTCGTCGCACCGGTCACCATGACCACGGTCGTATTCCGCTACCGCTGCGAGGATCTCGACCTCGACCAGGTGAACGGGGAACTGCGCCGCCGCCTGATCAGCTCCGGTAAGGCGCTCATCGGCCGTACGCAGGTATGCGTCCACGGCGAGGGCGAGCCCCGCACCTGCGTGAAGCTCACCCTGCTCAACCCCGAGACCACCGAACGGGATATCGATGTCCTCTTCGACGAATTGCTGCGGGTGGGGCTGGAAGTGGAATCCGAAGGTCTGCGTAGCGCGCACGACGAGATGGTGAAGATCCATGAGTGAGATACCGAAAGTCGATATCCTGGCGATCGGCTGTGGCCCGTTCAATATGTCGCTGGCGGCCATGGCCTCGACGATCGACGACCTCGACGTCCTCGTGGTCGACTCCGCCGCGGAATTCCGCTGGCATCCGGGGCTGCTGTTCGACGAGGCCAAGCTACAGGTCAGTTTCCTGTCCGATCTGGTCTCGCTGGTCGACCCGACGCACCCGATGTCGTTCCTGGCCTACCTGGCCGATGTCGACCGCCTGTACCCGTTCCTGGTGCGGGAGGACTGGTTCCCGACCCGCCGCGAGTACGAGGCATATCTGCTGTGGGCAGTCGGGAAACTGGACTCGCTGCGGTTCGGTACCACCGTCGAGGCGGTGCGCTGGGATACCGGGCGGGGGCACTTCGAGGTGTCGATCTCCGGTTCCGGCACCACCTCGATGCTGTACGCGGACCATGTGGTGGTCGGGGTGGGTACCGAACCGTCGATCCCGCAGGCGCTGTCGACCGACTCCGCCGCGCTCGTGCACAGTGCGGATTATCTGTACCACCGCGACACCGCCCATCGTGCGGAGGCGGTCACCGTGATCGGCTCCGGTCAGTCCGGCGCCGAGATCGTCATCGACCTGCTCGAAGAGAATCTGCGTGGGGGGCCCGCGGTGCGGTGGTGGACCCGCACCCCGTGGTTCGCGCCCTTGGATTTCACCAAGCTGTCCCTGGAGATGACCACACCGGCTTACATGGACTACTTCCACAGTCTGCCGGAGGACACCCGCGATCGGGTACGCGCCGGGCACTGGCAGTTCCACAAGGGCATCTCCACCGAAACCCTGGAACGCCTGCACGATCTGCTCTACCGGCGTCAGCTGCTGGAGAAGCCGCAGCCCGTGGAATTGCGCAACGGTGTCGCGGTCGAGGGGCTGGAAACGCTGCCCGGCGGCCGGCTCCGGATCCGGGGGCAGCACCGGGACACCGGAAAGACGATCGCGCACACCGCCGACCTGGTTATCGCGGCCACCGGTTACCGTCCGCGCAGGACCGACTTTCTGGAACCGCTGCAAGAGTATCTGCGGCGTGATTCCCGCGGCCGCCTGGTGGTCGAGAACAACCATGCGGTGCGCGCCGACGAGGCGCTGCGGGACCGGTTGTTCGTGGCCAATGCCGAGGAGCACAGTCACGGTGTATCCGCGCCGAACCTGGATATCGGTGCCGTGCGCAATGCCAAGATCCTCAACACGGTGACCGGTCGTGCGGTCTATCGCATTCCGAAGAACACGGCGTTCACCAGCTTCGGCGTCACCGGCGAGGAGGTCGTCGAGTAGGGCAACCACTATTCGTCAGGTATGCCTTGCATGCATCCGGTGCTGCTTATGGTCGCCGCGCCGGCCCGCCGGATGCTCACCACCGATGGCGTTCCTCCGGTCCGTTCGGAGGAACGAACGCCGGCCCGGCCGGGCCGGCCGATCCGAACAGTTTTAGGAGTTCTCCGATGTCCGACCGAATTCGCGATGTGCTGAACAGCATTCTGGAAGAAGATCTCGACCTGTCGCTCACCGACCCGGACCGGGAATCGTTGCTGGTGGAGGATCTCGGCATCGATTCGGTCGCATTCGCCATCGGCGTCGTGGCCATCGAAGAGCGTTTGGGCGTCAAGCTCACCGAGCGGGAAATGGCCGAAGCCGCGTCCGTCGGAGACCTGGAGGACCTGATCCGCGCCAAGTCCGGCGCCGTGGCATGACCGTCGCCGCACCCGCGGACTCGTACTCCGATCTGCTCGCCCGGGCCTTCGACGACAGGGTGGTCCAGTGGACCGAACAGGCCGAGCAGGACAACAAGTTCCCGCGGGTCCTGCTCGAACACCTCGGTACCGAGGGTGTTTTTGCCCGCAAGTGGGCCGATCGTAAGCACACCGACCTCGGCGACCATTTCGCGCTGGCCCGCGAGCTGGGTGTACTCGGCTCGGCGGCCATCGGCGTCGGAGTCAGCCTGCACGATTCGGCGATCGCCATCCTGCGCCGATTCGGGCGCACCGATTTCCTGCGGCAGCTCGCCGAGGAAGCGATCGCGGTCGAGAAAGTACTGTGCATCGCGGCATCCGAAGAATCCGGCGGCTCGGATCTGCAGAACGCCCGGACCCGGATCGAGCC
The DNA here is from genome assembly GCF_029868325.1 of Nocardia carnea. Classification (GTDB taxonomy): domain Bacteria; phylum Actinomycetota; class Actinomycetes; order Mycobacteriales; family Mycobacteriaceae; genus Nocardia; species Nocardia carnea_C. The sequence goes on from NZ_JARWNW010000261.1 coordinate 116,213, forward strand.
GGAGAACGGCGGCTACCGGGTGGTCGGCCACAAGAAGTTCGTCTCGCTCTCGCCGATCGCCGACTATATGTTCGTCGTCGGGCGCAGTATGGGCGACGACCCGGCAGCCGAATCGGGAAATGTCGCTTTGGCCGTGGTACCGGTGTCCCAGGTACAGGTCGGCACACCCTACGCGAAGCTGGGCGCCGGACCGCTGGACACCGCCCCGGTGCGTATCGACAGCTGGATTCCGGCGGACGCGCTCATCGCGCGTCCCGGCACCGGCCTGGCGGTGGTCAGCTGGGGGCTGGCGCACGAACGCTATTCGGTGGCCGGGCAGATCGCCGCGTCCTGCGATCGGATGCTCGGCGTCACGCTGGCCCGCATGTACGACCGCACCCAGTTCGACAAGCGGCTCTACGATCACCAAGCACTGCGGTTACGTATCGCCGATCTCCAGTCGCGGGTCGATCTGCTGCGCCACGCGCTGGCCGGTGTCGCCGCGGACGGGCGTATCAACCTGCGCACCGCCGCCTCGCTCAAGGTCACCGCGGCCAACCTCGGCGAAGAAGTGGCCTCGGAGTGTCTGCACATCTGGGGCGGTATCGGCTATCTCGATATCGGGCTCCCGCTGAACCGATGGTTCCGGGATATGAAATTGGCCCGCGTCGGGGGCGGTACCGACGAAGTGCTGTGGGAGCTGGTGGCCGCGGCCATGAAACCCGATACGGACGGTTATCAGGCTCTCCTCGCGAAAGTGGATACGCAATGACAGACGCCCCGGTGACGAAACTGACCCCTTCCGATCACACCTACCTGCACCTGGATACCGGGAGCAGCCCGATGCACTGGGCGATGTTGCTCGAAATATCCGCGGAGGGCGCCCCTCTCGAGGTCGGTGCCGTGCGCGAACGGGTGCGCGAGCGCAGTGCACTGTTCGAACTGTTCCGGCTCGGGATCGATCGCGGGCGCTGGCGCCGGCCGCGGGAAGTGGTCGCCGAGAAGGTCGAGGTGGACAGTCACTTCGCAGCCGCCGGCTACGCCGACGCCGCGGATTTGCGCACCCAGATCACCGCGCTGCTCGAAACGCCACTGCCCCGCCCGCAACCGATGTGGCACCTCACATTGTTCACCCCGGCCGGCGACGGCGCCCAATACTTCCTGCTGCGGGTGCACCACGCGGTATCCGACGGTATCGCCGGTGCCGCGTTCGCCGCGTTGCTGGCCGACGGCTCGGCCACGGAACTCGCCGAGTTCGAACGGTTCGCGACCAGTCCGCGGTTCCGCACACCCGAGATCGAACCGGCGGTGCTGAAAGAGTCCAAGGCCGCCTTCGCCGCACAGCACGCCGCCGGAAAAACCGGCCGCGGCTGGCCGAAACTCACCACCTCCGGCCGGCGGGAATACGCCCTGTACAGCGCGTCCACCCGGGACCTGCGCCGGGCCGCGACGGCGCACGGCGCGTCGGTGCACGAGTTCCTGCTTGCCGCCATCGGCCGGGCGATCAGTATCGCCCCGCCGAGCGCGGCACCCGCCGAGGTCGTCCGGGTGACCCTGCCGGTCACCAATGATCCGGAGTTCCGGCACACCGGTAACGCCGTGATCGTCACGCCGATCAATCTCGCCGGTAACGAGCCGGATCTCGACCGCCAGATCGAACGCTGCAAAGCGGAACTGGCCGTCGTCGGGAAGCGCCGCCCCGAGCTGGCTTCCGCGGCGCCCGCGACAGAACCAGGGCTGCCCTGGGCGCTACGGCGGGTGATCGGCAGCGCGGCCATGAAACATATGAGCCCCGATATCCATATCGGTGTCAACCCCGGGTTCTCCCAGGTGCGGTCCGTGCTCGGGAAGCCGATCACCGAGCTGACGGCGCTGTCGCCGCTGGCCGGTTATTCGTTCTCGGTGACCTCGCTCATTCTGGGCAAACGGACATCGTTCGGCATCGTCACAGATCCCGCCTCCCTGCCGTCCGGGTACGCCGAAACCTTCGTCGAGCAGTTCGACCGGGTTCTCGGCGAGGCTCACAGCGCCACGGCCGGCGGGAACCGATAGGCAGAAATGGAATTCCGATGAACAGAATCACCCGGTCGCTTTTCGACGAACCGGTTTCCGAGGTCACGGGCCTGTGGAGCGGACCGGACGCGTCCGAGCTGACCTTCCGTTCCTGGGATCAATTGCGGGCCAACGCCCGCCGGGTTGCCGCCGGATTGGCCGAGGCGGGTGTGGTGCCGGGCGATTCCGTCGCGATCCTCGCGGGCCCGGCCGACGATGTCACCGTCACCGTAGAGGCGATCTGGATGCGCGGCGCGATGTTCACCATGCTGCACCAGCCCACCCCGCGGATGAACCTCGAGACCTGGCTGGCGGATACGCGGTCGGTGATCGAGATGCTGGATGCCCGGGTGGTCGTGGTGAGCGAACCGTTCACCGACGCCGTGCGCGGTCTCGATCTCGGTGCCCCGCTCGCCGTCGTCCACGAACTGGCCGATCGAACCGATTCGATCGAGCATGTGCCGGTCGCCGAGGACGATACCGCGATCCTGCAGCTGACCTCCGGCACCACCGGTGTGCCGAAGGCCGTGGCCATCTCCTACCGGAACCTGCAGCAGAATCACGCCGCAATGGTCGACCGCACGGGCTTCACCGCCGAATGGGTGGGCGTCAGCTGGTTGCCGCTCTATCACGATATGGGCATGATCGGCATGCTCATGACTCCACTGCTGGCGCAGGCGACGACGGTGATCGTTCCGCCGCTCGCCTTCCTGAAGAGCCCGGTGTCGTGGGCGGAACTGATCAACCGTTTCAACGGAAATTACACCGCGGCACCGAATTTCGCTTATTCGCTGCTGGCCCGTCGGCTGCGCCGCGCACCCGGCGGAGCCTATGACCTGTCCTGTATGCGGGTCGCGGTCAACGGTGCGGAGATCGTCGACGAAACGACCCTGGAGGAATTCCTGGCGGCGACAGCGCGATTCGGCTTCCGGCCGGAGGCGCTGATGCCGGCCTACGGTATGGCCGAAACCACGCTGGCCACATCGTTCACCGATGCCGGCGCACGTTATTCGGTGGATATCGTCGACTCCGCACAGGTCGAAGGCGCGGGCGTGGTCGTACGCGATTCGGGCGGCGTCTCACGCACCTTGATGCGATTGGGAACGCCCGTCGCCGGAATCGAATTGAAGGTGGTCGACGGCGCCGGGGCCGCACTGCCGGCCGACCGTATCGGTGAGATCCTGGTCCGCGGTGACGCGGTGACCCGTCGGTATCTCCTGCCCGGCGGTTACGTATCGGCCGTGGATGCCGACGGCTGGCTCGCCACCGGCGATCTGGGCTACCTCACCGATACCGGTGAGACCGTGGTGACCGGGCGGAAGAAGGACATCATCATCGTCTCCGGCCGTAATATCGCGCCGACCACGGTCGAGCGTGCGGCGGCGGCGGTCGAGGGTGTACGGGCCGGCAGTGTGGCGGCCGTCGCCGTACGCCTGCCCGGGATGGCGCGCGAGGGTATCGCCGTGATCGCCGAATCCGATTCCGCCGAGGACGCCGAGCGCAGCGAGCGGATCCGTAAGGACGTGGCCCGGGCGGTCTACGACGATATCGGCATCGCACCGGCGGTCGTCACGATCGTGCACAGGGGCGCGCTGCCCAAGACTCCGTCGGGCAAGCTGCGTCGTTCGTCGGCCGCCGCCCTGATCCCATCCTGAGTGGATAGCGTTGCGCGCGAACAGGTCCGGGCCCGCAGGTGGGACACCGATCGCGCCGCGGCCCGTGGATACCGGCCGCGAGCCGGGGACCTGGCGGTTCCCTGCTTCAGCGGTGTGGGCCACACGCCCGCACGCTCTTTCCGATCCGTTGAAAGTTAGGTTTGACTGTCCTAACTTTCGCGGCTTATTGTTGGACCGGCCCGGAGGTCCGGGCCGGTTAGTCATTCGGCTCGAAGGGACCACCATGTCCAAGCTCATCAGGATCGTTTCCGCCTTGGTCTTCGCCGCATTGCTGGGTCTGGGTTTGGCCCACCCGGCCGCCGCGGATGTGTCGATTCGCGACGGCAAGGTCGGTGACCTCTACGTGCGCGACGCCGTGCCGAATCTCGGCCAGCTGGAGCGGCAATTCGCTGCCTTCTGGAATCCGAACATCGGCGTCGACCCCAAGCTCGAGGTCAGCTACAACGGTGCGCAGGCGCGGGGCGCGATCGAACAGGTCATGGCGAACAGCCAGACCATGGACTTCTTCTCCATCCAGGGTCGTGCCGTCGGCAATGTCAATGTCTCCGGCGATTCGATGTCGGTGCGGGTGGAGGGTGTGATGGCGGGCTTCCCGGCCACCTCCATCAACTACCACTTCATCCGTGAAGGCGGTCTGTGGAAGTACGACTGGAAGGCGATCTGCGCCGAAATGCAGTGCGCCGGTAACCCGGACTTCGGGTACTGACGACCACACGGAATTCCGGAGCGACTCCCCGGCGCCGCCACGGCCGAACGGGGAGTCGTTCCGCGTATATGCACATCCACCAGCCACTCAGTCGTTCAGGAATACATCGATGATCAGTGTTCGCGGCGTGTCCAAACGCTTCGGTGACACCGTCGCCGTAGCCGATGTCAGCTTCGAGGCCGAAGCGGGCTCGATCACCTATCTGCTCGGGCCCAACGGCGCCGGCAAAACCACCGTGCTGCGGATGATCGCCGGCCTGACCCGGCCCACCGGCGGCACGCTCACCATCAACGGTAAAGGGCTCCTGGAATTCCGGGACACCCTCCGCGAGATCGGGTTCGGACTCGGCGCGTTCACCCGCAACCCCCACCACACGGCGAGCCAGCATCTGCTGTGGCAGGCCCGCCTCGGCGGAGTATCGGCGGGCCGGGTCGGCGAGGTGCTGGCCCGGGTCGGGCTGGAGAAAGTCGCGAAACGTCCGGTCGGCAATTTCTCCTACGGGATGCTGCAACGGCTCGGTATCGCCGCGGCGCTGCTGGGTGATCCACGGACCCTGGTGCTGGACGAACCCGCCAACGGGCTCGACGTCGAGGGCACGCTGTGGCTGCGCGAACTCGTCACCGGCCTCGCCGCCGAGGGCAAATGCCTGCTGGTGGCGTCGCACAACCTCACCGAGGTCGAGATCACCGGCGATCGGATCGTCGTCATGGGCAGAGGGAAAGTGCTGTCCGATACGAGCAAGGACGAACTGGTCGCCCGTGGCTCCGGCCCGCGACCGCTGGAGTCGGCCTACCTCGAGATCACCGCGACCAGCGTCGAATACACCGCAGGCAAAGGGGAACAGTGATGCTCGGCCGCTACCTGACCCGCTCGATACACAGCGAGCTCACGAAACTGTCGTGGCGTAACTCGCTGTGGTACACGATCGTCCCGCTCGCGGTGGCGATCCCGCTGGCGCTCAACTTCGGAATCGCCAAGGCTTCCCAGGCCGAAACCATCAACGGCTACGGCGGTATGGAGACCAGTAACGCCACCTACTGGGTGCTGATCTTCTCGACGTTCATCCTCATGTCGGGCGCGGTGTCCTCGCTGAGCAACGAATTCAAGGACAAGACCGTCGAGACCGTCGCGGGAATCCAGGCCCGCCGCTGGCTGCTGCCCGTCGCGAAGCTGATCGTGTTCGGCCTGCTCTCCGGTGTGGTGGCCGGTGCGACCACGTTCCTGCTGCTGGGCGGCTTTCCGCACCTGTTCCCGGACGTATGGGGCAAGGTGGATGCCTTCTCCGGCACCGGTATCCGGCTGCTGATCTGCGTACCGATCTTCACCGTGCTGGTCTGTGCCCTCGGTCTGGGTCTGGCCGCGCTGCTGCCCAAGCCGGGTCTGGTGGTGATGATCGTGCTGCTGTGGAAGTTCGGCATCGAGGTCTTCGTCACGTTCGTCAACAACGATCTGGGGCAGATGCTGCAACGGCTGTCGCCGTTCAAGAACGGCGAACTCGGCGTCGGTCAGCTCTCCACCATCGAGAGCTATTTCGGCGGCCCGAACGGCTCCCTGCTGTACTTCGCGGTACCGTGCCTGGTCGTCTTCGTACTCGGAACCCTGCGCCTGGCCACGGGCGATATGAAGAGCGACTGACCGGCGCGGGGGAGCGGTCCGTGTTGTCAGCGGGGGTTCGCGGCGAGGGGGGTTGACCGGGCCCCCCCCGCGCCGCCCAACCCCCTGGAAAAGCTGGGGGCGCGGACCGGCCGCAGCCGAACGGCTGCCGGAAAGGACATCAGCATGGGAACCATCGCCGTACACGAGTTCGTCTCCCTCGACGGGTCGTACGAGGATCCGTCGTTCA
>NZ_JARWNW010000262.1 GCF_029868325.1 Nocardia carnea
GGCCGTGGCCAGGACCCGGCGGAGGCGGGCGCGGACCGGGCGGGGCCAGGCGGGGGGTGGAGGGCGGGTTGCCAGAACAACAGCGCGTAGCGGGGGGGGCATTCGGCTTAATTTCCGCGTTCCCCCGGTCCGCGCCGAGGCTTGATCACCGACGCTGGAGTCCCCATGTACACAGAGAAACAACCGCCGAGAGCCGGATTACCTTCGGGCGCAGCAACACCGGGCGCGGCGAGCGACAGCACGCAGTTGCGTAAAGTCGCGCTGTCGAGCCTGCTCGGCACCGTCCTGGAGTACTACGACTTCCTCCTCTACAGCACCATGGCCGCCCTGGTCTTCGGCAAGCTGTTCTTCCCGTCGTCGAACTCGGCCGCCTCCACCATCGCCGCCTTCGGCACGCTCGCCGCCGGCTACGCGGCCCGGCCCATCGGCGGCGTCCTGTTCGGTCATTTCGGTGATCGGCTCGGGCGGAAATCGATGCTGATCGTGACCATGGTGATGATGGGCGGCGCCAGCTTCATCATCGGCCTGCTCCCCGATTACGGGTCGATCGGTGTGCTGGCGCCGATCCTGCTGGTCGCGATGCGCCTCATCCAGGGCATCGCGATCGGCGGCGAATGGGGCGGGGCGGCACTCATGGTGATCGAGCACGCCGACAAGGATCGTCGCGGTAAATGGGCGGGGATCATGCAACTCGGCTCCCCGATCGGCTTCCTGCTCTCCACCGTGGTGGTCATGGTGGTGACCATGCTCCCGGACGAGAGCCTCTACTCCTGGGGCTGGCGCCTGCCCTTCCTGCTCAGCGGTGTGCTGGTGGCCGTCGGCCTGTATGTGCGCCTGGGTGTGGTGGAGAGCCCGGTCTTCCGGGAGGCCCTGGAACAGGCCGAATCCGAGTCCGAACCGAAAGCCGCAACACCGCTGGTCCAACTGCTGCGCAACCCGCGCCCGCTCATCCTGGCGTGCGCCGCCGGAATCGGGCCGTTCGCGCTGACCGCGCTCACCACCTCGCACATCATCGCCTACGCCACCGATACCGGATACGACGAATCCGAGGTGATGCGCACCCTGGTCGCGATGTCGGTGGTATCGCTGGTCTGCATTCCGTTGTTCTCCGCATTGTCGGACCGACTGGGCCGCCGGACCGTCACCATGGCCGGCGCCCTCGGCGCCGTGGTTTTCGCACTCCCGTTGTATGCCTTGGTGAACACCGGTTCGGTCCTCTGGCTGACCGTCGGCCTGCTGATCGCGCAGGTGGTGCAGAACCTCATGTACGCACCGCTGGCGCCCCTGCTGGCGGAGATGTTCGGTACCGAGATGCGGTACACCGGTGTATCACTCGGCTATCAGATGGCGAGCCTGATCGGGGCCGGGTTCGGTCCGCTGATCGCGAGCAGTTTCGTCGCCTCGACAGGTGGCTCCAGTCTGCCGCTCAGTGCGATCATCGGGGTCACCGCGCTCGTCACCGCCACGGCGATCTGGCGTATGGCCGAAACCCGCGGGCGCGATCTGACTGCGGAGTTCGTTCGCGGGTAGGTACTTGCGTGGGCGCGGTGAGCGCCGGGAGGGACGCCGGTCACCGGATCGAGCCGGCGTCCACCAGTGGCGGCGGTGCGCCGACCGACAACGGCGGGAGCTCGCCGTCGTAGCGTTCGGCCTCCACCAGACAGCTGTTCGCGGACGGGCCCTGGGCCAGTGAGCTGGTGCCGATATCGTTGGTGACCGTATTCGGGTTGCCGTGCACATCGAGTGATTCGGGGTCGGAGGGGTCCAGCGGGTCGTACCAGGCGCCGGTCGCCATATGCACCACCCCGGGGCGCACCGCATCGCTGATCCGGACGCCGGCGAGCAGGGCGCCGCGATCGTTGTGGATCCGGGCGATATCGCCGTCGCGCAGCCCACGCGCGGCGGCATCAGCGGGATTCATCCGCACCGGCTCGCGCCCGCGAACCTTGGCTTCCCGGCTGGTGACGCCGTGATCGAGCTGGCTGTGCAGGCGGGTCGCGGGCTGATGGGAGAGCAGATGCAGCGGAAAACGCTGTGCCGCCGGGCCGCCGAGCCATTCCCGCGGCGGGAACCAGGCGGGATGGCCGAGGCAGTCCGGATAGCCGAATCCGGCGATGGTCCGGGAGAAGAGTTCGATCCGGCCCGACGGAGTCCGCAACGGGTGCCGCTGCGGATCGTCGCGGAACTGTTCGAGAACATGACGGGACTCCGGGAGCTGCGGCCGCAGATCGAGGGGCCCGCCGGCGCGGAAATCCGCGTACTCGGGTAATCGGATACCGGCGGCCGCCGCATTGTCCACGGTGGTGCGCCACAGCTGTTCCACCCACTGCTGCGCGGTCCGCCCTTCGGTGAAACGCTCTGCGAAACCGAGTCGCTCGGCGAGACCGGTGAAGATCGCGTAATCGTCGCGTGCCCGGCCGTACGGTGCGAGGCTGCGGTGCATGGGCGTCAACCAGTGATCGGTGCGTCCACCGGTGAAATCCTCCCGCTCCGCGGACGCGGTGGTGGGCAGCACGATATCGGCCAGCCGGGCGGTCGCGGTCCAGCTGATCTCGTTGACGATAATCGTGCGCGGCCGCGACCAGGCCTGCCGCAGCCGGTTCAGATCCTGGTGATGGTGGAACGGATTACCGCCGGCCCAATAGATCAGGTCGATCGGCGGATAGGTGAGGGTCCGCCCGTTGTAGTCGACCGTGCCGCCGGGGCGTTCCAGCATCTCGGTGAGCCGGGCGACCGGAACGATATCGGCCACCGGGTTTCCCGGCTGCGGCAGCACACCGATCTCGAAGGGCAGATGGCGGCGCTGCATATTGTTGGTCATTCCCACCCCGGTACCCATGAGCACCCCGCCGCCCGGCAGCCCGATATGGCCCAGCGCGGCCGCGAGCGCCCACGCGGCCCAATAACACTGCTCACCGTGCTCGGCACGCTGCAGGGCATACGGCAACCCGATCAGGCAGCGTTCGCGTGCCATCAGCCGGGCCAGCGTGCGGATCTCCGCTGCCGGGATCTCGGCGAGTTCCGCGGCCCATTCGGGTGATTTGGGTATGCCGTCGCTGCGGCCGGTGAGGTACTCGGCGAGCCGGTCGAAACCGGTGCAGTAGCGATCGAGGAAGGCGCGGTCGTGCAGGTCTTCGGTGAGGAGGGTGTGCAACAGGGCGAGCATGATCGCGGCGTCGCTGTGCGGGCGGCACGGTATCCAGCGGGCATCGAGGGCCGGGTCGCAATCGTCGCGAACGGGTCCGATATGGACGATATCGATACCGGCTTCCCGCAGCGCGGTAAGGCTGTCCGGGCCCGGATGTGCTCCCATACCACCGGGGTTGACCTGGGTGTTGCGTTGTGGGGCGCCACCGAAGAACACGATGCGGGCACAGTGCCGGGTGATCTCCTCGGTAGTGGGCGCCTGCCGGGCGGCGACGTAGGCGTTCATACCGAGGACGTGGGGAATGAGCACCTCGGCCGCCGCGAACGAATAGGTGTCCACCGAGGCCGTGTAACCCCCGAACAGCTGCAGGAAGCGGTGGACCTGCCCCTGGGCGTGGTGGAATCGGCCGGCCCCGGCCCACCCGTAGGAACCGCCGTAGATGGCCCGGTTACCGCCGGTCGCGCGGGCCGTGCGCAGTGCCTCGGCGGCGATATCGAGCGCCTCGTCCCAATCCACCTCGACGAAGGGTTCGCGCCCGCGGAGCGTGGGGTCGGCAGCGGCCCGGTCGCGGTAATAGTCGAGGCGTATTGCCGGTCGGGCGATGCGGTGGGCCGGATCGTGCAGCGCGGCCAGCGAGCGCCCGATGGGGGAGGGGTGCGGGTCGTCGCCGTGCGGTGTCACCGAGAGCGTCCCGTCGGCGGCGGTGTCGACGAAGAAGTTCCCCCAGTGGGTGGCGGTGGGTCGGGCCCGTGTCATCGTCATCCTTCCCGGCGCCGCGGGCCGGTCACCCCGCCGGCGGGGTGCGGGTCCGGCCCGCGGTCGCCGTCTGCCACGCCCGAACCTCTCGGTATCCGGCGCGTCTCGTGGTCAAGTGTGCACGCGGGGCCCGGGTACCACGTATGCGCGTCCGGAAGCGTAGGGATTGCGGACGGGTCCGCGACGCGCAGGCCGGTGTGCCTGCACGGGCCGGCGGTCGTTCGTCTGGTCGGGGCGGGGTCGTGTCGGTGGACGGCGGGCACATTGCTATCTTGAACGACGTTCAAGCTCGGGTGTTGCGAAGGATGGCGTCATGAACGGTGTCGAGGACTCGCGGGCGCCGAAGACTCGCTCCACGTCGCGGGATATGGCGCAGATCGCGGTATTCGCCGCGCTCATCGCCGCACTGGGTCTGCCGGGCGCGATCACGGTCGGCTTCAGCGGGGTGCCGATCACCGTGCAGACCCTCGGCGTGATCCTCGCCCCCGCCGTACTGGGAGCGCGAAAGGGGACCGCGGCGGTCGCGGTGTTCATCGCGCTGACGATCATCGGCCTGCCGCTGCTGTCCGGCGGCCGGACGGGACTCACAGCGCTCGCCGGCCCGAGCGCCGGCTATCTTGTCGGCTGGATACCGGCCGCCCTGGTCATCGGCCTGCTCACGGCGCGGATCGTGCCCAAGTACCCGCTGGTGCCCGCACTGCTGATCAACGCGGTCGGCGGAGTCGCGGTGATCTACCTGTTCGGCACCCTCGGCCTGCTGCTGCGCACCGATCTCGGAGTGCTCGCCGCGATCCAGGCCAACGGGGTTTTCCTGCCCGGTGACCTGCTGAAAGTGGTTGTCGCCACCATCGTGGCCAAAGGTGTGCACCGTGCCTACCCGGGGCTGATCCGTGGATAGCCGCATACTCGGCGGTGCCGCGGCGGCACCCGCACTCGACCTCGGCGGCCGCACCCTCACCTACGCCGAACTCGACCGCGCCGTCGATCACTGGATCGACCGGCACCCACCGGGACCGCACGGTTACGACGCCTCCACGCTGCCGGTCGCCGACGCCCTCGTCTGTATCTGCGCGGCCGCGCGGCTCGCGGTGCCGGTCGCCGTCGAGGATCCGGCCGCCCGCCCGCACCGATCCGCCTGGCCTGCCGAGGCGTTCCTGCTGGTCGCCACCTCCGGCTCCACCGGCCGCCCGCGGCCGCTGGCCCGTACCGCCGCCTCCTGGTACGACAGCTTCCCGGACTTCACCGAGATCGCCCGGGTGACCCCGCAGGATCGCGTGCTGCTCACCGGCCCGCTACACGCGACCATGCACCTGTTCGGCGCCCTGCACGCGCTGTGGTGCGGTGCCTGCGTCACTGATGATCCGGCGCAGGCCACCGCTGTGCACGCCGTTCCCGCGGTCCTGCGCGAGCTGGTACCGCGGGCGCCGCGGCTGCGGACCGCGATCGTGGCCGGTATCGCGGCCGATCCGGGGGCGCTGGCCGCGGCTCGCCACCTGCGCGTCGTCGAGTACTACGGCGCCTCCGAAGTCTCGCTGGTCGCGGCCCGGGAGGTCCCCGCAGCCCTGCGTGTGCTGCCCGCGGTCGAGACGCGAATCCGGGACGGCTTGCTGCACGTGCGGTCCCCGTACACCGTGCTCGACGCGCCGGAGTGGTTCTGCGTCGGCGATATCGCCGAACTCGGCGCCGACGGTGAATTACGGGTGCACGGCCGTGGTGACGCGGTGATCAATGTCGGGGGCACCACGGTCGTCGCCGAGGATGTGGAGCGGGTACTCGGCGGTATCGACGGCGTCGCGGTGGCGGCAGTGATCGGCAGCCCCCACGCGGTGTTCGGCGAAACCGTCACCGCGGCAGTCCAATTGGATGGCGCCGAGATCGACGAGGTCCGGCGGCGAGCGCGCAGACTGCTCACCCGGGAAGCGATGCCGCGGCGCTGGGTTCCGGTCCGGGAAATGCCCACCACGGCCGCCGGGAAAATCGCCCGCGGCCGGTTGAAAGACTTGCTCGTATGAACCTCGACCCCGTTGTCGTCGCCGCCCGGCGCACCCCCATCGGCACGGCCGGTCACGGGTTCGCCGATCACACCGTCACCGATCTGGCGGCGCCGGTGCTCGCCTCCGTAGCCGGGACGCTGCGCGACGCGGGCGTGGACCTGCCGATCGACGATGTCGTCCTCGGTAACTGCCTCGGACCCGGCGGCGACCCGGCGCGCGTCGCCGCACTACAGGCCGGCCTCGGTACACAGGTGCCGGGAGTGACCGTCGACCGGCAGTGCGGTTCCGGGCTGGACGCAGTGATCCAGGCGGCGCTACGGGTCCGCAGTGGAGCCGACCGGCTCATCCTGGCCGGTGGCGCCGAATCGGCCAGTACCGCGCCCTGGCGGTTCTGGCCGCCGGTGGCCGGCGCCGACCCGGTGCGCTACACCCGGGCCCCCTTCGCCCCGGCCGGTTTCCCCGACCCCGATATGGGTGTCGCCGCCGATGATCTGGCCCGGGTCCGGGGGATCTCGCGGGAACGTCAGGACGAATACGCGGCCCGCTCGCACACACTGGCCGCGGCCGCGGATTTCAGCCCGGAGATCGTTCCGGTGGCCGGGGTGAACCGTGACGAGCGGATCCGCGCCGGGATGACCACCGCGCGCCTCGCCCGGCTGCGGCCCGGTTTCGGACCCGACGGCACTGCGACCGCCGGAAACTCGTGCGGTATCTCCGACGGTGCGGCCGTCGTAGCGGTGACGACCGCGCAGGAGGCGGCCGGGCTCCCGGCGCTGCGAATCGTGGCCACCGCCGTCGCCGCCGGTGACCCGGCGCTACCCGGCCTCGGCCCGGTACCGGCGATCCGCGCGGTCCTGCACCGCGCCGGTCGCTCGGTATCCGATGTGGGGGTAGTCGAGATCACCGAGGCCTTCGCCTCGGTGGTGCTGGCGGTTTCGGACGAGCTGGGTCTCGACGAATCGCTGATCTGCCCCGACGGGGGCGCGATCGCCATGGGCCATCCGTGGGGTGCCTCGGGCGCCGTCCTGCTGGTGCGGCTGGCGAGCCGCATGCTGCGTCCGGACGGTCCGGAACTCGGCCTCGCCGCTTGCGCCATCGGTGGCGGTCAAGGTGTCGCGATGCTGGTGGAGCGTGCGGCGTGAGTGAGATCGTTTTCGATTCGGTGCACCATTCGTTCGGTGAGCGGCGGGTGCTGCGGGGGATCGATCTGCGGATCGAGGAACGGCGCGTCGGGATCGTCGGTGCGAACGGATCGGGGAAATCGACCCTGGCCCGCATGATCAACGGCCTGCTCACCCCGGCATCCGGGACCGTGACTGTGGACGGCGTCGATACTGCCCGAAAAGGGGCGAAGGTGCGGCGCAAAGTCGGGTTCGTGTTCACCGACCCCGACACCCAGATCGTCATGCCCACGGTCGCCGAGGATCTGGCGTTCTCGTTGCGCCGCAGCGGTCTGGCCAAAACGGAGGTCGCCGCGCGCGTCGCCGAGATCCTCGACCGGTTCGGCCTCGCGGGGCATGCGGAGCATCCGTCGCATCTGCTCTCCGGTGGGCAGAAACAATTGCTCGCCCTCGGCGCGGTGCTGATCCGCCGGCCGGAGGTGATCGTCGCCGACGAACCCACCACTCTGCTGGATCTGCGCAATGCCCGGATCATCGCCGAGGCGCTGGACGCCGTCGATCAGCAGGTGATCGTGGTGACCCACCAGCTGTCGCTGCTGGCCGGATTCGACCGGGTGATCGTCATCGACGACGGTGCGGTCGCCTTCGACGGCGATCCCGCCGCGGCGCTCCCGGCCTATCGGGAGCTGGTCGAGTGATCGGGCTGTACCGGCCGGGTGATTCGCCGGTGCACCGCACACCGGCGGGGATGAAACTGGTGCTGCTACTGGTACTCATCACGGTGGCCACGGTGTTCGTGCGCACCCCGCTGCAGCTGGGTGTGGCCGCCCTGGTCGCGGCAGGACTGTTCGCGCTGGCCCGGATCCCGTGGCGCGTCGCCGGGGAACAGCTGCGCCCGATGGTGTGGATGCTGGCGATCATCGCGGTCTTCCAGGTGCTGACCACCTCACCGGCGCGGGCGGTCGTCGTGTGCGGGTTGCTGCTGTTGTCGGTGGCGCTGGCCGCGCTGGTCACGCTCACCACCCGGGTCACCGACATGCTGGACGCGATCACCCGGGTGCTGGGGCCGTTGCGGCGGGTCGGCGTGGACCCGGACCGGATCGGGCTGCTGCTGGCGCTGGCGATCCGCTGCGTCCCGCTGCTGGCGACGATCGTGCGCGACGTCGCCGAAGCACGGCGGGCACGAGGCCTGCAATGGTCGATGACCGCGCTGGTCACTCCCGTGCTGGTGCGCTCGTTACGGACCGCCGACGCGATGGGGGACGCGCTCGCGGCCCGCGGGGTCGACGATGACTGAACTGCTCGCGCAACGTATCGCACGGCAGGTGCTGTCCCGGTCCGTGGCGCCGGCCGTCCGTACCGCAGACGAGTGCATCGATTACTCCGGGTTCTGGGCGCGGGTCTCGCGGACCGGCGCGGGCCTGGCCGGTATGCGGCGGGTCGCGGTACTGCCGACCTCGGATATCGACTCGCTGGTCACGGTGGTGGCGGCCATGCGGGCCGGGGTGTGCGTGGTGCTGTTGCACCGGCATCTGTCGCCGGACCAGTTGCGGCGGGTGCTGACCGTGACGCAACCCGGCGCCGTGGTGGCCGTGGCGGCGCAGCATCGGCGGTTGCGGCGGATGGGTTTCGACGGCGTACCGCGCACCGCGGCCGAGCTGGAGTGCGCCGGGGCGGCCGGCGACGCCCGGCCCGACTCCGAACTGCTCGTGGGTGTCACCTCCGGAACCACCGGAGAACCGAAACTCTTCGTCCGGGATCAGGCCTCCTGGGCGGCCACCCTGGACCGATCCGACCGGACCTTCGATATCGGGCCGGGCGATACGGTCGCGGTGCCCGGGGTGCTGGACCACACCCATTTTCTCTACGGCGCCCTGCACGCCCTGACCCGCGGCGCGACGGTCGATCTGCGACCGGTCGTGGACGCGCTCGACCTCGGTGCGACCCACCTGTACTCGGTGCCGACCCTCGCCTGGGATATCGTGCGTTCGGCGAGCGGTCCATACCCGGACGTACGGGAAGTGCTGTCCTCGGCGGCGCGATGGCCCCGGAACGGGCGGGCCGCGCTGCGCGAAGTACTGCCGAATGCGGCACTCACCCATTTCTACGGCGCCTCCGAACTCAGCTTCGTCTCCTTCGACCGTGGTCTCGGCGCAGCCGGATCCGGCGGCGATCATTCGGTGGGGGAGTTGTTCGACGGGGTCGAGGCAGAGATTCGCGACGGCCGGGTGTTCGTGCGCAGCGATATGGTTTTCCGCGGTTATCTCACCGAGGCCGGTGTCGTGGACGGCCCGGTGGACGGGTGGGTTTCGGTGGGGGATCGCGGTGCCCTGGACGGCCGGCGGCTGCGGTTGTCCGGCCGGGACAGCGAGATGTTCATCCGGGGCGGTTTGAATGTGGAACCGGCGGCAGTGGAGGCCGCCCTGACCGCGATCCCCGGTATCACCGAGGCCGCCTGTCTCGGCGTCGCGGACGACCGCTGGGGCCAGGTACCGGTAGCCGTGGTGGTGGTCGACCGGCGGGCCCCGGAGCCCGCGGAGATACGCCGGCGATTGCGCGCCGTACTACCCGGTCCGAGTGTGCCGGTGCGGATTCGGGTGCTCGACGCGCTCCCGCGGACGCCCCGCGGCAAGGTCGACCGCCCGGCGCTGCTCGCCACACTCGACGCGCACGGGCGCAACGACCAGGACTCGCCGTGACACGTTGCGGTTTTGCAGCGATTGTCATTTTCGACGCGCCACATCTATTGCCAAGCTTGGGTAGTTCTTTACTATAAGAGGAGTTGACGAACAGTTTCGCCGCGCGCTGGTCACCGGGTTCCGGCCATCCGCACCGGTTGTGTTCGTCTACTCATAATCTCCTGCTCTGCAAGTGTTTTCGGCAGTATTCGGGTTCGGAAGCGATCGGACGATGTGGTTCGGTGAGATATCACCAGCAGTGGAGGCGCCCTCTCAGGCTTTGCTAAGTCTTTACTATTACCGTGGCTACGGTTTAAGTCTCGGCCCGTTGTCGTGCCGAGGACCTACTTCACCGCGAGATGCCGGTTCGCGGTCTGTGCCCGACTGGACATATTGATCGTCAACCGACCTCGGCTCCGGCCGAGTCGGCGAAGGAGAACGATGGCAACCAGAAGCCCGAATCCCCCTGGTACACAACCTGGTCCGGACCCGGAGGGCCCGCCACCCGCCGGGTCCGGGAGCCGTTTGAGATCCCCCCGCATCACGTCGATCCTGCGCCATGACGTACCGGCCTCGATCGTGGTGTTTCTCGTCGCGTTACCACTTTCGATCGGTATCGCGATCGCCTCCGGCGCCCCCGTCGCCGCCGGGCTCATCGCCGCCGTTATCGGCGGTATCGTCGCCGGTTCGCTCGGCGGCTCCGCACTGCAGGTGAGTGGCCCCGCCGCGGGCCTCACAGTGATCGTCGCCGAATCGATCCATCAATTCGGCTGGAAGGTCACGGGTTTCATCGTCGTCGCGGCCGGTGTCCTTCAGATCATCTTCGGGCTGAGCCGGATCGCCCGCGCGGCACTGGCCGTGGCGCCGGTGGTGGTGCACGCGATGCTCGCGGGTATCGGTATCACCATCGCCCTGCAACAGTTACATGTACTGCTGGGTGGGGAATCCAACAGCACCGCCTGGAACAACATCACCGATCTTCCCGCGCAACTGCTTTCGCTGCACGGGCCCGCGACACTGCTCGGCCTGGTCGTCATCGCCATCATGCTCGGCTGGAAATACCTGCCCGAACGAGTCCGGGTCGTTCCCGGGGCCCTGGCTGCGATCGTGGTGGCCACCGTGCTGTCGCTGGTGCTGTCCATGGACGTCAAACGGGTCACCATCGACGGTTCGCTGTTCGACGCGATCGGCCTGCCCGAACTGCCCCGAAGTGACTGGGCCGCGGTCGTCGTGATGATCCTGACCTTCGCGCTGATCGCCAGCGTGGAGAGCCTGCTGTCGGCCGTCGCGATCGACAAGATGCATACCGGCCCGCGCGCCGATTTCGACCGTGAGATGATCGGCCAAGGATCGGCGAACGTCCTGTCCGGCCTGCTCGGCGGCCTGCCCGTCACCGGTGTCATCGTCCGTAGTTCCACCAACGTCGCCGCAGGGGCGCGCAGCCGCGTCTCGGCCGTCCTGCACGGGGTCTGGCTGCTGGTCTTCTCGGTGGCCCTGGTCTCGCTCGTGGAACAGATCCCGCTGGCCGCACTGGCCGGTCTGCTGATCGTCATCGGCGTGCAGCTGGTGAAACTGGCCCATATCCGGCTCGCCCATCGCACCGGCGACCTGCTCGTCTACGCGGTCACACTCCTGGCAGTGGTATTCCTGAACCTGCTCGAAGGCGTGCTCATCGGCCTGGCCCTGGCCTTCGCGCTGCTGATCTGGCGCGTTGTACGGGTCGCGGTCACCGCCGAACCGCTCGGCGGTACCGACCGCTGGCTCGTCCGGATCGACGGTTCCTGCACCTTCCTGTCGCTGCCGAAGCTCTCCACCACCTTCGCGAAGGTGCCGAAGGGCGTTGCGGTCACCGTGGAGATGACCGTCGACTTCCTCGACCACGCGGCCTACGACGCCATCACCGACTGGGCCCGCCAGCACGAGAGCAACGGTGGCACGGTCGATTTCGTCGAAATCGGGGAAGCGCGGATGGCGCGTGCGGAGGAAGCACCGCCGTCGCGCAGCCTCGGCCGCGTGGTACTCGACGACGTCCTCGGGCCGTGGCGGGTCGGTCGCAATGGGTCGGCGGACGGGTACGGCGACAACGATGATCCACTGGTCACCGGTATCGCCGCCTACCACCGAGGGCACGCGCATCTGATGCGGCCGCACCTGGACGAACTCCGCGACGGGCAGGACCCCGACTCGTTCTTCCTCACCTGCTCCGACTCCCGGATCGTGCCCAATGTGATCACCAACAGCGGCCCGGGCGACCTTTTCACCGTGCGCAATGTCGGCAACCTGGTACCCGAACACGGGGACGCTTCCGTCGAAGCGGCCCTCGTTTTCGCGCTCGAGAAACTCAACGTCCGTTCGCTGGTGGTGTGCGGGCACTCGTCCTGCGGGGCGATGGGCGCCCTGCACTCCGGTGAATCCGCGGGCCCCGGAATCGACAACTGGCTCGAACACGGGCAGGCCAGTCTGACCCGTTACCGCGCCGGTCACGAGGTCGGCCGGGCCGCCGAAGCCGCCGGCTTCGGGCCGGTGGAGCAGCTGAGCATGGTCAACATCGCCGTTCAGCTGGAGAATCTGCACCGGCATCCGTCGGTCCGCCGCGCCGTGGAGGAACGCGGGGTCGCTGTCTCCGGGCTGTTCTTCGATATTGCCAGCGCGCGCCTCATCCAGGTCCGCGTGGACGGGATCGCGCCGATCGAGAACGACGGTGTGCTGGAACAGTTACATCGCGAACCGGCGTCGGCCGGGAAGTAACACTCGGTATCACAGCGAGGCCGGGATCTTTACGCACCAGCGGAGAAGGTCCCGGCCTCGGGCGTCTCCGGAAGACTGCCCCGAGCTCCGGGGCAATCTTCCGGGTGCCTGCCTGTCGACCGGGTGCCGACCGGGCGAAGGTGGGGCGCGGCGCTCGGCGTATCCGGTACCGCGGGCTGCGGATCGCATGGACAGCCCGGACCTCATCCGGCTCGTCCCGCCGGTGGCGGTGACCGGTGGGTTCGCCGGGTTCGTTCGCTCGCCGGAGACCGGTACCCGCCAGGCGCGTGTGTGTCGGTGGGGCGCTGGGGGCGGGCTCGGTTCGGTGGGGACGGAATCCGATGGTTGCCGAGTCGGTGTGGGGCCGCTACTCCGCGTTGGGGATCGGGGTGGGAGGCCTCGTAGGCTGGTTCCGTGGAGAAATCTTCCGAGACTGCGGTCGGGCGGGGCGCCGGGAGCGCTGAGGCCGCGTCGACACCGGGTACCGAGTCGGCTGTAGGAGACGACGGCGGGCCGGAGCAGTCGGGCCCCGCCTTCTGGCGTGCCTTCCGTGGGCGGATCGCCGGGCGGCCTACGCTCGAATTGGTCTACCGGGTCGGGGTGGCCATGGTCGGCACGGTGGTGTTCGTGGTCGGCGTGATCACCATTCCGTTCCCCGGACCCGGATGGGCATTGGTTTTCGCCGGTATCGGCATCCTCGCCACAGAATTCGCGGTGGCGCGGCACGCGCTGGTCTGGTTGCGGGACAAATACCGGCGCGGTATGGCCTGGTATATCTCCCGCGGGCCGTTGATGCAGGTACTGGCATTCCTGGCGACCTGCGTGGTGGTCGTGGCCACACTGTGGATACTCGGCACGTTCGGATTGGTTGGCGGCTGGATCGGAATCGAATGGCAGTGGTTGCACAGTCCTCTGATGTCCTGAAACCGGCGCCGGGGCAGATGCTGGCGGACGAATCGTGGCTGGCCGCCCGGATCGCGGACCTCAACGCGTCCTGGCGTACCGATTCGATGCGGGTGGGCGCCACGCTGTGGTGGTGTATGACCGCCTCGGCGCTGGTCGAGCCGGTGGTGCGGGCACTGGCTCGAGAGACTCCGATCGCGGCGCCGGAACTCCACCGGCTGGAGCTGACGCTTCGCCCTGACGGCACGGTCGAGAGGATACGAATCCTCGATGCCGATGCCGATGCCGATGCCGATGCCGAGCGCTCGGGGCATCGGCATCCAGCGGGCTCGCGAACTCCGGGCGACCGCGCCGACGGCACACCGGTTGTGCGGAGTAGCGACCCCCCGGACTCGGAAGAGAGCGCGGCGACCGTCCACGCCCGGCCGCGCGACGGGGCAGCGCACACCAGGACGGGCGATGAGGTATCACCGGAATTCGGTGAAGTCCCGAGGGCACTGCGTGCGACTCTCTCCACAGTGATCGATCGGATAGCCGCCGTATCCGGGGTGCGGACGCCGGCGTTGTGGGCTGTCGTTACCGACGTCGTTGCCAGCTGGGCGGTCGACGCGCGGGCACCGGAGATCGGGCAGCGGCTGGCCGCCGAGCTCGGGCCCGGCCTGCCCGCGCCGCGGTTCATCGATGTCGCGGGCCGGATATTCGTGCGGCGCGCGTCGTGCTGTCTCGTCTACGAGGCCCCCGGCTGCGAGAAATGCGTCAGCTGCCCCAAACGTCCGCCCGCCGAACGGGCAGCGCTGCTCGCGGACTACGCCCGGCGCTCCTGACGCCGAACAGCAGGTTCTCGGCACCGGGCCACGCTCCTGACGCAGACTCTCGGCACGGTCCACGCTCCTGGCACAGAGCGGTACACGGCGGACCTGTGACGACGCGCTGACTCCCGTCGCGCCGGTGTAGCCCGCCGATCGTTCCTTGTGTACCTCGCCGCCGACCAGGCGCACGCCGACCTGCGGCAGGCACCGGGACGCGGCCGCCGCCGCCGATGACCCACCGCGAATGTCGTGACTGTCCGGGGGCCGTACCGGGTGTCCCGCCCGGTCCATCGACACGCGTCCGGGTGTGTCCCGATAGCATGGTCGCGGCCGGGCACTGTCCGGTTACCGATCGACGGACGAGCCGTCACCGAACCGGGGCAGCCGGGAGGGGCGGGCCGTCCGAAGCCGAGCGAGCCGGAGCGGATCCGGCCGCGGAAACCCGAGGAGAGCGCCACCGTGACCACCACAGCCCCCCGCAGCCCAGTCACCCCCGTCCGGGTGCCGGCCGGGACTACGGCGGGCGCCGCGGTTCGTGAGGCGGGTTTGCCGACCAAAGGCCCGGATACCGTGGTGGTCGTCCGGGATGCCGCGGGTGATCTGAAGGATCTGTCCTGGGCGCCGGAACTCGATACCGAGGTCATCCCGGTTGCCGCGAACACCGAGGACGGCCGCAGCGTGATCCGGCATTCGGCCGCGCATGTGCTCGCGCAGGCGGTGCAGCAGGAGTTCCCCGAGGCGGTGCTGGGCATCGGCCCGCCCATCAAAGACGGCTTCTATTACGACTTCCGGGTCGACCGCCCCTTCACTCCGGAGGATCTGGCGAAGCTGGAAACCCGGATGAAGAAGATCGTCAAGGGCGCGCAGCGCTTCTCCCGGCGCGTGGTCGAGGTGGATCAGGCACGTATCGAACTGGCGAAGGAACCGTTCAAACTCGAACTGATCGGGGACAAATCCGGGATCGACGATCCGGAGATCATGGAGGTCGGCGGTAACGAGCTGACCATCTACGACAATCTCGACCCGCGCAGCGGCGAACGCGTCTGGGGCGATCTGTGCCGTGGTCCGCATATCCCCACCACCAAGTTCATTCCGGCCTTCAAACTGACCCGCAGTTCCGCCGCCTACTGGCGCGGCGACCAGAACCGCGAAGGCCTGCAGCGCATCTACGGCACCGCCTGGGAATCGGCGGAGGCGCAGGACGAATACCTGACCCTGCTCGCCGAGGCGGAGAAGCGCGATCACCGCAAACTCGGTGCGGAACTGGATCTTTTCTCGTTCCCCGACGAATTGGGTTCGGGCCTGCCGGTGTTCCATCCGAAGGGCGGCATCATCCGCAAGGAGATGGAGGACTACTCGCGCCGGCAGCATGTCGAAGCGGGCTACGAATTCGTCAACACTCCGCATATCACCAAGGCGCATCTGTTCGAGACCTCCAAACACCTCGAGTGGTATGCCGAGGGCATGTACCCGCCCATGCATCTGGACGCCGAACTCAACGAGGACGGCACCGTCCGGAAACCGGGGCAGGACTACTACCTCAAACCGATGAACTGCCCGATGCACAACCTGATCTACCGGTCACGCGGCCGGTCGTATCGGGAGCTGCCGCTGCGGTTGTTCGAATTCGGCTCGGTGTACCGGTACGAAAAATCCGGTGTGGTGCACGGCCTGACCCGTGCCCGTGGCTTCACCCAGGACGATGCGCATATCTACTGCACCCAGGAACAGGTCGTCGAGGAACTGACCGGCACCCTGCGGTTCGTGCTCGACCTGCTGAAGGCCTACGGCCTCGACGATTTCTACCTGGAACTGTCGACCAAGGACCCGGAGAAGTACGTCGGCTCCGACGAACTGTGGGACGAAGCGACCGAAACCCTGCGTCAGGTCGGGGAGGCCTCCGGGCTGGAACTCGTCCCGGATCCGGGCGGCGCCGCGTTCTACGGCCCGAAGATCTCGGTGCAGACGCGGGACGCGCTGGGCCGCAACTGGCAGATGTCGACCATCCAGCTCGACTTCTTCGAACCCGGCCTGTTCGAACTCGAATACACCGCCTCCGACGGCACCAAGAAGCAGCCGGTGATGATCCACCGCGCGCTGTTCGGGTCGATCGAACGCTTCTTCGGGGTCCTCACCGAGCATTATGCGGGCGCGTTCCCGGCCTGGCTGGCGCCGGTGCAGGTGGTGGGAATCCCGGTTGCCGACACCTTCGTCGAACACCTCGACGGTGTGGTCGCGCAGTTGCGGTCGGCCGGTGTCCGCGCGGAGGTGGACCGCGGTGACGACCGGATGCAGAAGAAGATCTTCAACCACACCGCGCAGAAGGTGCCGTTCATGCTGCTGGCCGGTGCGCGGGATGTGGAAGCGGGTGCGGTGAGCTTCCGGTTCCGTGACGGAACCCAGGTCAACGGGGTACCGGTGGCCGATGCGGTACGACTGGTCGTGGACTGGGTGCAGCGCCGGGACAACACCTCACCCACCGCGGAATCGGTACGTCCCCTGGTGGACGGTGCGGGTGGTGCGCCCGAGTGATACCGGGTCCGCCCGGGCGGGGAAAGGGTATGGATTATGAGTGAGCGCACGGTGCCGGACGGTCTGACCGGATCGGAAACCGAGGCGGCCGAGCGGGCCGAGGAGATCGTGGACCGCGGTGCGGGTGAACCGGACCGGTTGCAGCGGTTGTGGACGCCCTACCGGATGTCCTACATCGCGGAGGCCGCCACGACCGCGCCCAAGGGGGCGACCGGTCATCCCTTCACCGATATCCCCACCATGTCCGATGAGGACGGGCTGGTCGTGGCCCGTGGCGAGCAGGTGTACGCGGTGCTGAACCTGTACCCCTACAACCCCGGGCACATGATGGTGGTGCCGTATCGCCGGGTGGCGAATCTCGAGGACCTCACCGCCGCCGAGGCCGCGGAGCTGATGGAGTTCACCCAGCGCGCCATCCGGACCATGAAGAAGGTGTCGCGGCCGCACGGTTTCAATGTGGGACTCAATCTGGGTGGGGTCGCCGGCGGCTCCCTCGCCGACCACCTGCACCAGCACATCGTGCCGCGCTGGGGTGGGGACGCCAATTTCATCACCGTGATCGGTGGAGCGAAGGTTATGCCGCAGCTGCTCCGCGAAACCCGGGCCCTTTTGTCGGCGGCCTGGGAGGAGGCGTAGATGCCGCGACCTTCGAGGGCCGCGCAGACGATGGCAGGAGGCCGGGATGAGCTGGGGGCGTAGGTGCTGAGCATCTTCGGGCGGGCGACCTTCGCCAAGGCCACTGCGCCGCTGGGGAAAGCCCTGGTGAGTACCGGACTGACCCCGGACGCCGTCACCCTGATCGGCACCGCTGCGTCGATCGCGGCCGCCGTCACGCTGTTCCCCACCGGCCACCTGTTCTGGGGGACCATGGTGATCTGGCTGTTCGTCATGTTCGACATGCTCGACGGCGCGATGGCCCGGGCGCGTGGCGGTGGTACCCGCTACGGCGCCGTCCTCGACGCCACCTGCGACCGGGTGGCCGACGGGGCGATCTTCGGGGGCCTGGCCTGGTGGGCGGTGTACCACGAGCAGAGCAAACCGCTGTTCGTCGCCACCCTGGTGGTGCTGGTGACCTCGCAGGTCATCTCCTACGCCAAGGCGCGCGCCGAGGCCAGCGGGCTGTCCGCCGACGGCGGGCTCATCGAGCGGCCGGACCGGCTGGTGATCGTGCTCGTCGGCGCCGGGCTGACCGGTATCGGCGGCTACTGGGGGATCGAATGGCTGATCTGGGCCGTCCATGTGGCCATGTGGATTCTGGCCGTGCTCAGTATCGTCACCGTGGCCCAGCGTGTGCTGGCGGTGCGTAGTTCGCCGGGGGCCCGCGAGATCCTGGGCGCGTCGAATTCGGGAACGGAGCAGCCGTCGTGAGCGGGTGGCGGGCGAATCTGAGTGACCGCGGGTACGCGGCCGGCTGGCGTCTGGTGCGGGCCCTGCCCGAATCCCTGGCGCGCACAGTGTTCGACCGCGGCGCAGATTTCGCGGCGCGTAAAGGTGGGCCCGTGCAGTTGCGGCGCAATCTCGCCCGGGTACTCGGGACCGCGCCGGAAGCGGTGCCCGACGACTTGGTCCGGGCGAGTATGCGCTCCTACGCCCGGTACTGGCGCGAAGCGTTCCGGTTACCCGCCATGGATCACCGGGATCTGGTGGAATCCGGCCGGATCGTCGTCGAGGGCCTCGAGCATCTCGATGCGGCGCTGGCCCGCGGCCGGGGTGTGGTGTTCGTGCTGCCGCATTCGGGGAACTGGGATATGGCCGGGACCTGGCTGGTGCAGAACTACGGAACCTTCACCACCGTCGCCGAACGGCTGAAACCGGAATCGTTGTTCGAGCGCTTCGTCGCCTACCGGGAAAGCCTCGGATTCGAGGTGTTCCCGTTGACCGGCGGTGAACAACCCCCGTTCGGCGCGCTGGCCGAACGGCTACGCGCAAACAAAGTGGTGTGCCTGATGGGGGAGCGTGATCTGACCGGGCGCGGGGTCCCGGTGACCTTCTTCGGTGAACGCACCTGGATGCCCGCGGGGGCCGCGAAGCTCGCTGTCGAAACCGGCGCTGCGCTGATGCCGGTGCACGTCTGGTTCACCGTCGACGACACCGGCCGCGAAGGCTGGGTGGTGCGCACACAGGAACCGCTCGACGTGTCCGGTGGTGTCGCCGCCGCGACCCAGGCGCTGGCCGATTGTTTCGCCGACGGTATCGCCGACCACCCCGCCGACTGGCATATGTTGCAGCCGCTGTGGGAAACGGATCTGTCCGAGGCGCGGCTGGACCGGATCGCCGCCGAACAGGCGCGGCGGGGTAGCAGGCCGGTCGGCTCCGGGGAAGATATCGCCCGATGAAGATCGGCATGGTCTGCCCCTACTCGTTCGATGTCCCGGGGGGCGTGCAGGCGCATGTGGTGGAACTGGCGCAGGTTTTCCGGGAGCGCGGGCACAAGGTGAGCGTGCTGGCGCCCGCGTCGGACAGTACCGAGCTGCCCGATTTCGTGGTGTCGGCCGGACGGGCCGTCGCCATCCCGTACAACGGTTCGGTGGCCCGGTTGTCGTTCGGGCCCACGGCCTATACGCGGATCCGGAAGTGGATCGAGGGCAACGATTTCGATGTCCTGCACATCCACGAACCGAATGCGCCGAGCCTGTCCATGCTGGCGCTGAAGATCGCCGAGGGGCCGATCGTGGCCACCTTCCACACCTCCACCACGAAATCGCTGATCCTGGCCACTTTCCAGGGTGTATTGCGGCCGTATCACGAGAAGATCAGCGGGCGGATCGCGGTATCGGAACTGGCCCGGCGCTGGCAGGTGGAGGCGCTCGGCTCGGATGCGGTGGAGATTCCGAACGGTGTAGATGTGCAGGCGTTCCGCCGGGCGCCGCTGCTACCGGGTTATCCGCGGCCGGGGCGGACGGTACTGTTCCTCGGCCGCTACGACGAACCCCGCAAAGGGATGCAGGTACTGCTCGGTGCGCTACCGGCCCTGGTGGCCCGCCATCCCGACGTCGAAATCCTCGTCGTGGGCCGCGGTGACGAGGCCCGGCTGCGCCGGGAGGCCGGCCCGCTGGCCCGGCATCTGCGCTTTCTCGGGCAGGTGACCGATGCGGAGAAGGCTTCGGCCATGCGGAGCGCGGATGTCTACGTGGCGCCGAACCTCGGCGGGGAGAGTTTCGGCATCATCCTGATCGAGGCCATGGCCGCCGGAACCGCGGTCGTCGCCAGCGAACTGGACGCGTTCCGGCGGGTCCTGCGCGACGGTACGGCCGGTGTCCTGGTTCCGACCGGTGATTCCACCGCGCTGGCCGGTGCGCTCGACGAACTGCTCACCGACGATATCCGCCGGACCGAACTGGTGCACACCGCGACGCAGGTCGTCGGATCCTACGACTGGCCGGTGGTGGCCGAACAGATCCTGCGGGTCTACGAAACCGTGGTGGTCGGCGATCTGCGGGTCCGGGTGGCCGAATGATCACCTTCTCCGCTACCACCGTCCTGGTTCTCGCGTTGATCGCCGCGCTCGTCGTGGCGCTGGGGGTCTGGGCGTACTCCACGGCGAACCGTCTGGACCGCCTCCATGTCCGCACCGACCTCGCCTGGCATGCGCTGGACGGGGCACTGGCCCGCCGTGCCGTGGTGGCACGTGCGGTCGCGGTCTCCCTGTCGGGCCCCGCCCCGCCCGACCCCGCCGCGGACCCGAAACCTGCCGAACTCGTCCGCCGCCTGACCGTCCTCGCCGACCGGGCCGAACGCACCGGCCGGGGGGACCGCGAAGCAGTCGAGAATCAGCTCGCCGTCACCCTGTCGGCCGTCGATATCGCCGGGCTGCCCCCGCAGCAGGTGGCCGAACTCGCCGACGCCGAAGCCCGGGTGCTCATCGCCCGCCGATTCCACAACGACGCCGTTCGCGACACCCTCGCCCTGCGCACCCGCCGTCCGGTGCGCTGGCTGCGCCTGGGCGGTACCGCGCCGATGCCCACCTACTTCGAGATCGCGGAACGCGCCACCCCGGCGGCCGCGACCGGCCTGGACGTCGATACGACCCGGGTCTCGGCGCGGGTCGCGATCCTGGACGAGCAGGACCGCATCCTGCTCATGCGCGGCCACGATCCGATGCTCCCGGAAGTGTCGTTCTGGTTCACCGTCGGCGGCGGTGTCGAACCGGGAGAGAGCCTGCGGGCGGCGGCGGTCCGCGAACTCCACGAGGAAACCGGCTACTCGGCCGATCCGGCCGCTCTCCGCGGGCCCCTCTGGCGCCGGGTGGCCGTTTTCCCGTTCAACGGCGACCTGATCCGCTCCGAAGAACTCTTCTTCGCCCTGCGGGTCACCGAGTTCGCGCCCGAACCCGCCAACCTGACCTATGTCGAACAGCGTTCGATCACCGGTAGCCGCTGGTGTGGGCAGGCCGATATCCGAGCGCTGGATGCGGCCGGTGAAACGGTATACCCGTACCATTTGGACGAACTGCTGCCCGAAGCCGCCCGGGCTGCCGATGCCGATACCGACCCGGAAGTCCGGTCGATTCGTTAGCCCCCCGCCCCGGAACCCCCCCACAAATATGTTGTTCTAGTTTCTCCCCCCCCCGGGGGGGGGGGGCCCCCCGCCCCCCCCCCCGATTCCATTCCGTACCCGGCCTGTAACCAGCTACTCCCGCCGTAGGGAACCGGACCGACCTGAACTACCCCAGGCCTTGCCCCGCCAGGAGCCACCCTATGCCTCGAATCTTCACCCCGACTACCGAAACCACCGGCCCGGCTGCCGTCCACTGGCCCGAACCCAGCCCTCTCGACGACTGGTGGACCGAAATCATGGACGGCGTCACCCCACACCGAAAGCACGACACGACCACCCCACCTTCGCGGCGGAGCCGGACATGAACACCGCACTTGCCGTCACCGTGGCCGTAACCGGACTGCTGTGCGCCGTTGTCACAGCGGCTTGGGGCGCGGTAGCACTGACCTACTGGTGGGAAATGAACACCAGAACACAGCGCAGAGGTCTCCGGATCCGAAAGGCATCGAGCCAACCGGGAGAGCAACAACTCTAGGGGCTGGCCGGCCCGGCCTTGCTGCTGTTCCCCGGTCCCCCACCAGCGCGCGTGTCGAGGGTACGCAGCGTTGTGAGCAGGAACCACAACGTCACGGTCAGCACGCACCCGCCCGCGCCGTACACCAGGAACACCGCCCGGGCCGGGACTGCGCTCGACACGACGCCGGCAACAACGGCGCCCAACGACAGGGCGATGGTGAGTTGCGCGGTCCACAGGCCGGAGACGCGGCCGCGGAATTCGTCCGGGGTGGCGGACTGGACTACGGCGAAGCGCGCGATATCGCTCACTACCCGGCCCGCGCCGTGCGCGACGAGACCTGCGAACACCATCACGGTGGCGCCGAGGAGGCCTGCGCCGGCGATCCCGGCGGCCGAGAGGAACGTGGCCGCGAAGATTACCTGCCCGCCGCGGCGGATCGATCCGGTCCAGCC
>NZ_JARWNW010000263.1 GCF_029868325.1 Nocardia carnea
GGAAGGGGACGCGGCGTATTTCGGGCATTGTGTGCGGGTGGGGGGCGAAGGCGACCCCTTCGTTCCAGGTGAGGTGGCTCAGGGTGTCTCCGGCGAGGGTTTTGCCCTCCCCGATGAACGGCGGTGGCTGCTCGACGGGGCGGCTGTCGTGGCCTTCGGCTCAGGCATCGTCGGCCGAACAGCACCGGCAGCATGTCTCGTATGTCCGGACCGGCGCACGGGAACGACTGCATCCACGAATTCTCCCGCGCGGGATAAATGTCTCGAATGTCCAATTCCTGTGGTGTGCGGGGCTTTTCACATTGCCCCCGGAATTCACCGTCACCACGCGTCTGCGCGCTTTCACGCCACCCCCGGCGCCCGGCGCGTCCGGACCGGGTACTAATCTGGCCTCTCCGGAGAACCCCGCCCGAGTATTGCGCGGCGACCGTCCCGGCTTCTCCATTGTGCACAACGCCACACCCTCGCGCGCCTGTTCACCGGACCCGGTTAGTTGATTAGCGAAAGCAACTGCTCTAAAGTTGATTAGCGAAAGAAACTATTCCCTCATTGGAGTCCGAGTGCCCATCTCATCCGATACTGCTCAGCACCTCCTCGGTGAGATGTTCCATATCGGCCGTGCCCTCCGCAGCGCCCTGTTCTTCACCGACGCAGGTCAGCTACCCCCCGGCGGGCTCGCCGTTCTCACCACCCTCGACGCGTCCGGCCCCTGCCGGCAGGTCGACCTCGCCACCGATATGCGCATCACGCAATCGGCCCTGAGCCGGCATATCACCGAACTGGTCGCCGCCGGATACATCGTCCGCCGGGCAGACCCCAGCGACGGCCGGGCCGCACTGGTTCAGCTCACCGGCGAGGGCCTGGATCTCCTGAACCGGGCACGGGAAACCCATACCCGGCATCTTCAGGAAACCCTGGACGACTGGTCCGAGGACGACGCCGAACAGGCCTATCTGGCCGTACGACGACTCCGTAATTCCCTCAACGCCCGTTCCCGCTGCGCCTCGACGAGCGAGAACCCGCAGGTTCCGAAAGAGAGAACTGATGTCTGACACCGAGGCACCGCCATCTCGCGATCCGCTCGCCATGAGCCATCGCCAGATCCTCGAGGCGATGACCGGACTGCTGGCCGCCCTGTTCACGGCGCTGCTCAGCACCACCATCGTCGCCAACGCACTACCCACCATCATCGGCGACCTGCAAGGATCCCAGACCGCCTACGCTTGGGTCATCACCACGGCGCTGCTCACCAACGCCGCCTCCACTCCCATCTGGGGCAAACTCGCCGATCTGTTCAACAAGAAGACGCTGGTGCAATCGGCCATCGTCATCTTCGTCATCGGATCGGTGATCGCCGGCCTCAGCCACAACGTCGCTCTGCTGCTGGCCGCCCGCGCCCTGCAGGGTATCGGTATGGGCGGGCTGACCGCGCTCGTACAGGCGATCATCGGCAGCATCATCCCGCCCCGTGAACGTGGCCGCTATTCCGGCTATATGGGTGCGGTGATGGCCGTCTCGATGACCGGCGGACCGATCCTCGGCGGCGTGATCGTCGACAGCCCGCTGGGCTGGCGCTGGTGCTTCTACATCTGCGTGCCGCTGGCGTTGATCGCCCTGTTCCTGCTGCAGCGCACATTGAAGCTGCCGACCACCCGCAAAGAGAACGTATCCATCGACTGGCTGGGTGCCACACTGCTCACGGCCGGTGTCTCGGTTCTGCTGATCTGGGTTTCGTTCGCCGGTAAGGCCGGCTACTACGACTGGTGGTCCACCGAATCGGCGCTGTACGTCGGCGGCGGTGTGCTGCTGCTGATCGCCACCGTGCTGGTGGAGGCCAAGGTCAAGGACCCGGTCATCCCGCTGAAGATCGTCACCGAGCGCACCACCGCGCTGGCCATCCTGGCCTCGATCGCCGTGGGTATCGGGATGTTCGGCGCCACCACCTTCCTGGGCCAGTACCTGCAGACCGCGCGGGGCTATTCCCCCACCGCCGCCGGGCTGCTCTCCTCGCCGATGGTCGCCGGGATGCTGATCGCCTCGGTCACCTCCGGTCTGCTGATCACCCGCTTCGGCAAGTGGAAGCCGTTCGTCGTCTCCGGTGCCGCGCTGCTGGTCATCGGATTCTCGCTGCTGTCGACGGTCGACCATGCCACCAACATCTGGTTGCTCGGCGCCTTCATCACCGTGACCGGCATGGGTGTCGGCATGATGATGCAGAACCTCGTCCTGGCGGTGCAGAACACCGTGAGCGTGCAGAACATCGGCGCCGCCTCCAGTAGCGTCGCGTTCTTCCGCACCTTCGGTGGCGCGATCGGCGTCTCGGTACTCGGCTCGGTGCTGGCCACCCGCGTCGGCGAGCTGTCCAGTGCCCGCTTCGCCGAACTCGGCATCCACGCCGATTCCTCCGGTGGCAGCAATCTCGACCTCGGCGCCCTACCGGCACCGATCGCCGAGATCGTGCGCTTCGCCTACGGCGATGCCACCGGCCGGATCTTCCTGATCGCGGCCTGCGCGACCGCCGTGGCGTTGCTGGCGGCCATCCTGCTGCCGAACCGTCCGCTGCGCCGCACGATCGATATCCAGCCGGCCACCGACCCCGCGACCGCCACCGATATGGAGGCGAAGGCGGAGATCCCGGACAATATCGCCGAGCTCGATACCGCGGCGTACGCCGTGACCGAGCCCGCCGCCCGCGATACCGACAACGCCGAGGACGAGGCGACGCGGACCGACCGTGTGCCCGTCGCTGTCGGCGCGCCGGCCGGGCCGGTTCACACCGACCGGAACGGGCACGGCGGCTACTCGGCCGCCGGCCTGGCGAAGACGCTACCCGTTGCCGGCTTCTCCGAAGGCGGATCCGGCCGGTCAGCGGTCGAAGGGCGGATCCTGCGCGAGGACGGCCGGCCGGTGCCGGGCGTCGCACTCACCCTGATCGACCAGCGCGGCCAGCAGGTCGCCCGGGCGATCGGCACCTCCGACGGCGGCTATTCGATCGACGCACCCGGCCCCGGGAACTATGTGCTGATCGCCTCCGCCACCGGACACGGGCCCATCGCGGTCAATGTGACCGTCGCCGATCGTGCGGTCCGCACCGACCTCACGCTCACCGGGCTCGGCGAACTGTCGGGTGTCGTCCGCCGCGCGCCTGCCGGGGAACCGCTGGCCGGCGCGACCGTGACGGTGACCGATCAGCGCGGTGAGGTCGTGGCTTCGGCCACCTCCGACGGCACCGGTTCCTACCTCTGCCACGGTGTGGTCCCGGGGATCTATACCCTGGTCGCCGTCGCCGAACATATGCGACCCAGCGCCACCGCCCTGACCGTGCCGGACAGCGGCCTGCTGCGCCACGATATCGAGCTCTCGCCGATGGCCGTGCTCACCGGATCGGCGCGGTCGGACAGCGGCCGGTCGCTGGAGGATATCCAGATCACCGTGCTCGACGCCGCGGGCGAGGTGAACGCCACCGTGCGGACCGACGAAAACGGCCGCTACGTCGTGACCGATCTGCCCGAAGGGCAGTACACGGTCGTTGCCCGCGGTTATCCGCCGATCACCGGCCAGGTGTCGGTGACCGGTGCGCAAGCGGACTTCGACGTGCGGCTCGGCTACGACACCGAGGAGCACTCATGACCGGACTCACCGCTCGTATTCGCAATGCCGAGAACTGGCCGGTACCGGAGGCGGTACTGACCGTCACCGACAGCACCGGCCGCCAGATCGGCCGCGCGGTCGCCGACGACACCGGTGCCGTCACCACCGCCACATTGCCGCCGGGTCTGCACACCGCCGTGCTCACCGCGCCCGGCTATCAGCCGGTGGCCCGGACCGCCCAGGTCTCGTCCAGCGGTACGGGGACCCTCGGCGATATCACGCTGGTGGCCGTCGCGGAAACGGTGGCGTTGCCGCTGTCCGGACCGTGGACGATCGACCCGGTGCATTCGACGGTGATCGCCACCGCCCGCCATCTCGGTATCTCGAGTATCAAGGCGCGGTTCGCCGAAGTGAGCGGACGCCTCGATATCGGTGAGCCGTTCGAACGGTCCACCGGCTACGCCGAAATCAAGGCGTCGTGTATCGATACCGGTATCGCGATGCGCGACGATCATCTGCGGTCGGCCGACTTCCTCGATGTCGAACGTTTCCCGCTGATCTCGTTCACCGGGAACGGGCTGCGGCGCACGGGCAGCGATACCTGGATCATGCCGGGCGAACTGACCCTGCACGGGCAGCGGCGGAACGTCGATCTCGATATCACCTACGGTGGCTTCGGACCCGACCCCTGGGGTGGTGTCCGCGCCGCGTTCCACGCCGAAACGGTATTGCGCCGCGACGATTTCGCGATCGATTACAACGCGATGGTGCGGGCCGGCGTGGCGGCCGGGGGGACGACTGTCAAGCTCGACCGGGATAACCAGGTGGTACAGGGCGACCGGCAACCACAGATGTGGGCGGGGGGGGGGCCGGCGCGGGCCGCCACCCGCTCAGTCGAGGGCGCGGATCACCCGCGCAGGATTTCCCACCGCGACGACGTTCGCGGGCAGGTCGCGGGTGACCACGGCACCGGCGCCCACCACGGTGTTCTCCCCGATGGAAACCCCGCCCAGCACGATGACACCGCCGCCGAGCCAGACATTGTCGCCGATCGTGATCGGTTCGGCCGCTTCCCATTTCGCGCGCCGCAGGTCCGGATCCAAGGGATGAGTGGGCGTCAGCAGTTGGACGTTGGGCCCGATCTGCACATCGTCACCGAGGGTGATGGCCGCGACGTCGAGGGCGACGAGACCGAAATTGGCGAAACACCCCGATCCGATGGTGATATTGCTGCCGTAGTCCACCCGCAGCGGCGGCCGGATCTCCGTGTCCTCCCCCACCGCCCCGAGCAGTTCGGTGAGTACCTTGCGCCGGCGCGCCGTGTCCCGGGGCGGAGTGCTGTTGTAGGCCTCCATCAGTTCCATCGCCCGCAGGCTCTGTTCCCTGATCTCGGGATCGTCGGCCAGATACAGCTCACCGGCGAGCATGCGCTCCCGCATCGACTTCTCGTCACCCATCTTTCGAGGGTATACGGGGGTCGATGCCCCACCTCGCCTCGTCGGGAAGCTGCGCCCACCGCTGCGGCGCGGGGTGCGACGGGATGTGGGAACATCGGGACTCTCGACGACCCCCGTCCGCGAGGAGCAGTCCTGTGCCGATGATCGAATTTCCCGCACCGAGTGGTCCGCTGCCCGGATATCTCTCGGTGCCCGAGGGGGGTGGGCCGTGGCCGGCGGTGGTGGTCGTGCACGACGCGTTCGGGCTCAGCGACGATATCCGGAGGATCGCCGACCGGTTCGCGGCACACGGCTACCTGGCGCTTGCACCCGCGCTGTTCCGGCGGGGCAACCGGGTCGGTTGTGTGGTGCGCACCTTCCGGGCCCTGGCTGCAGGGGACGGTGACGCCGTCGACGATATCGTCGCCGCTCGCGATCATCTGGCCGCCGACCGGCGCTGCACCGGCCGGGTGGCCTCGGCCGGTTTCTGTATGGGCGGCGGGTTCTGCCTGCTGCTGGCGCCGCGCGGAGTATTCGACGCGACCGCACCCAATTACGGTGTCGCGCCACGGGGTCTGGACGCATTACGCGACGCGTGCCCGACCGTGGCCAGTTACGGTGCGCGCGACCGCATGCTTCCCGGCGCCGCGGCGAAGCTGGAGAAGGTACTCACCGAGGGTGGTGTACCGCACGATGTGCACGAATACCCGGGCGTAGGCCACTCGTTCATGAACAACTGGCCGACACCGGCGCCGTTGCGCGTGGTGGAACGTACCGCGGGGCTGGCCTACTCCGAACCGGAGTCCGAGGATGCCTGGCACCGCATCACCGCATTCTTCGACGCGCATTTGCGCGAGCCCGAGGACTGACCCGCCCGCGGACCGCAGCCGCCGCGTCGGGGAGGTAATCCGGCCACAGCGTCCACAGCCGGGGCGACGCGGAGTTCCACTCCGGCAGGCCGGAGCGCGCGGCGGTCCCGTCACCTGCCGTGTCCGGGAAAGTGCGCGGATCAAACGCCACGTCCACGCACGGCGGCGACGAGTTCCATCGGCGCGAACTGCGGCGACCGCACACTATCCCGCGGTGCGCACTACATCAGCATCATCGCGCCGAACATCAACATCATGAAACCCAGGAATCGGGATCCCATCGCG
Organism: Nocardia carnea; assembly: GCF_029868325.1. Lineage (GTDB taxonomy): Bacteria > Actinomycetota > Actinomycetes > Mycobacteriales > Mycobacteriaceae > Nocardia > Nocardia carnea_C. The sequence continues at coordinate 6,182 of NZ_JARWNW010000263.1, forward strand.
CTCTCCTATCGCTTTCCACGGAGCGCCGCATCCTGCGGGGCTTTCATACCGTCATCTAACGGTACGTTGTTTACCGATACGGAATCGTGGTCGGCTTCCCCGTGACGGTAAGTATCAGCACCTGCACTCCGACCCGTATCCGGGCACCGCGGCGCGAGCGGTCACCGTCGACTGCCGCATCGCCTGTATCCAGCCCAAACCCACGATGAAAGGACCTGGTATCCGAATTTCCGGATACCAGGTCCCCGGTTCGCGGGCTACCGCGACGCGGGCCAGGACATCAATCGCGTTCGGCGGTCCCGAGGACGACACCGGTATTCGCATCGACCGATACCTCGTACTCCACCCCATCAGGGGTCACGACCTCCACCTCCCACACCGTGGTGTGCCGCTCGGAATCGAGTTCCGCCGAAACCGCCGTGCTGCCGGGGACCGCGGCGACCGCGGTGTCCATGGCTGTCTGCCGATCGATCCCGGGGTCGGCCACCAGCGACCACGGCGCGCCGTCGTCATGGGCACCGGGGCCGGTGGCGACCGCGGCGACACCGAGGCAGGCGCCGGCCGCCACCGCCGCCACCGCCGCGCCGACCAGTAACCAGCGCAGGGCCGAAGCCGCGTGGCGGAAAAATGTTCCCATGGTGCAAACCTCCTGTATGAGCGAATGTTTCACCACTGTGGCAAGTGGATGCTGAAACCCGCCTGAAGCCACCTGAAGATCGTTTCAGCAAAGATCTGACACTCTTGACGAATGCGTCTGCTGATCGTGGAGGACGAGAAGCGTCTGGCCCACACTCTGGCAAAGGGCCTGTGCGCCGAGGGATTCGCCGTGGATGTGGTCCACGACGGCGTCTCCGGCCTGCACCGGGCCACCAGTACCGACTACGACCTGATCGTCCTCGACATCATGCTGCCGGGGATGAACGGCTACCGGGTCTGCGAAACATTGCGTGCCGCGGGGCACGAGACGCCCGTGCTGATGCTCACCGCCAAGGACGGCGAATACGACGAGGCCGAGGGGCTCGATACCGGCGCGGACGACTATCTGCGTAAACCGTTCTCGTATGTGGTGCTGGTGGCGCGGATCAGGGCGCTGCTGCGCCGCCGGACCCGGGGCGGCGCCCGGGTGTTGCGCGTGGGTGATCTGCTGGTGGATCCGGGCAGTCACACCTGCCGCCGCGGGGACCGGGATGTCACGCTCACGGCCAAGGAGTTCGCGGTACTGGAACACCTCGCGGTGCGAGCCGGGGAGGTGGTCTCCAAGGCCGATATTCTCTGCCATGTCTGGGATTTCGCCTACGACGGCGACCCGAACATCGTGGAGGTCTACATCAGCGCCCTGCGCCGCAAGATCGACGCGCCCTTCGGGTGCCGCACCATCCATACCGTCCGTGGCGCGGGCTACCGGTTGGCGGGCGACCGTGGCTGAGCGCGCCCGCCGCCGGTGGTGGAGTTCGGTGCGGGCCCGCACCACCACCGCCGCCACCGCTGTCGTGGCCGTGGCATTGGTGGCGGCGGGCCTGATCGTGCTCGTGGTGCTGCGCGACAACCTCGTCGAGAGTGCGAGCACCCAGGCCGAGCACACCGCCCGTGATATCGCCGACCGGATCGGCCGCGGCACCGATTTCGCGGCACTGCGGTTCCCCGATCCGGACGACGAACCGGTGCAGATCGTCGCACCGGACGGCCGGGTGCTCGCCGCCGACGACGAACTGCGGGGCCGGCGGCCGATGGCCGATTTCGGCCCGTACGCGGCGGAGGAAACCGGTCCGGACGACGAACCGGAGGACGACGAGGAAGAGAACGACGACGAAGCGGACGCAAACGACGCGGACGACGAGTCGGACGAGGGAGCGGGCGAGGAATCCGGCGGCGACGCCACCCCGGACGCCGCCACCGCCGCGGGGATCGCCGTATCCCCGGGAAGCGCTGTCGCGGCGGCGCCGTCGACCACCGACGCCGTCCTGGGCGAGGCCTATCTGCGGGTCGGCGATGCTTCGACCCCCGACCATTTCCGGGTCGCCGCGCTCGCCGCGACCACCGCCGACGGGCAACCGGTCACCGTCTATGCGGGCGCCGCACTCGATACCGCCGACAGTGCGGTCGCCGATGCCCGGCGCGCCATGCTGCTCGGCCTGCTCCCGGTGCTGGCAGTGGTGTCGGTGGTGACCTGGTTCGTCACTCGGCGCGCCTTACGCCCGGTGGAAGCCATTCGCCGCGAACTGGCCGAGATCATGCACGGCGATCTGTCGCGGCGCGTACCCGAACCGCCGGCGCGGGACGAGATCGCGCTGCTCGCGGCGACGACCAACGACACCCTGGCGGCGCTGGAGCAGTCCGCCGACCGGCAGCGGCGGTTCATCGCCGATGCGGCGCACGAATTGCGCAGCCCGATCGCCAGTCTGCGCGCCCAGCTCGAGGTCGCGCAGGCACATCCGGAGCTGCTCGAGCTCGACGGGCTGGTCGGCGATACCGTGCGACTGGAACATCTCGCGACCGATCTGCTACTGCTGGCGCGCCTCGACGCCGGGGAACGCCCCCGGCCCGGCCGGGTGGATATGACGGCGCTCATCGCCGATGAACTGTCGCGGCGTACCGGCGACCGCGTGCCGGTCGAGGCCGTGCTCCCGGACGAACCGGTCGTACTCACCGGGAGCAGCACCCAGCTGGCCCGCGTACTGGGCAACCTGGTGGACAACGCGCAGCGGCATACCGCGACGCTGGTCCGGGTCTCGCTGGAGTATGCGGACGGGGTCGCGGTGCTCGTGGTCGCCGACGACGGGGCGGGGGTGCCCGAAGCGGATCGGGAACGGATATTCCAGCGTTTCGTCCGGCTCGACGAGGCCCGCAGCCGTGACGAGGGCGGAGCCGGTCTGGGATTGGCCATCGTCCGCGATGTGGTCGAACGGCACGGCGGGTCGATCCGGGTCGAGAACGGCGTACCGGGCGGGGCTCGTTTCGTGGTGACGATCCCGCTGCCCCGATAACCGCCGGGCCGCGTGCGCTCAGGCGGCCAGGGGGGCGGCGGTATCCGGTTCGGCGAGGGCCTGTTCACGTAGGGTTTCCAGGGTTTTGCCGAGAATCCGGGAAACCTGCATCTGTGAAATACCCAGCCGCTGCGCGATCTGGCTCTGCGTCATCGCGCCGAAGTACCGCCAGACGAGGATCTGGCGTTCACGCCGCGGCAACTGTTCGATGAGCGGGCGCACCGCCATGGCGTCCTCGAGCAGCCCGAAGCAGGGTTCCTCGGTGCCCAGTTTGGTGAGCACGGCCGGGGGCGGGGTGTCGTCGTCGTGCTCGCGGACCGCGGCGTCCAGGGAATTGCTGGTATGCCCGTTACCGGCGATCAGGGCCTGGGTGACCTCGGTCAGTTCGGCTCCGAGTTCCGCGGCGATCTCGCGGGCGGTCGGCGTCCGGCCGAGCCGCTGGAACAGTACTTCGGAGGCCGGGCCGATGCGCAGATGCAGTTCCTTGGTACCGCGCGGCACCCGCACCGCCCAGGTGTGGTCGCGGAAATGGCGGCGCACCTCGCCCATGATGGTGGGCACGGCGAACGACAGGAACGAACTCCCCCGGCTCACATCGAAGCGGTCCACGGCCTGTACCAGACCCATGCGGGCGATCTGGAGCAGATCGTCGAATGCCTCGCCGCGACCGCTGAACCGCCGGGCGATATGGTCGGCGAGCGGCAGGCCCAGGTGCACGATCTCGGTGCGGATCTCCTGGCGGCGCGGATCGTCGGATTCCAGGCCGGCCAGCTTGTCGAACCAGGGTTCGAGATTGTCGTAGCTGTCCCCGCCGCGTGCCCGTGCGGGCCGGGGATTGCGGCGCACGGCGGGCTCGTCGATGGTGACTGCGGTCGTTTCGTTCATCGGTGGCTCCTCGGGTCTTCCCAATCGGCTCGCTGATCGGCTCGACTTCCTTCAGAACTACCCGATTCGACGTGATCGAAACGTGACCTACCGGCCGGTACCCGGCACCGGCCGTCCGCACACCGGTCGACGACCTCGCGAAATACGCTGTATCCAGCGGGGTTTCACGATCGGTCAAGGGAATCGGGACGCTGCAGGCGGGTGCAAAGACGCCGACCTACCAACCGCCGATATGCACGATCCGATCCAGATCGGTCCGCGCGGCGGGTTTGAAATCCGTGCCCAACGTATAGGCCACCGGGAGCAGCGCGCCCTGGGATACCTTGTCGTAGGGAATCCCGAGAATTTCCGCCGCTTCCCGCTCGTATCGCAGATGCAGTGTGGTCCAGGACGTTCCGAGCCCGCGCGAACGCGCCGCCAGGCAGAAGCTCCACGCCGCGGGAAACAGCGACCCCCAGTACGAGGCGCTCTCCGCACTCGACGCGTTGTCCAGCCGGCCCCACTGGCACGGGAGCACCAGAGTCGGCACCTCCCCCATCTTCTCGGCCAGATAGCGCGCGGAATCCGCGACTCGCTGCCGGGCCGCGTCCGCTTCGGTCTCACCGCTGAGCTGGTTACCGGGGAAATACCGGGACGACGCGTATTCCTCGAATGCCTTGCGGTAGAGCTCACCGAGGGATCGGCGCTGCGCGGGGTCGGTGACGACGACCCAGTGCCAGCCCTGCCGGTTGGACCCACTCGGCGCCTGCACCGCCAGTTCGATACATTCCCGGACCACCTCGAGCGGGACCTCGCGGTCGAGGTCGAGCCGTTTACGTACCGCTCGCGTGGTCGACAGCAGTTCGTCCGTGGTCAGGTCCAGTTCCCTCGGCACAGCAGGCTCCTTCGTTCCGATACGACACGGTCCGGTCCGGGCCGGCCGGGACGTATCGTGGGCCCGGCCGCCTTCCGGCGAACATACTCCGGGCACGCTGCGCCGGTACAGCTGTCGGCAGGCGCCGCGAACTCCGGCCGACAAGGGACGCCGCCCGGAGGCGATGGCAACTCCCCGTGCCGCAATCGTTACGAATGATGCTCGCCGTGCCGGATCGCGTCGCGCGGCGCGGCGAAGCGGACGGTCTCCCAGACGATCAGCAACAGCAGGACCGCGCACAGGATCGCCAGGGCGGCCAGAGCGGGCAGGGCCGCCGCCAGCGGGATCAGGGCGAGCAGCACCACGATCGCGACAACGCGGGAAACGGTGACCTGCCCGGTGGCGTAGGCCTTGCCACCGACCAGCCCGATCAGGAACAGCGCGACACCGCCGTAGAGCGCGAACAACGGTATCCCGTGCAGCGCGTCGGTGAGCCGGTGATGCGAACTGTCCCCGACGTAGTAGAGCACCTTCTTCAGACCCAGGGACAGCGCGATGACGCCGGCGATCATCGGGAAATGCCAATACGTGTAGCAGTTGCGGGCGATCTTGATCCGGCGTTCCCCCTCGGCCGCCGCCAGGGCATGTTCCACCGACAGTGCGGCGACGTCGAAGTACGCCCACCACAGCAGGCCGGAGATCGCCAGGCCCAGCAGCGAGCCCACGGTGATGGGCCACGAAATGGGCAGCGCGGCCACCCCGATACCGATCGAGACGATGGATTCGCCCAGGGCCACGATGACGATCAGCCCGTAGCGCTCGGAGAAATGTTTGGCCGAATTGACCCGCCAGCCGTTACCGGAGAGCAGGGTCCAGGCCATATCGCCCACCACCGCGGCGATCCACAACCCGATCTGCACGGCGCCCGTGGTGGTCGCCGCGACCACCAGGAGTGCGGTGCCGATGGTGATCGACCCGAGTCCCCAGCGGATCACCTGCGCGCGCAACTGCGCGTCCTGCGCGCTGGCGAGCCAGAACATTCCCAGATGGACGAGGCGGGCCACCAGGTAGGCCAGTGCGAACACCAGCGGTCCCGACCAGCCGCCGGGCAGGTCGTGGAAGGCCTCGGGAATGGTCAGCGCGGCGATGAACGCGGCGCCCATGGCCGTGAACATGGCCACCCGGGCCAGGCCTTCGTCGGCGCGCACCACATTGCCCAGCCAGCTGTAGGCGATCCACACCCACCACATCACGGCAAGGACGAGCAGCGCCCGCAGCATGTTCACCGCCGAGGTGTCCTCGGCGGCCAGATCGGTGACCTTGGTGAGGGCGAAGACCACTACCAGATCGAAGAACAGTTCGAGCTGGGTGACCGCGGCTCCCTGGGCGACCGGCTGCCACCGCATGCGCTTGGCTCCACTCATACGGCAGATACTCGCACCCGGCGGCGGGCGCAGCTACCCGAACGCCGGCACGGGCATGTTTCGACCGCCGGAAATCGGACACGCGGTCGGTGGAGGATGCCGGAGCGGATCCCACGACCCGGCGCCCCGACGAGAAGGGAGGTTCGATGAGCACCCGCGATACGATCGCCCAGCTGAACCAGGACATCACCACCGCCGAGGACGCAGGTGACGAGGCCACCGCGGCCCGGCTCCGGCGGGAACTGGAAACCGCCCTGCGGGAAGCCAAGGATCCGAAGGGATCGGCCGATACCGAATAGTCCGCGCGGGACCGCTCGGTGATCGACCGGGTGGCCTGCCCGCACGGGCCGGCCACTCGGCGGATTCCACCGATTCCGAAACCGGTGCGACCTGGTGCGATCCCCGGGTCACGCCCGGACTGCCGGTCCACAACCACGCTGCGCGCGCCCACCGGATATGATCTTGATCGGGTCGGGGGCGGCGAGTAGTGCGTACATCATGGTGCCTCGTCGAACGATTCATGAGTTCTCCCCCTATCCACTCATGCGATCGATATCGATGGAGGAATTGTCATGTCCAGACGCGCGCCCGTATCCCGGGTCCGGAACCTGTTCACCGGGGTCGTCGTGGCCGGTTGCGCCGTACTCGCCCTGTCGGGGTGTTCCGGCACGGATTCGTCGAGTTCCGCCAGCCCGGCACCCGCGACCACTGTTCCGGGCCAGAACGGAACGGACACGGGCGGCGACGTCTCCTTCGACGCCGAGATCGGCCAGTGTGTGACCCTGTCGGGGACCATGACGGACGCCGAGATCGACCATGCCGAATGCGGCAGCGAGAAGTCGAACTACAAGGTCGTCGCCAAGGCGCCGACCCAGGACGACTGCGCCGCCGACGTCGACCAGACCTACTACGTCACCCTCGGCGGCGAGGAACAGGGTGCCCTGTGCCTCGACATCGACTGGGTCGTCGGACAGTGCATGACCATTCCGGCCGGTATGGACAGCCCCACGCACAGCCCGTGCACCGCGGGTAAGCCCGATACGGTGCGAGTGCTCGCGATCCTGCCCGGCACCACCGATGAGGCCGGTTGCCCCGCGGACGCCACCAGTTACTACACCTACGACGAACGCAAACTCGTCACCTGCGTCGCCGAGGTCTGACGAACCGGGCGGCGCGTGTGGCCTCGGCCTGCGGTCGAGGCCACACGCGCCGCCCGGCATTACGGACCGGCGAACTCCGGGACCGGAAATACCGCAGGACGCAGTCGATTCCGGCCATACGATCCGTTCGGGACAACCCGCCCATTCGTATGCCGTACTCGGCGCCGGTTGCCTACGCTTTGTACGGGAAGCGGCCTCGCCGGTGGGTCCCCCTCGACGGCGGCCCGACCGGTATCGAAATGCCCCGACACCGGACCTGCGTCCGCACTACCGTCTGGAGTCCGCATGAGTTCATCCACCGTCGCCGTCGCGGTGCTGGGCACCGGCCTGCTCGCCGAACCGATCGCGGACCGGATCGGCGCCCGGGCCGATCTGGAGCTCACCGCACTGATCACGGATACGCAGGTGCCGCCCGCGGGCACCGGATGCCTCGTCTACGTACCGTCTTTCGCCGAGATCGCCGCGGACACACCGGCCGCGCTACTGCCGCGTCTGCTCCGCGCCGGGTACGACGTGATCTCCACGGCGCCGCAGGACAGCCACGGTCCCGAAGCCGCGCTCGCCGAAGCCTGCCACGGCGGGAATTCGGCTTTTCATGCGACGGGTGCCTTCCAGACCACCGTCCCGGCCCGCCTCATCCGGTCGATCACCGAGGTCACCCGGGATATCCGCCGGGTGGAGCTCGTGGAGGAACTGGACTTCACCGGTGCCGGTGTCTACCCGTGGGGCCCACCGGATCAGGTCGGGATCGGCGCCGTCGACACCGCCGTTGCCACCCATTCCGCGGCTGTGGTCGACGGTTACTACACGGCCGGGCTCCATGTTCTGGACGAGGCGGTGTTCGGCAGCACGACCGGCACCACCGAATCACCGGCCCGTACGGTGCATGTGGTCACCGATGCGACGGGCATGGTCGAAAAGGTGATCGTGGACCGCGATCTCGGCCCCGTGCTGAGCTACCGTTCCATCTGGTCGGCGGCCACCGCGGACCGGGCGCCCCTGCGCTACCGGCTCACCACGACCACCGATACCGCGAAGGGAACGGCGAACGTCCGCTTCAAATGTATGGCGGGCGTCCACCCCGCCGATCATCTGACCTGCGTCAATGCCGTGGAAGCGATCCGCCCGCTGCATGAGCGCACCCCCGGCGCGGTCCTGCGGGACATATCCGTCACGCACTCGGTGCCCGAACGGCGACTGATCGGCTGAACCCGGGCACCGGTCCACTTCCGGATTCAGGCGTCGAAGAGCAGATAGAGCCCGGTGAAGGTGTAGCCGACCATGAGCAGCATGAGCGCGAGCTGGCCGGTGAGCCGATGCGCCGGCGGCAACACACGCAGACAGCGATCGTGGGCGGCGGCGACACCCAGCACATGACCGGTCACCACGGCCACGACCTTGAGGGTGCCGAGCACCGCCGGATGCGCCGACAGGAGGTAGGCGACCTCCCGGTCGGCCAGGCCGAACAGGTTCCACCCGGCGGCGAACGGATCCGCGAACAGGATCACGGTCGCCTGGCTCTTCTCGACCAGAAAGCTCAGGTAGTGCGCGACCACATAGCCCGCGATGATCGGTGTCAGGGTGTACGCGAGGCGGGTCGGGAGCAGGCGGCGTTCGGCGCGGCCGAGCCCGCCAGTGGCCGCGGCGGCGACCCGGAAACTCACCCCGACGGCCGCGATGAACACCAGCAGACCGGCGGTACCGACCAGGGTGCGCCCGAGGGCGCCGCCCGCCTCGGCCAGCAGTCCCCGCCACCATTCGAACAGCGAGAAGCTGTCGAACGCGGTGGAACCCAGTAGCGTTGCCGCAACAGCCACCGACCCGGGCCCCACCGGAGTGCCGGCCAGGTTCGCCAGCGGCGAGCGCACCACGAAGGCACCGCCGGAGCCCCGGGCGAGCGGGCTCAGCCGGCCGAGCAGGCTGCTGTACACCTCCAGTGGGTCGGCGGATTCGGCCCATTCGGTGCCGAAAACGCATAAACCCACCACGGTGACGATCAGATATCCGGCCACCCACACGGTTACGGCGGTCACCGAACCCGGGTCGGGGGACGCCAGTTCCAGCCAGACGAAGGTGAACAGCCCGAACGCCGCCGGCCACCGGCCCCACGCCCGCGGATACCGCAGCCATCCGGACTCGGGAGACCGACCGGTGAGCGCGCACAGCATGCGGTGCACGGCTCGTGCCGGGGACAGTAGTTTCCACACCGGTCCGGCGACCAGCGAGGCCACCATCACCCCGACCCAGACGAGTACGTAGACGACACCGGGCACCGGGTTCGCGGCGGGATCGGCGGAACCGAACACGCCGACCGCCAGGACCAGCACTGTCGCGGCGACACTCACCACGGCGACAACCGCACGGAGAACCGGCGAATCCACCACCGCACGCACCGCCGCCGGTACCGGTTTCCCGCCCGCGGCCGGGTCCAGCCGGGGTTCGCGCCAGGCGAAGGCGAGCACCGCGAACGAGAAGGCCAGTGCCCAGGCCGCGCCGATCAGCGCGTAGGTCAGCGGGATCGGCAGATCCGACGCCCCGCCGATCCCGTGGGCCAGCGTGGTCACGGGCGGACGAACAGGGTCGCGACGGTGACCCCGGAATGATGCAGTTCGATCTCCACCCGGCCCGGCACGTCGACGGCGAACCGGAAACGCCGGCCCGTCCCCGGGACGACGGCGAACGTATGGTCGGGGTTCGCGTGCACGTGCAGTTCGTCGGAGATATCACTGTCCACGATCACTTCGACCGGCTGACCGACCCGTGCGTCGAGCCTGCTGTCCACCGGCGACACCACCCCGTCCGCGATCCGCACGGTCAGCCGCACGCTCGCCGCGGATTCCGTCACGCCGGGCGTCTTCTCCGCGCCGGGGCCCTGCGGTTCGGAGGCCGCGCAACCGGCCGTGAGCAACCCTGCCACGAGCAGTGACACGCATAGCCGCGATAAGGGCATCAGTTCTCCTCGTCGGTATCGGACGCGGTATCCGCCTCGTGCGGCGTAGCCGGTTCGTCCCCGCCGTTCCTGCGGTCGCGCACCGCGATGAAAAGGACAACTCCGGCAATGAGAAAGGCAGGAAGGAAGGCGGGGATCGCCAAGAGGATCGAATGGTCCGCCAGGACCACCACATCGGCGTACCGGTCGTTCACGACACCGGTGCCCGCTCCGGCGCCGGCACCCCGGACGACCGCGGGTAGCGGTCGTTGATCCGGGCAGCGCCCCAGCACAACGCGGCGATCAGTGCCAGGCTGCACAGCAGCACGATCAGGGAGGCCGCGGTGAAGAGCCAGGCGGGATGATCGAACGAACGCTCCCGCTGCAATACCGTGATCTCGGCGACGAACGGGCGGGTGAACTCGTTCAGCGCCGGCACCTCCGCCGCACCGATACCGGGGTCGGCGGCCATGAAGAGCGGCAGCGCAGTCTGTGTGCGCCCGTCCTGGACGCGCAGGATCGTCTTCCAGGTGCCGTGGACCGGAACAGCCTCCGTAGTCACGTAATGGCCCTCGCCTACTCGGCGCAGCTGATCCACCACGAGCCCGCGCCCGGGACTGTCACTGCCCACACCGCCCTGCCAGGCCAGGATCTGCACCCATTCCGGATCGTCGCCGGCCAGGCCGGCTGGTGTGATGCGGATATCGGCGTGCACCATGCGGCCACCGTCCGCGGGGGCTTCCCGCAACTGCACCGTTGCCCGGGCATCCTGCGGGATATCGATCATCAGACCGTTGGCGGTGGCCGCGGCGACCAAGACCACGGCCGCGGTGATCAGTGTGCGTCGCACAGCCGGGCGCGGTAACTGTTCACCCAGCAGCACGGTCGCGAGCATCGCGCCGACCACACCGCCCGCGATTCCGGTCGGGATCGTCATCAGCAACAGTTCCGGCCACATCGCCGTAGGCCAGGGATCGACGAATACCGCAGCGACCCAGAGGGATTCCAGCCAGATCCCGGCCGTCGCCGCCACCAGACCCGTCAGCGCGCCCCACCGGATCCGGCGCCGGGCCGCCGGCAGCAGGCAGAGGACCTCGACCACCACGGCGATCCCGAGATAGAGCGGGAAGACGTTACGCGGCGCGTCGATGATCGGCCCGCCCACCAGCCAGGCCACCACGAGACGAACCACGGCGGCGAAACACGCCACCACCAGAGCCGCGCCCGGGCCGAGGGTCATCCGGGCGGCGATCAGCGCAACGGTCGCCGCCGCCACCATCAGCATGGGCTGCAGTACCAGCCGGAACTGTTCGACGCCGAAGTCGTACTCCACCTGGAATACCGACAGCCCGATGAGCAGGCCCCCGAAGGCGAAGGCCCGCATCCACCACATCCGGCGCGGCCTCGGCTCGACCGGCTCCGGCCGGCTGCGCCGGCCCTCGAATTCGAGCAGCAGCACACCCACCAGCGACAGCCCCGCTCCGCCGATGAGCATCAGATGCGTCGGCCCCCACAGCGTGACGTCCTGCCCGAATATGCGGTGCCACAGATCGTCGAGCGGGAACCCGATCAAGGCATACAGTCCGGCACCGGCCAGCAGGATCCCGCCGACAGGCGCGTACCAGGTGCGGGTGATCCGCACCGCCGCCGGGCCGGGTTTCTCGTCGAGGGGCAGCACGATCGCCGCCATACCGGCCGTGAACAGGAAGAACAGGCCCGCGAGGATGAAATAGTGCGCCGGATTTGCCAGCGGGCCCTCGTCGCGGCCGTTCCCGATGTGCAGGCTCACATCCCAGATGAAGCCGAGCAGTGCGGTGAGGATGGTGGCCAGGAACATCGCCAGCGGTAGCGCCACCCAGCCCGGCTGATCGAACCAGCTTCCGAGCCGGTCCGCTGTCCGCTGTAACCAGGTGATGCGGCGGGTGCGGTGGAGGTAGCCCACCCACAGCAATCCGAGGGCGATCACCCCGGCGGACCCGGTCATGATGGCGACCTGATCCAGCGCCGCGCCACCGCCCTCGTTCCCTTGGGCAAGCGACCGCCCGATCATTTCGTGCACGCTGTACGGCACTGGACCTCCACACCAGCCGGGGTATATGTGACGAAAAGTAGCATGAAATACGGCTGGGGGCGCGGTGTTCACAGGAAGCGGCAAAGACAGTTCGCCGCAATGCTATTCGCCGCGAAATTGCCACATCCGTCGCAGCCGTACCGCACTCCATGCGACCGATCACGGTCACGGCCCGACACAGCAGCCAGCACCGGCGACGCCTGCGACGGCGCCGGGATCGAACGAACGCCACCGATCCCGGCCACCGCAGTCGACCGATCAGTCGCGGAAGGCGTCCTTCACCTTCTCGCCGGCATCCTTCAGATTCGATTTGACCTGATCGGCCTTGCCTTCGTTCTTCTTGTCCTCGTCACCGGTGGCCTCGCCGTACTTCTCCTTGGCCTGACCGGCGAGCTCCTCGGCCTTGTTGCTGACCTTGTCGGTTCCGCTCACAGCCGGACTCCTCTCGTCGGGACGACCGGCCTGCCCGATCCGGCCGGTCTGCGGCGCGGGTAACCATCGACCGGCCACGTAAACAGCCGGTACCGACGGATCAGGCCGGATGACCGGGTTCCAGGTCCGCGACGTGGTGATACCGCAGCGCCCCCGGCTCCGATCGCCGGACCTCCCCCACCTCCGGCGCAAGCACGAATCCCCTATGGTCGCCGAAATCGTGCCGGGCGAGAACACGACCACAGAACCAGGCCGCGGCATCGTCCAGCACCGGCACATCATGCGGACCGGCCCGCCACGAGCAGTGCGCGAACTTATCGATCTCGTCGCCGGTCTCCCCGCCGAAGAGCAGCGCCAGCGAGGCATGGTCGCGGCCGATCAGATGCACACCCAAGAATTCCGTCCGCTGCGCGAGCCGGTAGGTGTGGTTCACCTCGGACAAGCACACCAGGAACCGCCGCGGTTCGATCGCCACCTGCGCCGCGAACCCCACCAAACACCCGGCCCGCTGCCCATCGGCGGCGAGTGTCACCACGAACACCGGCGGGTCGGCCGCGGCGATCAGAGCGTCGAAGAAATTCTCCGGCATGTGCTGTGTATAGCAGGCCGCCGGGCTTCAGACCCCACGGCTCGCGCCAGCGACCATGCATCGGCAGATCCGTTCTGCGACGCTCGCGGCGCGACCATGAACGCAACCAAGGCACTGGAATTTCTATTGTGGCAGCCATGCAACAGCTTCGACTACCTCGTCGAGCGCGGGCCCGGCGATGTGGGACGCCCGGAGATGGCGGCGCCGTTACGATGGCGTTCATGATCTGCGACCGAACGCAGCAGGCCGGCGGAGTGGTGGTGCGCCGGTCCCGGCCCGGGGATGTCGATGACTTCTGAATCTGATTCCGAGGAGCTGCTGGTGCCGGCTGTGCTGGGGCGAGCGCATGAAGAGGCCGAAGAGCTGGCGGAGATTGCCGGGCGGGCCGGGTTGCAGGTGGCGGTCGCGGAATCGCTGACGTCGGGGCAGCTGGCGGCGGCGCTGGGCGCGGCGAGCAACTCGGGTGAGTGGTTCCGGGGGGCCGTGGTCGCTTACAGCAGAGCGGTCAAACATCATGTGCTGGGTGTGCCGGACGGGCCGGTGGTGTGTGCGCCGGCGGCTGCTGCGATGGCTGAGGGGGTGCGGACGCTGTTCGAGGCGTCCTTGGCGGTGGGTGTCACGGGTGCCGGTGGCCCCGATCCGCAGGACGGGGAGGAGCCGGGGTCGGTGTGGTTCGCCGTGTCCGTGGACGGCTCGGTGCGGACGCACCATCGGATTTTCGCGGGGGAACCCGCCGAGATCCTCGATCAAGTCGTCGTTTACGCAGTGGAACTGCTGCTCGACGCCGCGCGGGAACAGGCGGCCTGAACTCGCCCCGAGGCGCTGACCGGCCCCCTGTGGGTGCCGGTGAAACCGGCCCGGTAGACGGGGGACAAGGGTTCACACCCCGACCAGGGTGTGAACCGGCGACGCCCGAGAGGGGCAGTGTCCGATAACTCACAGGAGTCATCGGACACGCTGTCACGAACTCCGCAGCATGCGGCCCGCGGCCTCGACGGCGGGGCCCGAACTGCCGGCGTCGGCGACGAAGACCGCGAAGGCGAGATCGCCGCGGATACCCACGAACCAGCCGTGCGCGTTCGTGTTGTCGCCGTATTCGGCGGTACCGGTTTTGCCGAGCAGGCCGGGGATATCGGCCAGCTGGGTGGCGGTGCCGCCGGTAACGGTCTCACGCATCATGGTTTTCAGCTGGTCGGTCACGGTGGCGGGCAGCGGTGGCGGGGTGCGGTCCGGTGTGCCGGGTTGGCCGGCCAGCATGACCGGTGGCGGGGTCGCGCCGTCGGCGATCGAGGCGGCGACCAGCGCCATCCCGAACGGGGAGGCCGTGACCGCGCCCTGGCCGATACTTGCCTCGACCCGTTCCGCCGAATTCGCCGGGACCGGCACGCTGCCCGTCACGGTGGTCAGTCCGGGTGTCACGTAGTCGACGCCGAGTCCGAGGCGTTCGGCGGTGGTGGTGAGCGCTTCCGGCGGCAGCTGGACGGCCAGCCCGGCCATGGTCGTATTGCAGGATTGCGCGAAGGCGGTGTGCAGTGGGACCTGGCCCAGGTCGAAACTGTCGTCGTTGGGGATCCGGCGGCCCTCGATATCGGCGACGCCGGGGCACGGCAGCACGGTATCGGGGTTCGCGATCCCGGCGTCCAGGACCGCGGCGGTGGTTACCGTTTTGAAGGTCGACCCGGGCGGGTAGAGGCCGGTGAACGCGATGGGTCCTTCGCCGTCGGCGGCGGAGTTCTGGCCTGCGGCCACGATCTCACCGGTGGACGGGCGGATCGCCACGACGGCCGCTGTCTGGTCGATCGGGTCCAGTGCAGCTTCCGCGGCGCGTTGCAGGCCCGCGTCGATGGTGGTGTGGATATCGGAGGTCTGCCCGGGGTCCCGGCCGGCGATCCGGACCGGGCCTTCCGGCGTGCGGGCCTGGACCACCCAACCGGCCGCCGCGTCGGCCTGCTCCTGCCACAGTTCGGCCGGACCGGACAGGGTTTGCGCGGACAGATCGCGGTCGGTGGTGAGCAGCCGGGTCTGCGGGGCCAAGGTGACCCCGGCAGTGGCGGTCAACGCTTCCCGGATCGGCGCGATATCGGATTCGCGCAAGCTGATCGCGGTCACGGAGCCGCCGTTGGCCGCGGCCAGATCGGCGTCCAGTGAGGCCGCGGTGATGCCCGGCGCGATCGGCGAGACGAGATTCGCGACGGCTGCGGTATCGGCGCCGGGCGCGAGCTGGACCAGGGTCACCACCTGTTCGGTCAGCAGTTCCCCGCCCGACGCGTCGAGAACACGCGCCGGTTCCGGATACACCGGCGCATAGGTCAATTCCCCCTGGTCGAGACCGGGTGCGAGCACGGCCGGATTCCAGCGGATACGGTGGCCCGCGTCGGTCTCCACGGCGGTGCCGGTGGTCGTGTACTGCCACTCGGCGCCCTGTTTCCCCAGCTTCCAGGTGGCCTCGAGGGTGAACGTATCGTCTTCGGTCCCGGCGACCGTGTAGGTCACTTCTTTGCCCAGACCCTCGTACAGTGCGCCGACGGTCTGCTCCGCGCGGGCGGGGTCGTCGGTGAGCTGCGCCGCCGCGGCGACATCGTCGCGGTTGAGCGCGTCGGCGAAATTGCCGGCCGTGGTTTCGGGCTCGGGCGGCCCGGAGGAGCAACCGGCCAGGGCCAGACCGAGGATCGTCAGCAGTACGAGGACTTTCCGATCGATGCGCATCACCTGCGACTGTATCGACCGCGACCCGGCGGCACGCCGCATCCCTACCGAACGGCGTCTACGCGTCGTGACGGAACCGCGGCGCCGGACCGCACACCGCTCCGCCGCCGGGTCGCCACCGCGCTCGCCGGCACCGAGCCGACCGCGGCACCCGAACCGCCGTCTACCCTCGTCTCATGCCTGACCCGTCCCCCACCGTCACCAGGTTGCGGCCGTTCGCGGCCACGATCTTCGCCGAGATGACCGAACTCGCCGTCCGGCACGAGGCGGTCAATCTCGGGCAGGGTTTCCCGGACAGCGACGGCCCCGCGGCCATGCTCGAGGTCGCCCGCGAGGCCATCGCCGGTGGCGGTAACCAGTACCCGCCGGGCCGGGGTGTGCCGGCGCTGCGGCGCGCGATCGCCGCGGACCGGGCCCGGCGCTACGGCACCCGGTACGACCCCGACAGCGAAGTGCTGGTGACCGTCGGCGCGACCGAAGCCGTGACCGCTGCGGTACTCGGGCTGGTCGAGCCGGGTGCCGAAGTCGTGCTGATCGAGCCGTACTACGACTCCTATCCC
Source organism: Nocardia carnea (assembly GCF_029868325.1). GTDB lineage: Bacteria > Actinomycetota > Actinomycetes > Mycobacteriales > Mycobacteriaceae > Nocardia > Nocardia carnea_C. The sequence goes on from NZ_JARWNW010000263.1 coordinate 22,775, forward strand.
GCGGCAACAGCGCTGGCCGGTGCCCACCGCCGTACTGCCCGGCTCACCGCCGACGGTGACCGGTTCGTTCTCGACCACGACAGTCTGCGGGCCGCGATCACCCCGGCCACCCGCATGCTGATCCTGAACTCACCGCACAATCCCACCGGCACCGTCCTGGATCGCACAGACCTGACCGCCATCGCCGAGATCGCCTGCGAGCACGATCTGCTGGTGCTGGCCGACGAGGTGTACGAGCATCTGGTGTACGACGGCGCCGAACACATCAGTATCGCCACCCTGCCGGGGATGGCGGAGCGGACACTGGTCGTCTCCAGTGCGGCGAAAACGTTCAGCGTCACCGGCTGGAAGATCGGCTGGATCTGCGGACCGGCCGCGTTGATCGGCGGCGCCTTGGCCGCCAAACAATTCCTCACCTTCGTCGGCGGTGGCCCGTTCCAGCCGGCGGTCGCCCATGCCCTCACCCACGAACTCGAGTGGGTGGCCGCGCTGCGGGATTCGCTGGCCGAACGCCGGTTGCGGTTGTCCGCGGCGCTGGCCGATACCGGGTTCCGTGTGCATCCGAGTGCCGGTAGCTATTTCGTCTGCGCCGATATCCGCCCGCTCGGCGCGGACGACGATATCCGGTTCTGCCGTGAGCTGCCCGAACGGCTGGGTGTGGCGGCGGTGCCGGTCAGTGTTTTCACCGATGATCCCGCGTCGTGGCGCCACCTCGTCCGGTTCACGTTCTGCAAGCGCCCGGAAACCTTGGACGAGGCGGTGCGCCGGCTCACGCCCGGCCGCTGAGCCGGGGTCGTCAGCTCCTGTTCTCGGGATACACGGGTACGTCGTCGTCCCACGGCTGGCGGACCACCATATCGGCGACCCGCACGTACCCGCGTTCGAATTCACCGGTTGCGGCGTCCACCAGGCGGTAGTTCTGCTGCTGCCGCTGGATCGGCTGGGCGTCCAGCAGCACCACCCGCACCTCACCGGGTTCGAAACCGCAGCGTTGCTGCAGGGCGGCGATCAGTTGTTCGTTGTGGAGGTGGCCGTCACCGAAGTTCCAGCCCAGGGCTGTCGAACAGATACGTTCGCCGTCGGTGAGGACGTAGTCCTTCTCGTCGTGCCCGGCCATTGCTCGATGCGCGAGGGTGAACAACGCTTTGCCGTGGGTGTTGAACGCGCGGAACGCGTATCCCAGATACAGCGGGATCTGGGCTGCCTCCCGGCTGCCGTAGTAGCGCTCGAGCTGGGCGGCCGGCATGGCGGCCACGGCGGTGATTCCGGCGCGGATCTTGGCATCGGCCGACGGTTTGATGCACCACAGGGTGGTGTCCCAGTTGCCGGCGTAGTACCGCATTCCGGGCAGGAAGGAGACCTTGCGCGGGAACGTGTTCCCGATCGCGACCGTCCCCGCGAGAACCACGAACAGCAGCACCACCGGTAACGGATTACCCAGATCGGCCGGACCCACATCCGCATGCCCGACGAACAATGTCAGCAACCCGAAGATCATGAAGACGTTCCACTCGAGCGGTACCCCCATCGGAATCGCGGTGAGGATCACCAGGTGGAAGCAGATGAGGGCGACCGCGGCCACCGTGGTCGGCAGGCCCCCGTCACTGAAGAACAACACCAGCGGGGCCAGCATCTCGACCGCAGTACCACCGTGGGCGAACAGCCGCGACAGCCGTCCCGGTCGCAGATCGTCCGGGAACCGTTCGAAGAACAGGCGTTTGAGTGCCCGCGGCCGCACCACCGGACTGTTGGACATCATCGTCGACACCACGAACGGGAAATGCTTGTTCAGCTTCGATACCGCCGCGCCGACCCAGATGACGACGAATACGACCTTCGCGGCGACGATCGTATCGGCACCACCGAACAGGAAGGTGACCGCGAGCGCCCCGTACACCTCGCCGCGCGCCGCCAGGAAGATCACCTTGTCACGCAACCCGAGCACCGCCAGCAGGACGAGAACCGCCGCGATCTCCCAGATCGGCAGCAGGCCCACCGACGACCCGATCTCGGGTATCGGCCCGGTACCGTCCGAGAACAACCCGACCAGCAGCATCACCAGCAGTGCCGCGTACAGCACGGCGTCGAACGGGGTCCGGGTCGTGCCCCGGGTCAGCGGCACCCGGCCCGGCCACGGTGGCAGCCGGATCGTGCCGGGCCGCAACCAGTACAGGATCGACCCCATCGGCGGGAAGAAGCGGTTGTTCAACGGTCCGAAACCGCAGCCCAGGCCGACGACCTCGAACAGGATGGTGAACAGCACGACCTTCTGGAACACGATCGGTTCCGACCACCACGACCCGACCGCGGTGAACCCGTCGATTCCGGTGGTGGTCAGCGCGAACAGCATTCCGCCCAGGATGTAGAGGGCGATCTTGACCACGTAGAACAGGTGTAGCGGCGGCGGCGTGCCGAAACCGACCTCGGCCCAGTGCCGCGCCATCGGCCGGATCTTCTCCGCCCTGGTGCCGCGGCTCCATTCGTCCAAATCCACCACCGGAAGCTCCGGCCGGAGCATGCCGAACAACCGATCCGTTGTACCCACTACGCGCCCGATCCTCGTCGTTCAATCACTTGATTGAAAAGTTACTACGGGCGGTGCGCGCCGCGATGCGATTCGGCCGAATACGGACAGGCGAGGAAGAAGCGGCCGCCTACTGACCGGGCGCACCTGCGCGGGAACTTTGCGGGCTCGGCTACCGACGGCGCCGGGGATAACCTGGGCGACCCCGGCCCGCGGGGGCACCGGCAAGGTCTATTCGACCAGTCCCTCGTTCTTCAGCCAGTCGTAGGCGACATCGGCCGGGTCCTCGCCGTCGATATCGACGCGGGCGTTGAGGTCCTGCATCAGGTCGTCGGTGAGGCGTTCGGAGATCGTGGCGAGCAGTTCGCGCACCGGTGGATATCGTTCGAGAATCTCGCCGCGCACCACCGCGGTGCCGCTGTAGGGCAGGAAGAATTTCCGGTCGTCGTCGAGGACCACCAGGTTCAGGTTCTTCACCCGGCCGTCGGTGGTGTAGACCATGCCGAAGTTGCAAGGGGCGCTCTGGGCCGTCGCCGTGTAGACGACGCCGGCGTCCATCCGGGTGACGTTCGCGGCGGGCACACCGTTCGGATCGTTGTACGGGATCCCGTATTTCTCCAGCATCGGCAGGAAACCGTCGGAACGGCTGAAGAATTCGTCGTCGACACAGAAGGTGCGGTCGGCGACCGGAAGCGCGGCCACATCGGACAGTGAGCGCACACCCAGCCGTTCGGCTGCCGGCGCCGACGCGGCGAATGCGTAGGTGTTGTTGAAGTTGGCCGGTGGCAACCATTCCAGGTCGTATTCGCTTTTCTCGATATCGTGGACGGCCTGCCACAGTTCCTGGGGATCGGGGATGATCTCGGTCTGGTTGTGGTAGTTCACCCAGCCGGTGCCGGTGTACTCCCAGAGCACGTCGGCGTCTCCGTTCAGCTGGGCCTGCCGCGACGACGCCGATCCCGGGGCGCCGGTGAGATCGGTGATCTCGGCACCCGCCGCGGCCAGATAGGTGGCGGTGATCTTGCCCAGCAGCACCCCTTCGGTGAAGCTCTTGGAGGTGACGGTGAGCCGCGCACCGTCCAGCGGGCGGGCGCCGCCGGGCAGGGTCGCATCGTGGAAGGTCCCCGACGAGCTCACCAGTCCGCACCCGGTGAGCAGCAGCGCCAGCGCGGCGGCCAGGGCGAGCAGCCGGGCGCGGGGCGCGGTCATGAGATACCTCGCGGAGTCGCGGCCAGTTCGACGAGCCGGCCCAGCCAATCGATGATCAATGCCAGCAGCGCGACCAGGATCGCGCCGGAGACGAGCAGTTTCGGCAGGAACAGGGTGACCCCGGTGGTGATCAGCGTGCCGAGGCTGGTGGCGCCGATGAAGGTGCTCAGTGTCGCGGTGCCCACCAGTATCACCAGTGCGGTGCGCACCCCGTTGAGGATGACCGGCACCGCCAGCGGTAGTTCCACCTGCAGCAGGGTGCGGGTGCCCGAGAAGCCGATCCCGCGCGATGCCTCGATCGTGCGCTGATCCACCTGCCGCAGACCCACGATCGTGTTCTGCAGAATCGGCAGTACCGCGTACACGACCAGGCCCACGATCGCCGTTCGGAAGCCGGTGCCCAGCCAGAACGTGAACAGCACCAGCAGGCCGACCGCGGGCGCGGCCTGGCCGATATTGGCGATGTTGACGGCGAGGGGTTCGAATCTTTTCAACGCGGGCCGGGTGAGGGCGATACCCAGCGGTATCGCCACCACGACCACGATCACCGTGGCCACCACGGTCAGTTTGATGTGCTCGAGGATGGTGGTCTGCAGGTTCGCCCAGCTCAGCGACGCCTGCTCGGTCGGAGTGAAGGTCGTCGATCGATACCACAGCAGGTAACCGGCGCCGATGATCACGATGATGAGCGGTTCGAACCAGACATCCAACGGTATGCGGCGCAGCCGGTTCATGACGGCCCGGCCGAATCACTGTCGTCGCCACCGGGTTCCGCGGTGCCGCCACGCGCGGTCGGCTCGGGACGCGCGGAGCCGGCCGACTCGGGCGCGGTGCCGGCCGCCGGGAGCTGCGCGCCGGTTCCGGGTGCGGAACGTTCGCCCCCGGGTGCGGCCGGGGCCGGGGGCTCGTCGTCGGCCGCGACCACGGGAGTCGGCGCCGGATCCGTTCCGTCCACGTAGGTGGTGTAGGAGACCTCGGCGTCCTCCTCGCGTACTTCGGCGAGTTTGTCCCGGATCAGTTCGGTCACCGAACCGATACTCAGCGATCCGACCACCGCCCCGCGACCGTCGGTGACCAGCGCGGCGCCCTGGCTCGTCGCGAGCATGGCGTCCAGTGCGTCGTTGAGGGTCGAGGACCGGGCGACCACCGGCAGCCGCCGGTCCAGGAAATCGGAGATCACGGGTTTGGTCTCCATTTCCGCGAGTGTCGGCCAGGACCGCGGCCGTCCGGCGGCGTCGACCACCACCACCCAGGTGTGCCCCGCGGCTTTCGCGCGTTCGATCACGGCCGGCGCCGGTTCCCCTACGCGGGCGGTGATCACGTCGTGGGTTTCGACATCGCGCACCCGGGATACGGTCAGATACGCGAGTTTCGCCCCGGAGCCGACGAATTCCTCGACGAAGGGGGTCGCGGGGTCGGTGAGGATTTCCTCCGGGGTCGCGTACTGCTCGATATGACCGCCCTCGGACAGGATGAGCACCCGGTCGCCGAGTTTGGTCGCCTCCTCGAAATCGTGGGTGACCACCACGATGGTTTTCCCGAGTTCGTGCTGGATGGCCAGCAGACTGTCCTGCAGGCGGGCCCGGGTGATCGGGTCGACCGCGCCGAACGGTTCGTCCATCAGCAGCACCGGCGGATCGGCCGCCAGTGCGCGCGCCACCCCGACGCGCTGCTGCTGCCCGCCGGACATATCCTTCGGCAGGCGGCCCGCGAATTCCGCCGGGTCGAGACCGACGAGGTCGAGCAGGTATTCGGTGCGTTCGGCGATCCGCTGTTTGTCCCAGCCCAGGACCCGCGGTATCGCGCCGATGTTCTTGGCGACCGTCCAGTGCGGGAAGAGGCCACCGGACTGGATGACATAGCCGATGGACTGCCGCAGTTTGTCCGGGTCCTCCCGGGTCACATCGCGGTCGCCGATGAGGATCCTGCCCTCGGTCGGTTCGATCAACCGGTTGATCATCTTGAGTGTGGTCGTCTTACCGCAGCCCGACGGCCCGACGAATGCCACGATCTCCCCCGCCGCGATCTCCAGGTCCAGGCAGGCGACCGCGGGAACCTCCTGGCCCTTGTAGCGTTTGACGACCGAATCCAGGGTGATGGATGCGCCGGTCACCGCCCGTTCCGGTGTCGCCGGCGCGGGCCGGCCGGTGACAGCCTCGCTCATGACAATCCCTTTGCGATAGTGAAACGCCCGAGCCCGACGAGCAGCGCGTCGAAAACCAGGGCGATGGCGACGATGAGAATGGTGCCGGTCAACGCCATTTCCAGCGCGTTCGCACCGCCGAGCCGGGACAGGCCGTTGAAGATCAGCGAGCCGAGGCCCGGGCCGAGCACGTAGGCGACGATGGCGGCGACGCCGACGATCATCTGCGTGGACACCCGGATACCGGTGAGGATCACCGGCCAGGCGATGGGCAGTTCGACGGTGAGCAGTATCCGCCACCGGGAAAAGCCGATACCCCGGGCCGATTCGACGACCGAGGCCGGGACCGAACGCAATCCCACGATCGCATTGCCGATCACCGGCAGCGCCGCGAAGAACGCCAGCATCAGGAAGGAAGGCACCACACCGAGCCCGAACGGCACCAGCAGCAGCGCCAGCAGGGCCAGCGAGGGGATGGTCAGCGCGACCCGGCTCGAGGTCAGCGACAGTGCCGACAGCAGCGGCAGCCGGTAGACCGCCACGGCGATGAGGACGGCGACGATACTGCCGGCCAGCACGGTCTGGAAGGCCAGTGACGCATGCTGATAGGTGAGGAACGCCAGCGTCTCACCTCGCCCCTGGACATAACTCCACAGATTCACGGGGATTCCCCTCGTCGACGGCGAACCGGCCCGGCACCGGCCCGCGCGAACTCACAGACGCGTGAGTCGCCACACTAACCGAAATCCGGACACCTGACCGGGTACGGCGCGCGGTCTTCCGGGCACCGAATCCCGCGCCGCAGCCGGATATAGCGGGCGTACCAGCGACGGTCTCATGCCTCATGCGGCTGTGTCCCGTTGCGATCCCGGTGATTCCATACCGTGTGGAGCCCGCCGGCGATCACGGCTCTGCCGGCCGATCACCTCCGGGTGCACGCTCCGGGCCTTACGGAGCACCCTGTGCATACGTCTCCCGGAGCACTGTTTTCAGTACCTTTCCGCTGGGGTTGCGCGGAAGCTCGGCGACCACCGCGATCTCCTTGGGGCATTTGTATCCGGCCAGCTGGGTGCGGGCGAATTCCTCGACTCCCGCGGCGGTCGGCGGTGTGGACGGATCCGCCGCGACTATCACCGCGAGTGGCGCCTCGCCCCAGGTGGGATGCGGGATACCGATCACCGCGACATCGGCGATCCCGGGGTGCGCGGCGAGGATGTTCTCCACTTCGGCGCAGTAGATGTTCTCCCCGCCCGAGATGATCATGTCCTTTTTCCGGTCGACGACATAGAGATAGCCGTCTTCGTCCTGGCGCACGAGATCGCCGGAGTGGAACCAGCCACCGGCGAAGGCCCGTTCGGTCTCGTCGGGCTTGTTCCAGTATTCCTTCATCACCGTCGGTCCCCGGTAGACGATTTCGCCCACCTCCCCGACCGGCACATCGTTCATTTCGTCGTCGACGATGCGCATCTCGACATTCAGGATCGGCATCCCCACCGAGCCGATTTTGCGGATCGCGTCCTCACCACGCAGGGTGCAGGTCACCGGGCTGCATTCGGTCTGCCCGAATGCCGTCGATACCGATGCCTGCGGGAACGTCTCGATCATGGTGCGCAACAACGTGGTCGAGGCGGGCGCCGCGCCCCAGGAGATCTGGCGCAGCGCGGACAGGTCGTATTTCCCGATATCCGGGAGCGCACAGATCGCCTGCCATTGCGCCGGGACGAAGAAACAGCTGGAAACACGTTCCCGCGCCAGGAGTTCCACCGAGGCCGCGGGATCGAATCCACCGGAGGCCGTGATCACGAAGGTACCGCCGGGCAGCAGGCACATCAGATAACTGGACAACCCGGCGATATGGAACAGCGGTGCGCCGTTGAGCGCCACCGGGTCGACATCGCCGGCGGTGCCCTGGTGCAGGCTGACACTGAAGGCGTGCAGCAGCAGGTTGGCATGGGTCAGCACCGCACCCTTCGGCCGGCCGGTGGTGCCCGAGGTGTACATGATGTACGCCGCCGAATTCTCGTCGACGGGATTCGCCCGGCACTCCGGATCGGCCGCGGCGAGCGCGGTCTCGTAATCCTCGCCGTACTCCCCGGCGGTGCCGGGTTCGCCGCCGATCACCAGACAGGTCCGCAATCCGGGCGCCTTGCGCCGCGCATCGGCCAGGACACTCGCGAACCGGGCGTCCACCACGGCCGCGACCGCGCCGGAATCCTCCAGGAGGTAAGCGATTTCGGCGGCGGTCAACCGGAAGTTGATCGGGACGCAGATCGCGCCGGCCCGCATCGGTGCGAGAAACGCCTCCACGACCTCCATCGAGTTCAGGCCCAGTACGGCCACCCGGTCCCCCGCGCCGACCCCGCGGTCGCGTAATGCGTTCGCCAACCGGGAAACCCGCTCGTCCAAGGTGCGGTAGTTACGCGATATTCCACCGAATCTCAAAGCCGGAGTGTCCGGTGTCTTCCGTGCGTGGCGGGCGAGCTGATCGCCTGCGCTCATTCCTCGGGACATCATTTCCGCAGCACCGGCCATGTTGCACTCCAGATTCGGGTCGATCGAATCCGAAGCCTACGCCCGACCGGTATCGCTTCGTAGCGGATTCGGCATTCTCCGAAGAGCGCCGGCTACTGACCGATATCTCGCCGGATTCAGGCATGCACAGCAGGCAGATCGACGGTGATCGGCACGGTTTCCCAGCCACGCATGGTCGAGGTGGACGAGAGTTCCAACGCGTCCCAGTCGACCTCCCACTCCGGGAAGCGTTTCAGGAATTCCTCCAGCGCGACCCGCGCCTCGAGCCGGGCCAGCGAGGCGCCCAGGCAGTAGTGAGTGCCGAAGCCGAAGGTCCGCAGATTGCTGATCCGGCGGTGGATATCGAAGGTATCCGGATCGTCCCAGCGGCCGGGGTCACGATTGGCGGAGGCGACCAGCAGCATCATGGCGCTACCGGCCGGAACCGTGGTGCCGTGCAGTTCGATATCGGTGGTGACGTAGCGAGCGATGGCGTGTCCGGTGGGTTCGAAACGCAGGGTTTCCTCGATCGCCTTCGGGATGAGCCGCGGATCCTCGACCAATTCTGCCCGCTGCTCCGGGTGGCGGGCCAGTAGTGTGCCCAGCCAGCCGAGCAACCGGGCGGTGGTTTCGTTGCCGGCGCCGGCGACCACCGTGATGTAGGTCAGGATCTCCTGCCGGGTCAGAGTGCGCGTCACCCCTTCGGTGTCTTCGAATCGCGCGTTCAGCAGCTCGGTCATCAGATCGTCGGAAGGATGCTCGGCGCGCCAGTCGATGTATTCGGCGAACGTATCGGTGTGCGGGATGGCCTGCTCCGATATCTGCATCTGCTGTCCGGGTTCGGTGCGCAGATTCGCGTCCGCCCGATCGCGGACACCCTGCTGGTCGGATTCCGGGATGCCGAGCAGCATGCCGATCACCCGCATCGGTACCTCGTTGGCGAACGAGGTCATGAGGTCGAATCGGCCCGCGCCGGCGAGGCGGTCCAGCGACCGGATGCACAGGTCCCGGATCTGCGGTTCCAGTGAAAGCACTCGCCGCGGCGTGAACACCCGTGCGAGCAGCGCGCGGTGGATATCGTGCGCCGGCGGATCCTCCATCAGCAGGGTGCCCGGCGGGATCTCGACGCCGGCTTTGATGATCTCCAGGATGGGGCCGCGCGACGACGAGAAGGTCTGCCAGTCCAGCAGGGCGCGGTCGACATCGTCGTAGCGGCTCAACGCGTAGAAATCGTGCTCGTCGTTGTAGTAGAGCGGCGCTTCCTCACGTAACCGGCGGTAGATCGGATAAGGGTCGCGGGCGATATCACGGTCGAAGGGGTCCCAATAGATCCGGTCTGCACGGGCCACGGCGAACTCCTTCGATCGCTGCGGGGGTCTTGCGAGGCTCCACGATCGGGAGCATCACGGCAACAAGAACCCCATTTCCACCATTCGGTAACGACGTTACCCACTGTGCCGACTTCATGCCTGCAGATTGCGCCAGTTGTCTGGATCCACCTCACGCCGAGCACCCGACTAACCGGTCGGCCGACCGCCTGCGAGGCGCGAGACTCCGTCTCCGCGACAACGGCGAGACATGGACGACAACAGGGCTGTTCCGGAAGAAACCGGCCCGAACGGAAATAGTTCCGTTTCACGCCCATGTTTCCGGGGAGCATTCCGGCCGCGGAACCGCCGATCCGGAATCGTCCCTGCTCACACGGTCGCGAAGGAACACGACCACCGTGGATGTTTTGCCCGACTTCGCCGGTAACGAATGCGTCACGTTACCATCGCCCCCCGTGACCGACACCATGGTGAGGGCGGACCTGACGCCCCCGGAGCAATCTCGGGCCACCCGGTCCGCACGCGGACAATGGGCGAGGCCGGTGGCGTTGCTCGCCGGCCTCCTCGCCACCCTGTTCGCCCTCGCTGTCCCGCTCCTGCCGGTCCATGTGGACAAGACGACACTCACGTGGCCGCAGCAGGGTTCCACGGCTAGCATCGCGGCCCCGCTGATCTCCTACGCACCGGTCTCGTTCGACGCCGATATCCCCGGCTCGGCACTACAGCAGCTGACCGAAGACGGCGGTCTGGCGGCGGCGACCATGCCCGCCGACGCGCCCGATCTGGAGAAGTACGGATTCGTTGCGCGGGTCCAGCCCGCGGCGGACGGCTCGCCCGCCCGCCTCGAGGTGGTGCTGCGCAGCCAGTCGATGTTCAGTGTCCCGGTCGCCGAGCTCGGCGACGCGACCCTCACCGTGCACTCCGATAATTCCGGCACCACCGCCGAGCTCACCGGAACCGATACCGAGCCGGTGTTCCTCGCCGGCGATTTCCGGCCACAGCTGGTGGGCGTCTTCAGCGATCTCACCGATTCGGCCGGAACGACGGTGACCGCGGAGGTGGACAGCCGTTTCTCGGTCGTCCCGACCTTCGTCAAACGGGCCGCCGGGGTGCTGGCGGTGCTGTGTGCACTGGTCTCCCTCGTGGCGCTGTTCCGGCTGGACCATTCGGCAGGCCGGCGGATACGCCGCCTGCTACCGCAGCGCTGGCTGACCTTCACCGCTGTCGACGCCACGGTGCTCACGACCCTTGTGGTCTGGCATTTCATCGGATCCACGACCTCCGACGACGGCTACCAGTTCGGGATGGCCCGCACCTCGCTGGCATCCGGTTATATGGCCAACTATTTCCGGTTCTTCGGCGTCCCCGAGAACCCGGTCGGCACGCCGCCCTACGACGTGATCGCCCATATGACCGAGCTCAGCATCGCCAGCCCCTGGGTGCGGTTGCCGACCTTGCTCGCCGGGTTCCTCGCCTGGCTGGCGCTGAGCCGGGAGGTGATCCCTCGGCTCGGGGTGGTCCTGCGGCACGACAAGGTCGTCGTCTGGACCGGTGCGCTGGGATTCCTGGCGGTGTGGCTGCCGTACAACAACGGGTTGCGCCCGGAACCGGTGATCGCGGTTGCGGTGCTGCTCACCTGGTGCTTCGTCGAACGTGCCATCGCGACCAGGCAGCTGCTGCCGTATGCGATCGCCATTCTGATCGCCGCGTTCAGCCTGACCGCGGCGCCGTCGGGCGTGATCTGTTTCGCGCCGCTGGCGGCGGGGGCGCGATCGGTCGTCCGGTTCGGTATCGCCCGGGCACGGAAGATGTCGGCCGGACCGTCCTGGTCCGCGCGGATCATGGCCTACGGCGCACTGCTGGCACCGTTGGCCGCCGCCGGAACGCTCGTCCTGGTGTTCGCCTTCGCCGTCCAGCCGCTGTCGGCGATGTTCGAGATGACCCGCGTGCACAACGAGGTGGGCCCCTCCATCCCCTGGTACGACGACTATGTCGCCTACCAGCGACTGTTCACCCCCACGGCCGACGGTTCGATCGGGCGCCGGTTCGGGATGGTCGCGATGTGGCTGGGACTGCTGGTGTGCGCGTTCGTGATGCTGCGTAAGGGCGGCCGGATCCCGTTCGTCGCGCCAGGCCCGGCAAAACGGCTGCTCGGGATCACCTTCGGCGCGATGCTGCTGATGGCGACCGTCCCGACGAAGTTCACCCACCACAACGGTGTTTTCGCCGGGCTCGCCGGGGCCGTCGCCGTCGTCACCGCGATGGCGGTGGGACCGAAGGTGATGCGAGCCCCGCGCTACCGGGCCTTGTTCGCGGCCGTTGTCGCGGTGGCGATGGCGCAGATCTTCACCGGCGTCAACAAATGGTTCTACGCCTCCGATCACGGGATCCCGTGGTGGAACGAGCCGCCCTCGATCGCCGGTCTCGGGATGAGCGAGATCTTCCTGACCGTGGCCGTGGTGTGCCTGATACTCGCCGGCTGGTGGCATCTGCGCGCCCCGGAACCGGGAACACCGCATCGGGTATCGCGCCGCGCCTGGCGGCTGGCGAAGATCCCGCCGCTGACGGTGGCGGCAGCGGTGATCGTGGTGTTCCAGGTGGGCTCGTTCGCGACTGCCGCCGCCACACAATACCCGGCGTTCTCGCTGGCCCGGTCGAATATCGATGCGGTCCGCGGCGAACCGTGCGGGATGGCCAACGATGTGCTCGTCGAAACCGATCCGAATGCCGCGATGCTCACCCCGCTGTCCGGCGACGCCGAGAGCACCTTCGCCGGCGACAGCGCCGGTTTCGTACCGAACGGCGTCGCGAACGTGACCTCCGATGACGATCAGACGAAGGACGAGGAGAGCAGTATCGCCGACGCCCTGGAAGACGAGGGCTCCGACGGCAGCTCCCGGACGCAGACCGGTGGCGCTCCCCTGCCGTTCGGTTTGTCCGCCACCACCCCGGTGCTCGGGACCGCCGGCCAGCAGGAAGCGGCCGAACTGACCACCGGCTGGTACCGGCTGCCCGAACCGCAGGACCGCGACGGCATCATGGCGATCACCGCGGCGGGCCGCTTCCGGGCGACCACCCAGGACGGTTCGGTGATGCCCGGCCAGCCGATCGATATCGAATACGGCACCGCCGAATCGGCGACCGGCGCCCGGCCCCTCGGTCAGGTGATGCCCATCGATATCGGCCCGACCCCGTCCTGGCGGAATCTGCGGGTGCCGCTGGACGAGATCCCCGAGCAGGCCGATGTGGTCCGCATCAAGGCGAAGGATCTGTCCGTCGATGCCCAGGAGTGGATGGCGCTCACCCCACCGCGTATCCCGCGGACACAAACCCTCAACGACCTGATCGGGTCGGACCAGCCGGTGCTGCTGGACTGGGCCGTGGGCCTCCAGTTCCCGTGCCAGCGGCCCTACGACCACAAGGACGGGATCGCCCAGCCACCCGGCTGGCGCATCCTGCCCAACCGCCCGGCCTCGCACACCACCTCGCTGTGGCAGAGCCACGACGGCGGCGGCCCGCTGGGCTGGACCCGCCAGCTGCTGCGTTCCCAAACCCTGGCCACGTATCTGAAGGACGACTGGAGCCACGATTGGGGTCAGCTGCAGCGGTTCACGCCGATCGACCGCGCGGCACGGCCGGCGAAACCATCGGTCACCCAGGAGATGCACGGCGGTCTGTGGTCGCCCGGGCCGATCAACGTCAAATGGTAGTGCTGAGCGGCGTCCGCGGGAGCGCGGCTAGGATTCTGTTAATGAAACGCGAAAGATACTCCATCGCAGGTGTTCTCGCAGTTGCCGCGGTCGCCGCGGTGGCGCCCGCCGCAGCCGCGTTCCCCACCGGGTCGGCCGGTTTCGGCGACGGCCGGGAAGTGGTGATCATCGACAACACACTCGAACTGAGCGATCTCGATACGTGCTGGGCGAGTGGATTCCAGCGCGATATCCGGTTCGAGAACCGGAGCACTCGCGATTTCCGCGTGTACAACACTCCGGATTGCACCGGGGTGCCCGTGGCGACGGTCCCCGCGGGCCATACCGCGACTCACTACGGCTGGTCGGCTTCGGCCCGGTAATCGTTCGAGGGCCCGGCAGCGAGTACCACTGCCGGGCCCTGCAGATCGGGGCATAGGCACGAACGAACTACATCGTGACGCGATGTGCTCAGCTCTCGAACCGGTGGCCGGAGATACCGGAGTCAGTCGCAGACCGCACCGTTCGATGCCGAACCGACCAGGCGTACATACTTCGCGAGCACTCCGCGGGTGTACCGGGACGGTAGTGGCGCCCAGCCGTCGCGGCGGCGGGTGAGCTCGACCGGTTCGACCAACAGGTCGAGGGTTCCTGCCGCGACATCGAGGCGGATACGGTCACCGTCGCGGACGAAGGCGATGGGTCCCGCGTCCACCGCTTCCGGGGCCACATGGCCCACGCAGAGGCCGGTGGTGCCGCCGGAGAATCGTCCGTCGGTCAGCAGCAGCACATCCTTGCCCAGTCCGGCGCCCTTGATGGCACCGGTGATCGCGAGCATTTCGCGCATACCCGGGCCACCCTTGGGACCCTCGTAGCGGATGACCACCACATCACCGGCCGTGATCGTCCCATCGGCGAGGGCATCCATGGCGGCGCGTTCCCGGTCGAAAACCCGGGCGGTGCCTTCGAAGACATCGGAATCGAATCCGGCCGATTTCACCACGGCGCCGCCGGGGGCCAGTGAACCGTGCAGGATGGTGATTCCGCCGGTCGGGTGGATCGGCGACGTCAGCGCGCGCACGACTTTCCCGTCCGGGTCCGGGGGCGCGATCTCGGCGAGGTTCTCCGCGACGGTGCGGCCCGTCACGGTCAGGCAGTCACCGTGCAGCAGACCGGCGTCCAGCAGAGTTTTCATCAGTACCGGGACACCGCCCACGCGGTCGATATCGGTCATCACGTGCCGGCCGAACGGTTTGACATCGGCCAGATGCGGGACCTGCCGGCCGACCCGGGCGAAATCGTCGAGGCTCAATGCGACCCCGGCCTCGTGCGCGATCGCCAGCAGATGCAGCACGGCGTTGGTGGAGCCACCGAAGGCCATGACCACCGCAATGGCGTTCTCGAATGCCTCCTTCGTGAGGATATCGGCGGTGGTGATCCCCCGCCGGATCAGTTCGATCACCGCCGCCCCGCTGCGCCGGGCGTAACCGTCGCGCCTGCGGTCCGTCGCCGGCGGAGCCGCGCTGCCGGGCAGCGACATCCCTAGCGCCTCGGCAGCGCTGGCCATCGTATTGGCCGTGTACATCCCCCCGCACGCACCTTCACCGGGGCAGATGGCGCGCTCGATGGCGTCCACGTCCGCTCGGCTCATCAACCCGCGCGCGCAGGCGCCCACGGCCTCGAACGCGTCGATGATGGTCACCTCGCGTTCACTACCGTCGGAGAGTTTCGCGATCCCCGGCAGGATGGAGCCGGCGTAGAGGAACACACTCGCCAGGTTCAGCCGCGCCGCTGCCATCAACATGCCGGGTAGCGATTTATCGCATCCGGCCAGCAGCACCGAACCGTCGAGCCGTTCGGCCTGCATCACCGTCTCCACGCTGTCGGCAATGACCTCGCGGGACACCAGCGAGAAATGCATCCCTTCGTGCCCCATCGAGATACCGTCGGATACCGAGATGGTGCCGAACTGCATGGGGAACCCGCCGGCTTCGAATACACCGTCCTTACAACCGCCGGCCAGCCGGTCCAGCGACAGATTGCACGGTGTGATCTCGTTCCAGGAGGAGGCGACACCGATCTGGGGTTTCCCCCAGTCGTCGTCGCCCATACCGACCGCGCGCAACATTCCGCGCGCGGCGGTTTTCTCCAGGCCGTCGGTGACATCGCGGCTGCGGGGTTTCATATCGGGGGTTGCTGAATCATCGGACACAAGGCCATCGTCCTCTTCGGTGGCCAGATCTCCGAGTCCCACGCCGGTCGGATTCACCCGACCGCGCCTGTCCCGGCCAGTTCCGCCACGGCCACGAGGCCACGTAGGTAAACGGTGCCGATCGCCGGCTGCCGGGTCGTCGGCGTGGAAACCCCGGTCTCGCCGAGCTGGCCCCGGCAGGGCTCAGACTCGCCCCCGGAATCGCTACAGGACTGCGCCGGCTCCGAGCGACCGGCCTGATCGCGAGGTCGTGACGCCGGCACTGCGCCGGCGCCACGACCTCGCCCCTCATCAACCCGCTTGCGTAGCGGGCAGGATCCGGGCCCGGACCTCCCCGAATCCGATCCGGGAGCCCGCGGGACCGGGCGCGGTGGCGGCGATGGCGACCTCGTCGCCGTCCTGGAGGAAGGTCCGGGTCTCGCCTGCGACCTCGACGGGTTCCGCGCCGCCCCAGGTGAGTTCGATGAATGCGCCGCGCTGGTCCGGTTCGGGTCCGGAGATCGTCCCGGAGGCGAAGAAATCACCGGTACGCGCCGTGGCACCGTTGACGGTGGTGTGGGCCAGCATCTGCGCGGGCGACCAGTACATCTGGGCGTACGGCGGGCGGGAGACGGTCTGCCCGTTCCATTCGACGGTGAGATCGATATCGAGACCCCATTTCTCCGTGCCACGCAGGTACGGCAGCGGCTCCGGGTCCTGTACCGGGGTGTCGATCCGGGCCGCCTCGAGCGCGGCCAGCGGCACCACCCACGGTGATATCGAGGTCGCGAAGCTCTTGCCGAGGAACGGGCCCAGCGGGACGTACTCCCACGCTTGGATATCGCGGGCCGACCAGTCGTTCACCACCACGGCGCCGAAGACGTGATCGGCGAACTCGTCCGGTGTGATCACGGTGCCGGGTGCGGACGGCACCCCGACGACGAAGCCGAGTTCGGCCTCGATATCGAGGCGCCGCGACGGCCCGAAGGAGGGCACCTGTTCGGTGGGCGCTTTGCGCTGCCCGCACGGGCGGACGATATCGGTGCCGGACAGGATCACGGTGCCGGCACGGCCGTGGTAGCCGACCGGAAGATGTTTCCAGTTCGGCATGAGCGGCGCCGAATCCGGGCGGAACAGCCGGCCCAGATTGGTGGCGTGGTGTTCGGAGGCGTAGAAGTCGACGTAATCGGCGACCGCGATGGGCAGGTGCATCGTCACGTCCGCGATATCGTGCACGGCATCCGCATCGACCTCGCCGTGGACGAGTTCGGTGATACGGTCCCGGACCCGCGCCCATTCCCGCGGGCCGCGGGCCATGAAATCGTTGAGCACCGGCCGGGCGAACACCTCGTCACCGAGCGCGCGCGCCAGATCGACGACCTTGTCCGCCACCCGGACACCGATCCGGGGCGCGGTGCCCGGGGTGGAGAATGAGCCGTAGGGCAGATTGTCGATCCCGAACAGTGAATCGGCGGGTATGTCTATGACGGTCATGGTGCTGAACTTTCGGGGACGGGCCGCAGGGCGGCAGGAAGCAGATGCAGATCCACCAGCTCGGTCAACGGGTCGCCGATACTGCAGGTGCCGAAGGAGCGGAACGCTGCCCGCACGGCGGCGGTCTCGCCGTCGGTCAGCGCGGCCAGCTGCTGGGCGAGCGCGCTACCGTCACGGTCGGCCAGTATTTCGGCGAGTTCGGCGGTATCGGCGCCGGTGAGCGCCATATGCGTCGCGAGCAGCAGGTTGAGGAACCCGTGCTGATCGAAGCCGGTGGCGGGATCGGTATTGCGGACCGCGTGGTGCAGGCCCGCGGTCGCTTTGAACGGGATGCCGGCGGTGACGGCCGACCGGATGGCGGCGGCGAGTTCCGGTGTGCCCGGATAGGCCTCGGCGACCACGCCGCCGGTGCGGAACTTCGCCACATACGGCGAGCCGGCGAGCCGGTCGAAGAATTCCGGGCGGCGGCCGTCCCGGGGTACCTCGACCGAGACGGCGAGCTCCGGCCATCCCGGTGTTGCCTCGGGCAGTGCCGCGAAGTACTCCTGCGCGGATTGCCCTGCCTCGGCGGCAATTTCGACGCCCACGACGGTGACTCCGGCGATCTCGGCCGCCCGGTCCAGAGCGCCGGCCACCGTGCCGGGCCCCTCGGGCGCGGTGAGGACCACCTCGATCGGTGCGGGCTGCCGCGCGGCGAGTTCGGCGAGCCGGGGAATCGGGAAGATCAGCGGACCGACCAGTGCGGCGAAGGCGCTCTCGCGGTATCGGGCGTGCGCCGTGAGCGCGTCCGGCAGCGGCGCGTTACCGGGCGGGAAGAGCGCCGCGTCGTCGCACAGGCCGCGCAGCAGTGCGGGGATCATTCGCCCGCCTCCCCCAGCCACGACCACGCGTAGTCCGGGTCCTCGCAGGCCAGCGCGCCTTCGCCGAGTTCGAGCGGCGCGAAGGTATCGACCATGACCGCGGTCTCCTCGACGGATTCGAGCCCCAGGGAGCGTTCCATAGCGCCCGGTTGCGGACCGTGGGCGTGGCCGCCGGGATGGACCGATACCGACCCCAGGCCGATCCCGGAACCCTTGCGCGCCTCGTAGTTCCCGCCGCAGTAGAACATCACCTCGTCGGAGTCGACGTTCGAGTGGTAGTAGGGCACCGGGACGGCCAGCGGGTGGTAGTCGACCTTGCGGGGGACGAAATTGCACACCACGAACCCGTTGCCTTCGAAGGTCTGGTGCACCGGCGGGGGCTGGTGCACGCGACCGGTGATGGGTTCGAAATCCTCGATGTTGAACGTGTACGGGTACAGGCACCCGTCCCAGCCGACCACGTCGAACGGATGCCGCGGATACACCATGCGGGTGCCGACGATCCCGCGGGACGTGCGATGTTTGACCAGTACCTCGATATCGGTGCCGTCGACAAGCAGTGCCTCCGACGGCCCGTGCAGATCGCGTTCGCAGTACGGCGCGTTCTCCAGGAGCTGCCCGAACCGCGAGAGATAGCGTTTCGGCGGCGCGATATGACTGCTCGATTCGATCGCGTACGCGCGCACCGGTTCGTCACCGCGGGGAATCCAGCGATGCGTCGTGGACGTCGGGATCACCACGTAGTCGCCGGGCCGCGCCTCCAGCGCCCCGAACACCGTTTCGACCCGCGCCGCACCGGATTCCACATAGACGACCTCGTCGCCGAGGGCGTTGCGGTACAGCGGCGAGGCCTGCTGTGCGACCACATAGGAGATCCGCACATCGGCATTGCCCAGCAGCAGCCGGCGTCCGGTCACGATATCGGTCTGCGACCAGCTCTCCTGCGCGAACAGCTGGTGCAGTTTCAGATGCCGCGGCCGCAACGGATGGTTCGGTTCCGTGGCCTGGTCCGGCAGTTCCCAGACGGTCGATCCGGAGATCGCGGACGGTATACCGCGGTGATAGAGCAGCGACGAATCCGAGGAGAAGCCCTCCTCGCCCATCAGCTCTTCGTAGTACAGGCGGTCGCTGTCGTCGCGGTGCTGGGTGTGACGTTTCGGCGGAACATCGCCGAGCCGGCGGTAATACGCCATGCCTGCCTCCTCGGGAAGACGAGTATGTGTCGATGACGGCGCGGGGTCAGTCCACCCGCAGGGCGATGCCCTTGGTTTCCTTGATGAAGAAGACCGTCACCAGCGTGAGGAGCGCGCAGAACACGAAGTATCCGGCGGGCGCCAGCGAATTTCCGGTGAGGTCGATGAGATAGGTCGCGATGAACGGCGCCGTACCGCCGAGCAGCATGTTGGTGGTGTTGTTGCCCAGGGCAAGGCCGCTGTAGCGCACCGAGGCCTTGAGCATCTCCACGTAGGTCACATACGAGGCGCCGTTGACGACCGAGACGCAGATGAACAGCACCGACTGTCCGACCACTGCCTGCCATGCCCCGGATCCGGACATCAGCATGAACATCGGGACACCGAGGATGGCGGCGGCGGCGCTACCGCCGAACAGCACCGGTTTGCGGCCGTAGCGGTCGGCGAGGTAGCCGGCGATCGGCAGGGTGATGACGCCGAGTACCAGAGCGAGCGAGGTGGACAGGAACGCCAGCGTCGAGGAGTGCCCGCCGGAGGTCTGCAGATAGGTGGCGGCGTACACCGAGGCGATGTAGTAGCCTCCGGTGATCAGGGCGCCGAGGAAGACGATCTTCAGAACCGCGCCGCCGGAGGTGCTCAGCAACTCCATGATCGGCAGCTTCTTCGTCTCCCCCTTCTCCGAGAGCTTCTCGAACTGCGGGGTGTCCTCCATATGGTTGCGGATCCAGATGCCGACGACACCGATCACCACGCTCAGCAGGAACGGGATACGCCACGCCCAGGAGAGAATGGTTTCCTCGTCGAAGAACGAGGTCAGCCCCAGCGCCACCAGTGAGGCCACGAGCGAGCCGAGGTAAGTACCCGAGTTCACCATCGAGGTCTGCGTCGCCCGCCAGCGCGCCGGCGCCGATTCGGAGACGAAGGCGTTGGCGCCACCGAGTTCCCCGCCCGCGGCGAAACCCTGCACACACCGGGCCAGTACCAGGATGGCCGTGGCCCAGACGCCGAGCGTGACATAGGTGGGTAGCAGCCCCATGACCACGGTGGCGATCACCATCAGCAGGATGGTCCACGACAGCGCGCTCTTGCGGCCGTAGCGGTCACCGATATGGCCGAAGAAGATTCCGCCGGGGATCCGCAGGAAGAAGGCGACCGCGAAGGCCGCGAAGGTTCCCAGCATCGCGGCCGTATCGTTCTCCGAGACGAAGAACAGCGAGGCGATCACCGTCGCCATATAGCCGTAGATGCCGAAGTCGTAGTACTCGACGACGGTGCCGACGACCGCCGCGCGGACCACCTTCACCGGCGACTGCGCCTTGTCCGGGCTCGTGCCGGCGGGCGATTCGGAGCGGTGCGCTGCTTCGGGCATCAGCTCGTTTCCCAACATGTCATCGTCCTTGTGCGTTCGAAAGGGTGCGCGACGCGAGCGCCGCGCTGCGGCCGGCGATCCGGCCCATGGTGAGCGCGTTGGCGACAGCGTTGCCGCCGCCGACGTAGCGCTGTCCGAGCACTCCGCCGCCCGCCTCACCGGCGGCGAACAGTCCCGCCACCGGTGCGCCGGTGGTGTCGAGCACGGCGGCGTGTGCGTCGATCTCGAGGCCGGTGTGGGTGCAGACCAGTTCCGCGGGCAGGATCCTGGCCGCGTAGAAGGGCCCGGTTTCGATCGGGTCCAGTGGCGTCGTCACACCTTTTGCGGCCAGTGAGACGTGCCGGCGGAATTCGGTGTCGTGGCCCGCGGGCACCTCGGCGTTCCACCGGTCGATACTCGTGCGCAGGGCCGCGGCCGGGACTCCGATGGCTGCCGCGAGCCCGTCCCGGCTGCCGGCCTGCACTGTACGCCCGGCCGCGACCTCTTCGGCCACCCGTTCGGCGGTCCAGTCGGTGTAGCCGGGGGCGAGCCCGGTCCGGGCCTTCTCGTCGAAGATCATCCAGGCGTAGCCGCCGTGCTGGTCGAGGATTCCGGTGGAGACGGCATAGGACGCGTCCTCGTCCATGAAACGCCGGCCCTGCGAGTTCACATAGATCCGCGAGGCGGGCGGGAACCCGGACTGCCAATGGTGGTAGCGCTGGAAGTACACGGTGGGCATGAGCAGGCCCCAGCCGTGGCCGGTCAGCGACGCACCGGCGTCCTCGCCGAAGCGCAGGTGGTCGCCCCGGCTGCCCGGTGCGGCGACGACGAACAGGGAGTCGCCCGCCTCCCGCGTGTCGGGGAAGTAGCGGTCCACGAATGCCGGGTCCTGGGCGAAACCACCGGACGCGACGACGACGGCACCCGCACGCATATCGATCCCGTCGGCGACGACTCCGGCCACTCGTCCCTGCTCGACCAACAGTTTCTCCACCCGGGTGCCCAGCACGACCTCGATCCCGTGCGCGCGGGCGGCCCCGGCGAGGACTTGGACGAGACCGTAGCCCTGGTCCTTCGGTACGTGCCCGCGCCACACGTCCTCCACTCCCGCGCGGGTCAGGCCCGGCTGGTGCGCGTTACCGGAAACGGCCGCCGGAACCTCGAGTCCGAGGCCGATGAGCCATTCGAGTGTCGGTCCGGCATTTTCGCAGAAGGCGTGGATCAGTCCGGGGCGCAACACCCACTGGTTGAGGTCCATGTAGTGCTGGAAGAACTTTTCCGGCGAATCCTCGATCCCGAGGGCCCGCTGCACACTGGTGCCCGCCGCGGTGAACAGGCCCGCGGACAGCTGGGTGGAACCGCCGAGTTCCCGTTGGTATTCTAACAGCAGTACCGAGGCGCCGTCTTCGGCCGCGGAGACCGCGGCCGCCAGGCCGGCCCCGCCGCCGCCGATCACGATGACATCGAATTCGTCGTCCACTACAGACTCCCCTCGGTATCGGCGACGATGCGGTGGTACAGGCCGTTGGAGACCAGTCCGCCGTCGACGGTGACCTCGCTGCCCGTCATATAGCTCGACCGGTTCGACAGCAGGTGCAGTACCGCGTCGGTGATCTCCTCGGGCGCGCCCATCCGTCCCATCGGAATGGACCGCAGTGACGATTCGACGAACCCGCCCGAACCGGTGACGAGCGCGGTCCCGACCAGACCCGGATGAACGGAGTTGACCCGGATACCCCATTTCGCCAGGCCACCGGCCGCCGATTTCGACAGCCCGGTCAGACCCCATTTGCTGGCCGAATACGCCGGGGAAAAGTATCCGATCTGCCCGGTGATCGAGGAGATGTTGACGATGGAGCCGCCGCCGGAGTCACGCATGAGCGGCGCCACGGCCTGCATCCCGTAGAAGGGGCCGAAGAGGTTGATCCGCAGCGTGCGCTCCCAGATATCGTCCGGGGTATCGGTGAATTCCAGCCGCCGCGAGATTCCGGCATTGTTGACCAGGCCGCCGAGTTCCCCGCGCTGCGTGCGGATCTCGTCGACGACCCGGTCCCAGGCGGATCGGTCGGCGACATCGAGCTGATGCGCGCTGGCCGAACCACCGGCCGCGGTGATCTCCGCGACCAGTTCGGTGGTGTCGGTGATATCCGCGGCGCAGACGTGGGTGCCGAGTGCGCCGAGCGCCCGGGCATGGGCCGCGCCCATACCGGCCGCGGCACCGGTCACCAGGACGACTCCGGGATAGTCGGGCCGGTCAGACATGGCGCGACCCTCCGTCCACGGCGATGCTGTGGCCGGTGATGTAGCGGGCGCTGTCGGACAGCAGGAACAGCAGCGGCCCGAAGACCTCCTCCGGCGATCCGAGCCGGTGCAGCGGGACCACCTCGAGGGCGTGCGCGAGCGCGGCGGGATCGTCCTGGACCCAGCGGGTCATGGCGGTATCGATATAGCCGGGAGCAATGGAATTCACCCGGATCCCTTTGTCACCGAATTCGACCGCGAGTGATTCGGTCATATGCGCGACAGCGGCCTTCGACGTGCAGTAGGCGCCCCGGCCCTTGCGCACCCGCAGCGCGGAGACCGACGACATGTTCACGATCGCGCCCCCGGGCTGAATATGCCGCGCCGCGGCCTGCGCGCCGTACAGCACGCCCTCGACGTTCACCCGCAGGGTCGCGCCGATCTGCTCGGGCGAGATGTCCTCGGCCGGCGCGAACGGGAAGATCCCGGCGTTGTTGATCCAGAAGTCGATCCGCTCGAATTCGGCGACGGCACGCCGGGCGAGTTCCTCGTGGTCGGCGGGTGCGGTGACATCGGCCCGCATACCCACGACGCGGCCCGGCGGTACGTCCGAGCCGCTCCCGGCAAGTTCGGCGTTGATCCGGTCCGCGGTGGTGACGACCTGCTCCTCGTTGATATCCGCGGCCACCACCGACACTCCCCGCGCGGCCAGCCCCGCCGCGAATACCGCACCCATCCCCTGGGCCGCACCGGTGACAACGGCGACCTTGCCCGCCATTTCCGGATACTGCGCGGCCATCGGGGTCGCGTCGGTGCGGCCAGGATTGTCCCGGTCCGTGGTGGTGCTCATTGTGCTGGTCCTTCCTGAGATGAAAAAGGGAGAAAGTCGAGGTGTCCGGTGTCAGGCCGTAGGTGTGTCGTCGCGCGAGACGCGGCGCTGCGCAATCGCCCAGCCGTCGCCGGTGCGCTCGAGACGGTCCACGAAGGTGGTCATCCGCACCAGCAGCGAGCGCCCACCGCGGGGGGTAGCGACGATCTGCAAGTAGGCGCCGGCCTCGAGCGTCGCGTCGTCGAGCTGCCGGATCGCGATATTGGTGACCACGTGCCGGTGGATCTCGTCCGCCGCCCGCGCTGCCTCGTAGAAACCGCGCGCGAAGTCGGTGAGCGCGGCCCGGCCCGCCACCGGTTCGGGGTAGCTCGGTGAATGGAATTCCCCGGCCACGGTGAATGTGGCCGCCCAGTCGGCGGCGCGGCCGTTGTCTATGTAGTGGCTCTGGAAGCCGTACAGCTGGTGGACCGCGGCCACCGTGGCCGGATCGGGCAGGCCTCCGGGCGACACCGTGTTCATCGACATTCTCCTCGAGTAATCGCTGATCGGCCGGCTTGCCCCCACTCCGGGATCGTGCGATAATCGCACACACTGTGCGATATGCATGAAGGCTAAGTGTCCGCCCTCACAGAAGTCAAGAAGGACGAGATGAACCACAGCACGGCGCCGGCCGGCGAGCGCACGCCCGCCGTCGAGCTCGACTCCGGAATGTCGAAAACGCTGCACCACGGACTGGCAATCCTCGAGGTGCTCTCCCGCCATCCGCACGGGCTGTCGACCAGCGATCTCGCCGACGCGGTCGGCGTGCACCGGACGGTCGCGCACCGGCTGGTCCGCACCCTCGAGGCCCATCGCCTGTGCCGCCGGGACGACACCAAACGGGTCACGCTCGGCACGGGCCTGGTCACGCTGGCCGAGCCGGTGGAACAGGATCTGCGGACCGTGGCCCGGCCGGTGATGGAAGACCTCGCCGAACGAACCCGCGCCACCGTCCACCTGGTTCTCCGCGAGAGTGCGTCCGAGGTGCGCGCGCTGGTGGTCGTGGAACCGCGCAACGCCGAGGTCCATGTGGCGTTCCGGCCGGGTCAGGTACACGCCATCGACCGAGGGTCGGCCGGGTTGGCCATGCTGGCCGCCCTGCCACCGTCCCCCGGCGAACGCCCGGAGGTGGAGGCGGCCCGCAACCGGGGATACGCCGTCACCCGTGGCGAGGTCGTCTCCACGGTGTACGGCATCTCGGCCCTGATCCCCCGCCGCCGCGGCGCGCCGCTGTCCTCGATCGGCATCTCGGTATTCGAAATCGACGACGAGCGCGCGCTCGCCACCGCCGTCGCCGAAGCCGCCCGGCAGCTGGGCACACTCCTGCACTGACGCAGCCGAGGCCAGCGGATTTCGCGTTGCGTGCCGACGGCAGCCGACGCCTGATCGAACTCGGCGACGGTCAAGTCAGCGATCGGCCGCGCACGATGGCGCCGGAACGCTCGCCGCCCTGCACGGCAAGTCGCCCCGGCAGCGCCCGGAGGCACTGCGTCAGGCAACCAGTGACCGGACATGGCCCAGACCTGCGGGCCGCAGAGGTGGCTGGACTCGGTCTGCGGGCATGGTCGACGATGTAGTGATGTCACTCAGTTCGCATGAGGCCGATCTCTTCGAGGGATTGCGGGGACGGTTCGAGGCGATCGCCTACCGGCTGCTGGGGTCGGCCGGGGATGCCGAGGATGCGGTGCAGGAGACGTTCCTGCGCTGGCATGCGGCGGACCGGGAGTTGATCGAAACACCCGAGGCGTGGCTGACGAAGGTCCTGACCAACCTCTGCCTCAACCAGCTGACCTCGGCGCGGGCCAGGCGGGAAACCTATGTGGGCCAGTGGCTTCCGGAACCGGTTCTGGCCGGTGACCCGATGCTGGGTCCCGCCGAGACCGTCGAGCAACGCGAATCGGTTTCCTTGGCGATGCTCACGCTGCTGGAACGGCTGTCACCGAAGGAGCGCGCGGTGTATGTGCTGCGTGAGGCGTTCGGCTATCGACATGGGGAGATCGCGGAAATTCTCGATATCGGCGAGGCGAACTGCCAGCAGATCTACCGGCGCGCAAAACAGCATGTGACCACCGAGCGGCCCCGTACTCCGGTGGACGAGGCGACCGCGCAGAAAATCGTCGAGGAATTCCTGACCGCCGCTCTCAGTGGCGATACCGAACCCCTGATCCGGTTACTCACCGGCGATGCGGTCAGCATCGCCGACGGCGGCGGCCGGGTGCCTGCACGCCGGGGCCCGGTGCTCGGCGGCTTCGCCATCGCCCGCTACCTGAGTGGCCTGTTCCGGCCGACCGATGCCAGACGGGCATACCTCGGCGGCGGATTGTCCTTCTACGGCGTCACCGTCAATGGCGGCCCGGCCCTGCTGGCCGAGGTCGGCGGACAGGTTCTGGGCATCTTCTCCCTCGACCCGGTGCCCGGCGGCATCGAGGCGGTCCGCATCCAGGTCAACCCGGACAAACTGGTTCGGCTCCAGCGGCGATGGGCTACCACGGCCCCTCATCGCCCGTTCCCCGTGGAGTGGTGATCCGGCGATCGGGTTCACGGATACGGAAGGACCTGCCCGCCTTGCTGGTGCAGTAGTACCGACATCGACGCGATCTCCTGCTGCTGCCCGTTGACCATCGAGAGTGAACGAGTCCGGACGGCGGGCACGGCGCTGCGCTCCGCGGCTGCCGCCATTTCGATACCGCCCTGATGGTGACGATCATGAAGTGCAAGAGCAGGATTTCGCGGACACGACCCGACGACAGCGCCCCGAGGGCCGACCGGCTCGAGGGAAGCGTTTCTGTTCACCAGTTTTCGAGGACAGGGTCGGGATGCTCCGTGCGTTGCCACTGCGCGGTGAGGCGACCCAACCGGTGCGCGGCAGCCATTCCGCAGACGGCCGCGACCTTGTCGTCGTCGCGGACCTCCAGCACCACCACGCCCACCACCCGGTCCTCACTGACCGCGACAATGGCCGGGTCACCGTTCACGAGACCCGCGTGGATGGACAGCGGTGCACCGACAAGCCGGCGCTTGGCCGCTGTCGGTTTGAAGCCCGCACGCAGGGTGGTCGCGATCCGGCGGGGTGTCGTCAAGAGCTGGAGCTTCGCGGCGAGCCCCGCGCCGTCGGAGATCGCTGTCGCGTCATCGGTCAGCAGGGCGACCAGATGCTCGGTGCGCCCGGAGGAGGCGGCGGCGACGAAGGCCTCCACGATCCGGCGGGCGGACGCACGGTCGGCGGCGCCGGCGTGGCGCCCGGCGGCGATCCGCTGCCGCGCCCGGTGCGTATGCTGCTGGCTCGCCGATTCGGAGATGTCGAGGATCTCGCCGATCTCGGTGTGACTGTAGGAAAACGCTTCGCGCAGAACGTAAACGGCGCGTTCGACCGGGGACAGCTGCTCCATCAGCCGCAGCACCGCCAGGGTTACCGATTCGCGCTGTTCGACGGTATCGGCCGGCCCCAGCATGGGGTCGCCGTCCAGCAGCGGTTCGGGGAGCCAGGTGCCGGCCGCGCGTTCGTGCCGGGCGCGCGCCGAGCGCAGCCGGTCCAGCGACAGGTTGGTCACCACCTTGGTGAGCCAGGCCTCTGGGATTTCGATGCGGTCGCGGTCGGCGGCCTGCCAGCGCAGGAACGCATCCTGCACGACATCCTCGGCGTCGGCGGCCGACCCGAGCAGCCGGTACGCCAGCGAGGCCAGCCGGGATCGGCCGGCCTCGAAGCGTTCCACGGTGGCAGTGTCCACGATCGCCACTTTAGGCCGCGACCTCCTCGTTGCGCCGCTGCGGCACGTCCGCGAGATGATGCCTGCGGGTGGGCCGGCCGTAGGTCGGGTGGCGCAGGCTCCACGGCCCCCCGGTCAGAATGGCGGCCTTGACCCGCGCGGCGGGGCGGCCCCGCAGCGCCCAGGACTTCGACCGCTCGGCAGCGTCGACGAGCTGGAAGATCCCGTCTTTGCGGCCGAGGCTGATGTGGTTGCCCACGTACGACAGCGAGGTCTCGGGTGCCTTGCGGCCGGTGAGGTCGCCGATGATCGCGGCCACGGCCTGCATGGCGGTGAAGCCCGCCGACGCGCAGGACATCGGCAGTGGCCGGCCGTTGTCGCGGATGGCGAAAGCGCTGTCGCCGGCGGCATAGACGCCCGGATGCGATACCGAGCGCATCATGCGGTCCACCCGGATCCGCCCGTTCTCCTCGACCGCGAGCCCGCTGGCGGCGGCCACCGGATGCACGGCGAATCCGGCCGCCCAGACGGTGGCATCTGCGGGCAGAACAGTGCCGTCGGCGGCGACAGCGTACGACTCCCCGACCCGCTCGATAGTGGTGTGCTCATGCACGGTGATCCCGAACCGGTCGAAGGCCCGCAGCAGGTGCCGCCGGGCCGAGGGCCCGAGCCAGCCGCCCAGCTCACCGCTGGTCGCGAGGGTGACCTGCAGGCCGGGCCGGGATTCGGCGAGTTCGGGGGCGGCCTCGATCGCGGTGAGATTGCCGCCGACGACGAGCACCGTCCCGTTACCACCGAGATCGTCCAGACGCTGCCGCAGTCGCAGCGCCGACGGCCGCCCGGCCACATGGAAGGCGTGCTCGTCGGCACCCGGCACACCGTGGTGGGCGGCGGTGCTGCCGAGCGTGTAGAGAAGGGTGTCGTATTCGAGCCGGTCTGTTCCGTCTGCGCCGGTCACAGTGACGGTCCGCCGTTCGGCATCGACCGCGTCGACCCGCGCCACCAGCAGCCGGATGCCGGTACCCGCGAACATTTCCGACAGATCGTGCCGGCGCAGTTGCTGGCCCGCAGCGAGCTGATGCAGGCGCATCCGTTCGACGAAATCCGGTTCGGCATTGACGACGGTGATCTCGACCTCGTCGCGATGCAGCCGCCGCGCGAGCAGTCCGGCGGCGTAGGCGCCGGCGTATCCGGCCCCCAGGACCATGATGCGGTGCTTCATTACGGTGCTCCTGTCCGGTTCGCGTGAACCTCTCGTTCGTTCGCGTGCCCTCTGAACGGGGCAGCGACCGGATTCCTGACAGGATCAGACGGTGATGTGGATCACTATTTTCGCGTGCCGCCGCGGAGCCGGCCGCGCGTGCCCCGCAGCCGAGGCATATCGCCCGTCACCACGGCCGTATCGTCACCGCCGGAAGACCCGCCGCGCCCACGCGCGCAACCGCACACCGCGCGATTCCGGTTCGGGTGTCTCGGCGGTCTCCGCAGCCGCCACCGCCTGGGCGAACCGGACATGTAACTGCTCGCGGACCTGATCCGGTGTGTAGGCCCGGCGGCGCCGCTCGGCGCGCACCACCACCACACCGGTGGCCACCACACCGGCCGCTCCCGCCAAACCCAGCACCTTCCACCACCTCATACCGCTTAGGCTACTTGTATGGCGGGTACGGGCATCGATCTCGAGCGGGCTGTCGAGATCACCAGAACGGGCGATATCTGGCTGTTCCGTGGACATTCCACGGCCGACCGGATGATCAGGATGACCACCAACAGCCCGGTCAACCATGTCGGGATGGCCGTGGTGATCGACGATCTTCCGGCCCTGATCTGGCATGCCGAACTCGGCCGGTCACTCACCGATATGTGGTCGGGCACCACCCATCGCGGCGCCCAATTGCACAACCTGCGCGACGCAGTGATGGTGTGGGCCAACAAGTACGGGCAGCAGGCCTGGCTGCGCCAGCTCGATCCCCCGGCCACTCGCAAGATGGAGGACGGTGTGCTGCGCACCGTCGCCCGGCTCGACGGCACCCCCTTCCCCTCGACCGCCGCCCTCGCCGGCCGCTGGTTCCGGGGCCGGATCCAATTGCCGCGCCGCCGGCCCCGCAAACCCGATGCGCGCCAAGTCGAAAACGCCTACTGCGCAGAGATCGTGGCCGCCACCTACCAGGCAATGGGCCTGCTACCGGAGGATCGCAGCCCCGACTGGTACGACCCGGGCCGATTCTGGAGCGGCGACCACCTGCGCCTCACCGATGGTCATACGCTCGGCGGCGAGGTCGCGGTCGACGTACCGGCCGAAACCACGAGCTGACCGACCCGGCCCGGTAACGCTGCGGCCAGAACACAGCCCACAGCAGCACTCCCAGCGGCAACCCGATGGCCACCACCAGACCGAACTCCCTCACCGCCGATCCAGATCGACCACAGGCCAGCGATACCCGAGCGGATAGACCCGCATAGGCGTGACGAGAGCAGCGATATCGGTTATCGCATGGCGCACCGCATCGGCATGCGCGAACGAGGGAACCACGACCGCCACTGCGTCGTGTTCCATTACGGCCCCACACAGAATGAGCGCGGTGGCCAGCGGGCCGGTGTCGAGCCGGACCGTCCACACGATCCGGTACCCGTGCCGCTCGGCAACCCGATGGATATCCGCACCGTCGCCGTACACATCGCGCCGCTCCAGCCCGATCGCCTTCGGCACCTCGCCGTCCATCTATCCCCTTCCGGATCCAACCGCTGGAAGCACCCGGAACCGGGGCCGGGACCGCACCACCCAGCAACGATGCTCCTCGACCGTGCCGGATGTCCCATCGGCGAAGTCAGCTGCCGCGGGCTTTCCCGGTTCCGGGTGCGGCATGAGTACACACGCGGAACCCCCTTCTGGACAGCCCATTTGGGCGATCCCGACAGGTTCGCCCAATTGCACAGCAAACCGTCCGCAGCGCGGGCACAATGCAATCCAGCACGACCCGCCAGGCCATCCACGGAACCGACCGTGCGCCACCCAAAATCAGGGGGACGAAGCCATATGGATAAGATCCCGACCACCATTCCGCGCCGCCAGCTCGGGCGGCGTCTCCGCAATATGCGACAAGAAGCGGGGATGTCGATCCAGGACGCCGCCCGGCTGATCGAACGAGGCGCGGGCACCGTGCAACGCCTCGAAAAAGGTGAGGCCAACCGTATCCGAATGCTCGATATCCAGGCGCTCTGCCAGATCTACGACGGCATGGACCAAGTGGACGAGCTGGTCGAACTCGCGAAGGTCGCCGCGAGCGGAGACGGCGCGGGTGGGCTGTGGCTTGGTGCGGACGGACTCTGGCAAAACGAGCACCGCCCGGCCATCCGCGCCGACTTTGGGCTGTACGTGAGCTTGGAAGTGGCGGCAGCGAAGCTGACGGTGTACCGGCCCGACATTATCGACGGGCTGTTCCAAACACCTGCCTACGCACGAGCACTGGATGCACTCTACTTCCCGGACGCCGAGTCGGAAGAACTCGACCAACGCACGAATATACGACTGAACAGGCAGCGCATCATCACCCGGCGGCGCAACCCGGTCGAAGTCGACCTACTGCTCGACGAGAACGTTCTGCGCCGAGTCGTCGGCCACGCGGAAGTCATGCGCAGGGCGCTGCGCCACCTCGCAGACCTTCCCGCGAACGTCGCCGTCAGAATTCTGCCATTCTCCAGTGGATATCCGGGTGGCATCGCGCCGGGCCCGTTCACCTTGTTGGACTTCGACCGAGCGACCGGTGAACCAGCCACCGTGTTCGTCGAGAATTTCGCCGGAAACATATACTACGACCGGCCGGAGACCGTCGCCCGCTATCGAGACGCACACGAGGCACGCAAGCGAGTAGCGTTGTCCCAGGCCGACAGTAAACAAGCGCTTCGGCGGATAGCCAGGGAGTACGAGTAGTGAAGATCGACCTGTCCGGAGCCCGGTGGTTCAAGAGCGGTCACAGCAGCGGGGACAACGCGTGCGTAGAGGTCGCGCACCTCGACAGCGGCATGGTCGGTGTCCGCGACTCCAAGAACCCGACCGGGCCGGCATTGGTCTTCACCCCTGGCCAGTGGGACGCATTCCTGACCAGCGCCACCAACACCGAGTTCGATCGACCGTAGGACCGCACCGCCGGTTTTGTAGAGTTTCAGAACTTGTAGCGGACCTCAAAATGTTTTCCGGTGCCGCGGCGGTTGCGACCCAGGTTTGAGATTCGACACCCTCTGCGTGGTTTCCGATGGCAACTGACGTCGGTAACCGCAGCGCCGGTACGCGTCGAATCTCTAGTGGGACTACCGGCCGCTCATTCTCGGCCGCGAATCCCCAGCAGATTGCAGGCGTACTCGATCGCTACCAGGTCACCTCGTGTTCGGGGATCGCTGCCGGTTAAGCTGTCAGCGGCGATGGATCTCCGCCGAGACGCCCCTGAGGTGTCTGAACCGCCTCATGTTCCGGGGCTGATGGTTCCTTCCCTCTATGGAAGGAGTCTGTCTTATGGCCGAATATCTGGATCCGGCTCCGCGCATCGTTCCCGACTCCTCGACCACTGTGGACACCCCGCTGCATCTGCGGGTGGGGGCGGTCGTGTTGGTCGGAGTCGGCGGGTTGTCCGGGGCCCCGCTGCGCTATCAGCTCGGTGTGTGGTTTCCACACGCGGCGGGTGGGTGGCCGGTCACGACGTTCGTCATCAACATTGCCGGTGCGCTCGCACTGGGGTGGCTGCTGGAAGGGCTGACCCGGCTCGGGCCCGATGACGGCTGGCGGCGGCGCGCTCGGCTGGGTGCGGGTACCGGGTTTCTCGGGGCATTCACCACCTACAGCACTCTGGCTGTGGACACCGGTCTGCTGCTACGCGGGCACCATTGGTCGACCGCGACAACGTATGCGGTGGGCACGGTGCTGGCCGGACTGGTGGCCACCACCACGGGTATCGCGGCAGGTTCGTGGACGCGGTCGCAGCGGGCGGAGGGTTCGAGATGACCACGGTGTGGATCGCGATTGCCGGCAGCGCCGGCGCGATGGCACGGTTCGTGCTCGACGGGGCGATAAAGCATCGCCGCACGTCACAGTTCCCCTGGGCCACGTTGATGATCAACGTGACCGGTTCGTTCCTCCTCGGGGTCGTCACCGGCGTGGTGCTGTTCCACGGTGCCGCCCGCGACCTCGAACTGATCGTCGGTGTCGGGTTCTGTGGTGGGTACACCACCTTCAGTACCGCCAGTTTCGAAACCGTGCGCCTGATCCAGAACCGGCACTACACGGCAGCAGCCGCCAACGCGTTCGGCAGCCTGCTGATCACACTCGGGGCCGGCGGCGCCGGGCTGGCCCTCGCCGGACTATGAGGAGGCTGGAAGCGATGACCGAACATCAGGACCGGACACCCGCTGCCGGGAACTGGCGGGCCCCGCAGCGCATCGACGGACCGACTTCCCCCACAGCAGCCCGCACTCACCTGGTCGTCGGGTTCGACCGCCACCCGGCCGGCCACGCCGCCCTGACCTACGCCCTCGGCCTCGCCACCCGGATCAGCGGGTTCCTGCACGTCGCACATATCGTCGACACCGACGATCTGCCGATCGACCCCGACGCCGCGGACTGGGAACAATCGGTGGCCGCCGCGGTCGAGCAGGAACGCCGCGACGCCTGCACACTGCTGGAGGACGCAGCGGTCCCCTGGGCCTACTACAGCCGCCCGGGCCGCCCCGCTCAGCTGCTGGCCGGGCTCGCCGACACCCACGACGCGGAGATGATCATCATCGGCACCTCCCGCGGCGGGGTGGTCTCGCTGCTCGAGCGCATGCTGGGCGAATCGGTCTCCACCAGCCTGGTCCACCACGCCCACCGCCCCGTCCTGTTGGTCCCGGCCCCCGGCGGGGCGTGAACTTCCAGTTCGACACCAGCGCGGAGGGCAGGTTGATGGTGTGCCTGTTCCCAGCGCCTATGCCGAGGTTCTCGATGCCTTCGCCGATCGGGTGCAGGCCTGCATAGGTGGTGGGCGGTGACCGGCTGCCGAGTTCCGGCCCGACCGCTGGGACGTCATCGGCGCGATCACCCGTCTGACCGGGGGGCAGGATGTTCATGCACGCCTGCGCGGCGCCTGAGGCCTACACCGCATCGCCTATAAAACCTTGAAGGTTCATCGTTTTCTGAATACAGAACTCGATGTACTGTTTATGGCGTGGAGACCGCTGTACACACCGACGCCCTCGCCCGGTTCGGGCACGCCCTGTCCGACCCGACCCGCACCCGGATCCTGCTGAGCCTGCGCCGAGCCCCCGGTTACCCGTCGGAGCTGGCCGAACAGATCGGGGTGACCCGGCAGATCCTGTCCAACCACCTCGCCTGCCTACGTGGGTGCGGGCTTGTGGTCGCGGTGCCCGAAGGCCGGCGCTCCCGCTACGAACTCGCCGATCCCCGGATCGCCGCAGCATTGGCGGACCTACTCGGCCTGGTGCTGGCGGTCGACCCTGCCTGCTGCCCGGACGCCGTGACCGAACACTGCTGCTGATGGGTTCGCGGGAAACAACGGTCACGCACCCGGGGGTGGGCACCACCCGCCGTGACGTTCTGGCGCGGCGGATCCGCTGGTTCGTCGCCGCGACGATCACCTACAACGTCATCGAGGCAGCCATCGCGCTCACCGAAGGCACCCGGGTGTCCTCCACCGCATTGATCGGCTTCGGACTGGATTCGGTGATCGAGGTATCTTCGGCGGCCGCGGTGGCGTGGCAGTTCGCCGGCCGCGATCCCGAGAAGCGAGAGAAGGTCGCGCTGCGGATCATCGCGTTCTCCTTCTTCGCTCTGGCCCTCTACGTCACCGTCGACTCCCTCCGCGCCCTGTTCGGCGTCGGCGAAGCCCAGCATTCGACGATCGGTATCACCCTGGCCGCGGTGAGCCTGGTGATCATGCCGGTGCTGTCGGCCGCACAGCGCCGCGCCGGCCGCGAACTCGGATCCGCCTCCGCGGTATCGGATTCGAAACAGACCCTGCTGTGCACCTACCTCTCGGCAGTGCTGCTGGCCGGACTGCTGCTCAACAGCCTGTTCGGGTGGTCCTGGGCCGACCCGCTCGCCGCCCTGATCATCGCCGCCATAGCGGTCCGGGAAGGTATCGCGGCCTGGCGCGGCGACCCCTGCTGCCCCCACCCGGCCGAGCTCACCGAAAAATCCACCGGCCACGACTGCTGCGATTGAACCGCCCATACCGGAAGGACCCGCCATGCCCCGCCTCCCCGCGGCCGCCCGCACCGCCTACCACGACGAAATGCGCGCCGCCCGAACCGACGCCGATACCGCGCAACGTTGGCTGCACCTGGAACGCGCGCACATCTTGTCCCAACCCGACCCGTGGCTGCACACCGGCAACCACATCGCCATGTTCACCCTCGCCCTCCGCCAACGCGACCGCCGCGAAGCCCTAGGCCAGGTCCTCCGGATCGTGGTCGCCGCCCCCGCCTCCCTGACCGGCCGCTTCCCCGAAGGCAACACCGGCCGCGCCCGAGTCGGGCTACGCCGGCCGATGTCCACGCCCCCGGACCTCGCAGCACTACTACAACCGGCCGCCGCCTGACCACCGAAAACTCAGGAGGTCGACCAGAGCCCGCCTCGAGACTCACTTGCCTCGCCGGCAGGCCGCCCCTCAATCCTGTGCGGCCAGAGTGTCCAAACGCTCCGCTCGCCGGGTTTCGTGCGGGGCGGCCATCGTGAGGTAGACCAAGGGAAACCCGCGCAGTGCAGGCCTTTCCGTGCATCGAGATCCAGCAGCAGGTCCACGGCGGGTCGTCCCATCAGGTTCGTAAGGGCGCGATCGTGCTGACAAGTGATTCGTCGCAGGTCGCCAGGAGCCGAGTTCCAGCGCAATCTTCAACGAGCCACTCTCCCCGAGCGGCCGCCAGAGCCGCCCTATCAGGCGGCCAAGACGGCGCGGACCACGGACTCGTCGCCGTCGATCTCGACCAGCCCGGCGGCGAGGGCGTCACTCAGCGAGAGGGCGCCGGCGGCGAGGCCGAGGACGTAGGCGGGATCGGCGCGGAGGGTGGCGCCGAGGTCGCCGCCGTCATGCGGACCGACCTCGAAACCGGAGGTCGTCGCACTGATTTGGAAGCGCGGGCCACCGATCTCTAGACCGATGGTCGCGGAGACCCGGTTCTCGACCCGGGCGTCGAGCAGAGCTGGCACAGCGAGCGCCAACCACTCAGGACGGAAGGCGTCGCTGCCGGGGCCGCGGGCCATCAACGGGGCGGACCAGCGGATCAGGCTCTCGATCGGCCCGCGCAGCTCGGCTCCCCACGGTGTGAGGGCGTACTCCACCACGCTCCCCTGGCCGGTCAGCCGCCGCTCGATCACGCCTGCGGCCTCGAGGTCTCGGAGCCGGTCCGCGAGCAGGTTGGTCGCGATACCGGGGAGGCCGTCGATCAGGTCCCGGTAACGGGCGGGGGCGATGAGGAGCTGGCGGACGATGAGCAGATTCCACCGATCGCCCACCACTTCGAGTGACCGGGCGAGTCCGCAGTACTGGCCGTAGCTACGCATCATTTTCCTACTATCGCTTGAACTTCTCAAGTGCACGTGACATCCTCAAGCATACACTGATGCCGAACCCATAGGGGGCTGCCATGGCCGATACCAGTAAGAGCGTGCGGCCCGGCTGGGTCGACGACGATCTGTTCCCATTCGAAAGTCACTTCGTCGATATCGCCGGGCATACCGTGCATTACGTCGACGAAGGCGCAGGGCCCACACTGCTGCTCCTGCACGGCAACCCCACCTGGTCGTTCCTCTGGCGCGACGTGATCCGCGCGTTGCGTGACGACTTCCGGTGTATCGCCCTCGACTATCCGGGTTTCGGACTGTCCACGCCGAAGCCCGGATACCGGTACCTGCCCGAGGAACACGCAGACGTGGTCACCGGGTTCGTCGACGCACTCGGACTCGAAGGCGTCACCCTCGTCGGACAGGACTGGGGCGGCGTGATCGGCCTGGCGGTCGTGCAGCGGCGGCCGGAGATCTTCGATCGGCTCGTGCTCGCCAACACCTGGGCCTGGCCGGTCGACGGCGTCCTCCACTTCGAGGCCTTCTCCCGCATCCTGGGCAGCCCTCCGGCCCGCTTCCTGGTCCGGCGGCTCAACCTGCTCGTCAACACGTTCATCCCCACAGGCCATCGGAGGCGGAAGCCGACCGCCCGCGAGATGACCCATTACCGCCGAGCCCTGAACACTCCCGAACGACGCCGAGCATCCGCCGTGCTCCCCGGCCGAGTCCTCGCCAGCCGTGACTTCTTCGCCGAACTCGAGGCAGGCCTTTCCGACCTCGCCCCGCTGCCGACATTGATCGTGTGGGGTGACGCCGATATCGCCTTCCGCCCCCAGGAGCGGGAGCGCCTGGAAGCGACCTTCCCCAGCCACGAGACCGTGATCGTCGAAGGCGCCGGAACCTACGTCGAGTCCGATGCGCCCGAGGAATTCGTCGCCGCATTCCGCGATTGGGCAGGGAGGCAGCGTCGGGATCCGAGTCGAGCGAAGGAGAACGTACTGCCCAGCAGGCCGTCGAAGTCGCCGTGATCACCCGGCGCGGGCGGCTGCAGTCGTGGGGTCGAGCCTCTCCAACCGTCGTCGTTGCCGCCGTAGCCGTTCGGGCCAGGTGGGAAACATCGGTGGGTAGACGAGGGTAAGTGTCGCTGCGAGGGTGAAATAGCTTCGTATAACACGGAATCCCAAGTAGGCGGGGATGTATTTCACCGAGCTCGGCCGCCAGGCCAGGCAGACGGCGACGGTCATGATCATCGACATACCCAGGAGCGTGGCGACGATCGGCTGCCAGCGCATCGAGGTGAATGTCGAGTGGAACGCGAAACCCGCGATCGCGGCATAGATGAGCAGCGGGGCCAGCATGGCGCGGCGGGCCGCGTTGACCAGATTGAACGGCAGGACGAAGGTCCCGATCATGGTGCGCCGGTCCAGCAGCATGGCGCGGTTGCGGGCACTGAGATGGTAGATACTGCGGAACCAGCGGGTGCGTTGCTCACGAAGATGGGCGAAGGAAGCCGGTGTCTCGCTGAAGTACACGGCCTTCGGGTCCGCCACATTGTGGTATCCGGCTGCCGCGAGACGCATACAGATATCGGTGTCTTCACCGTTCATTCCCTGGACCATGCCGCCGACACGCAGCACCTGGCTGCGCCGGTAGATGGCGAACATTCCGGGAATGCCCATAACACCCTGGTATCCGTCCAGCGATACCTGGAAGAAACCGTGGCGCATATAGACCTCCACCAGCCGGCATTTGTCGATCCAGGTTTTCTCTTCGGCCGGCAGCGGTATTCCGCCGACGCAGCCCACCCTCGGATTCGCGAAATGCCGCATCGCCGTCCGCAGGCATCCGGGGCCTATCACGGTGTCGGCGTCGATGCGGACGACGAATTCCTCGGTGAGGTGCTCGATCCCCATATTGAGGGCGATCGCCTTGCCGGGAGTCGGGCATTCGAGAACCTCGCCGGTGATATGAGTGCATTCGGCGATAGCCGTCTCGGCGACAGCGTGTGTGGTGTCGGTCGACGCATTGTTGACGACACAGAGGTGGATCCGGCCAGGGTAGGTTGTCGCGGCCTCTTCCACCGAGGCGATGGTGGCGCCGATACTGTGTGCCTCGTTGTGCGCGGGAACGAGGACCGCGACCGGAGGGGCGAACGCCTGCCTGCGCGACCTGGCCAATGCCCGGACACCGAAGAACGCGGTACTCGCCGCGAGTAGCTGTTGCATGAGAAAGACGCCCGCACCGAGACCGCCGAGGATCGCCCAGTTCTTGAGGAAATCCACGACGGTGTCGAAGGCAAGCAGTGCGATCACCGCGCCCGCGGCCGAGAAGAGCAGGCAGCCGGCCAGTATCAGAAACGCGGTCAACGGTATGGCCGGGTCGAGCGGTCGCGGGCCCTGGGCGGGCAGCGTGGCTTGGCGGAGAACCGTATGGGGGAATATGGCCAGGGCGACCAGACCGGAGACCATCTGCACGCCGAATACCGAGATCGACAGAATGCCCGCATCGTGCAACAGCCAGGCAAGGGTGTCGACCACGACGCAGAAGAGTAAGAACTTTCCGAGCATGGACAATGCGAGAAATAGCCGGCGCCAGATATTCGTGTAGGCGCGCAGCGCGTAGGTCAGGAAGAACACGACCAGGAACATGCGCAACGGGAACTGGACGTCACCACGGGTACCGGCCAGAAAGACGATATCTTTCGGTGCGTCGAGCACATCGGCGTGGGCCAGGAATGTCCGCACGCACATCGCCAGAATCGTGATTCCGGTAAAGGTGACCAGGAATCCGTTGACTCCGCCGGCGGGGCGGTCCACCGCGTATCCGGCCGGTGCGCTGTCCACCGACCGGAAGTGGTCGGCGATCGCGCCGGTGGCAGGGGGTTCGGCGACGTCGGTCATCGGGGCGGCATTTCGCGTACCGGTGTCGCCGGTAGTACAGCCCCGTCCGCACCGACCGCGAAGCTGCCCTGCTCCGTCGCCACCACCGCAGTCTCCCGGCCGAACTCGGGGAGCTGGGTGTCATCGAGGTGGCCGGTGTGCTGAATCATAAGCCCCGGTACTCGGCTTCGGGACGCCACCGCCTCGACGAGCAGCCCGTTGTCGAACGCCGGAATATTCAATATCGCCCCCTCGGGGCCACCTGTTATGCGGCCGTCTTGGAGGGATACCGGCGCCGCAACGTCCGAACTCCGGCCGACCAGAATGAACGGGGCGTCTCCGGGCGGCTGTCGACCCCAGTGGAACTCGGGGTAGTACTGCGCCGGAACGAATTCGGTGAGCGCCGGTACCACCGCGTCGAGTTGCTCGACCGGGTTGCCGCCGTCGTCCGGCAGGTAGATCGCGAACCCGGACGCGAACGCGCGGGGTAACGCGGTGAATCCGGCACCGGGGTCGTCGCCGAGTTCGAGGGCCGCGGTCGGTTTCAGCTGTATGGGATAGCTCGTCACGCGGACATCGCACCCGCCGAGGTCGCGGTCGCGTTCGACCGAGAGGGTCAAGGTGTTGCCCAGCAACGCGTCCTGCGGCGGCAGCTCGACGCGCACCGTGCCCGCGGTCGGGTTCAACGGCCGGCTGCCGACGAACCGGCCGTTGAGTTCGACGTTCAGGATCCAGGTGAGATCCGGCGGCGAGGCGGGCAGCTGTATCTCGACCCGGACCGCCCGAGGAAGCCGGCCGCCGGGCAGATCGGCGAGTGAGTATCGCAGGTGCCACCGCCGGACCTCGGTGATCTGCGCCGCCGACATATCCGCGCCGAGGGATTCCAGTGAGACCTCCTCACCGGCCGCCCACGGGGCCGTGGTGACGGCCGCCGGATCGCCGGCCGCCGAATCGGCGGTACCCACCACCGGCTCGGTCAGGTAGCGGGAAACGAGGGTGCCGTCCGGGACGGTGATCCCGAGCACGGTGGTATCACCGACCGTTCCGGCCGCGATACCCGGCTCGGAGGTCTCCAGGGGTGTCCATCGGTAACGGTCCGTCAGCGTGGCCGCGGGCCCGACGAGAATCGCGTCACCCACGTCGGTTTCGGGCGGCGCTTCGGCGTACGACACCTCGTGCCCCGACCGGATCAAAGCCATACCCAGCTGCGCCGCGGCTGTCCGCCAGGGGATTCCCGGATCGGCCGGCACGATCGTCACATGACGGTCCCAGGACGCCACGGCATCACGCACCGTGTGCACCGGTTCCGTGAGCGCGGCCTCCACCACGGAATCCGGGTCCAGATGGATCTGCATCCCGGCCGAATGATCCGGTGCACAGGTCTCGTCGTGCCGGGTTCCCTCCGCCCGGATCCGGATCCGCACCTGGCCGTCGCCGGCGATCTGATCGGGAACGCGGATATACGCTTCGATCCCGTGATCGCCGGTGGCCAGCTCCTCCTTGAACACCTGCTGACCATCCATCGACACACTGAGAGAGACCGTACTGCCGGCCGCCACCTGTGACGAACCGGTCAGATGCAACCGGGTTTCCTCCCGCGCGGAATCGGCGGGCAACCTGACCAGGAAACTCGTCGACGGCGCGTCATCGGTCAACCAGGCACCATCGGCATGCCCGGCCCCGGCGAGCGTCTTCGCGAAATGCCGATCGGCCGGAACATGGAGACTGTTGTCGTCCGCGTCGCGGGTGAACCATTCCGGCCGCAGAAATACGAAAGACCCCAAGACCACCAGCGCGATGCCCAGAACCCACCACGCGGAGCGCGGGACGATACGCCCACGTTCACCGGAGAAGTACTCGCGCGCGCCGGTCCTGCCCTTCGCCGGGGATCCGGATCCCGGACCGCCCGTATCGTCGTCCTCACTCAACCGCTGCGCCCTTCGACCGCGGACCGGCGGCTACGGTTCCAGTAGGAGCGAGCCAGGATCCGGTCGCGATCGACCCGCCCGCAGTGGACCTGCGCGATCTTCGCCTCCGCCGACAGCAGACCGGAATCGAGCATGATCGGTTCCAGCCCGAGATCGATCAGGCTGTCGTTACGCGCCGCGAGCTCGTTCTCGTCCGCCTCCTGACGGGGGTTGGTCACCCGGCTCACTTCACCGCCCACTGTGGCGGCGACCAGATCGGCGAGTTCGGCGATCCGGTGGGTCTCGGTCATCTGATTCATCACCCGCACCCGGCCGCGCACCCGGTCGCCCGATTCCACCGCCAGGCGAATACATCGCACGGTATCGCCGATATTGATGAATGCCCGGGTCTGTCCCCCGGTGCCGTGCACGGTCAACGGGTAACCGATCGCGGCCTCGACGAGAAAACGATTCAATACCGTCCCGTAGTCGCCGTCGTAATCGAAACGATTGACCAGACGCGGATCACGGTCCGTCTCCGCTGTTTGCGTGCCCCACACGATCCCCTGGTGAAGATCGGTAACGCGCACCGCATCATTGCGCGCATAGAATTGAAACATCAATTGATCCAGCGATTTCGACAGATGGTACACGCTGCCCGGCTGCGTCGGATACAGGATTTCGTGGCTGTGCATCTCACCGTGCCGGTCGGGATAACTCACCGTGAGATAGCCCTCGGGCAGATCCACGGGGACGGTTTCGTAGCCGTAGACGCCCATACTGCCCAGGTGCACGATATGGATATCGAGGCCGGATTCGACCACCGCGGCCAGTAGGTTGTGGGTGGCGTTGGCATTGTTGTCGATCGTGTACCGCTTATGGGCCGGCGACTTCATCGAATACGGGGCCGAACGCTGCTCCGCGAAGTGCACCACAGCGTCCGGTCGCACGGTCCGCAGTAGTTCGACCAGCGCATCGTAGTCGTGGGCGACGTCGAACTCGGCGGTATCGATCCGGGAACCGGTGACCTCGTACCAGGCCTGAACCCGCTCCGAGAGTGAACAAATCGGGGTCAGCGATTGCACACCGAGTTCGTCGTCGGCGCGCCGCCGCACAAAGTTGTCGACGATTGTCACCTCATGCCCGCTCGCGGATAAATGCAGGGCACTCGGCCATCCGCAGAATCCGTCGCCACCCAACGCCACAATACGCATCCGATTCCCTTCCCATATCGACGTGTTGTTCACATGCGGTGCCGAAAGGGCCGACCTGCGATACGAGTACTCGGATGCGGAGCGATCGAGGTGCGCCCGCCTGTTACCTGCGGCAGGTAACCGACCTCCGCCGTGGAGATCCGATACGAAA
Organism: Nocardia carnea; assembly: GCF_029868325.1. Lineage (GTDB taxonomy): Bacteria > Actinomycetota > Actinomycetes > Mycobacteriales > Mycobacteriaceae > Nocardia > Nocardia carnea_C. The sequence continues at coordinate 64,780 of NZ_JARWNW010000263.1, forward strand.
CGCGACTCGCGCGCCCTGTAGCCGACGCAGATACAGCGCTGACCACCCATATAGTTGTGCCGGGCGAAGGAACAGACCACGATTCCTTCGTCACCGAATCCGACGGTAGCGACAGACTAATCAGACGAGGCGCCCAACACAGGGCCCCCCGTCCCTTTGTAGTGCGATCTACACTGAATTGTTCTCTTCGAAGTGCTGTCGATGCGATGAGCGGATGTCAACCGGCAAATTTTGCCACCGCCTGCTCGGTGACCGGGGTGAAGAGGTTGATCAGGTTGCCGTCGGGGTCGCGAAACAGCAAGGACCGGTTCCCCCACGGCATCGTCGTGGGCTCGTTGACGAAATTCTCGACCGTTTCCCGCAACCGCCGATAGTCGGCGTCGACGTCGGGGACGAGGAATTCGATGATCGCGGTGTGGTTGCCGGCCGGGCGCGCGCTACCCGCCGCGAACAGCGCCACGGTGCGGGTGCTGCCGAGGGCGAGAGTACCGGCCGGGGTGACTATTTCGGCGAATTCCGGTGTCGACCAGGTGGCGTCGATACCGGTCACGTGCTGGTAGAACTCGACCATCCGCTGGATGTCCTCGGTGATCAGACGGGTCGAGACGAGTTTCATCATGTACTCCTGCTTTGTCGGTGCGGCGGTGGTTTCGCCGCCGTACGCGACGCTAGATCCGAAACCGGACTGTTCCGGTCCGCTATCGGAGCGAGAACTCGGAGATGACGCCGATGCGTCTCGGCCGAAAGGCCCCCACAGACCGCTCCGGCCCGACCAGACTCGAACGAGCGACACAACATATCGCCGCTGCGAAGGCACGCCGACAAGGCCCGAGGAGTCAACAGTGACAATGGAAGATCGCCGGCCAGGCACGGCATCCCGTATCGGCACCACCGCGGTGGTCACCGGTGGCGCCCGAGGTTTCGGGAAGGCTTTCGGTGCCGCGCTCGCCGCCGAAGGCGCCACTGTCGTCCTCATAGATCTCGACCAGGCAGCCGTCGAAGCAGCGGCTTCCGAGATCCGGGACAACGGAGGGCCCGCCACCGGCCGCACCGGGGATGTCACCGACGAAACAGCAATGGCGGAGATCATGGCCGAGGCAGCCGCCATCCACGGCGGTATCGACGTACTGATCAACAACGCCGGGCTGCACAGCGACGAATACAGCAAACCCATCGGCGAAATGGGGCTGGCGAAAACTCGCCGGCTCTTCGAAGTCAACGTCATCGGCGTGGTCGCCTGCACTCTCGGGGCGCAACCGCATATGACCCACAGGCCTGGCGCCAATATCGTCAATATCGCCTCCGCGGCAGCACATCTGGGCGGCACCGCCTACGGCACGTCGAAACTCGCGGTAACCGGGCTCACGCTCACCTTCGCGCGGGAACTCGGCCCCGCCGGTATCCGCGTCAACGCGATCTCCCCCGGCATGATCTTCACCGACACCATCCGCGCCGAGCTACCCGACGCAGTGAAGGAACGCGTCAAGGCAATGCAACTCATCGACACCGACGGCGCCGAAACCGATGTAGTCGAGGCAATGCTGTACCTGACCTCCGCCAGCGCCCGATTCATCACCGGCGAGACACTGCGCGTGACCGGAGGCATGGCCGCAGGCACCTGAACCACCGCCCATGCGGTGCGGCGTACGCCACGGGTGGTGCGCCGGCTATGACCGGGCAGTCGGCGCGAATACGGCCTTCAGGTGGGCATCGAGGACGGCGAGCGCCTCTTCCGGCGGCTGGTGCCCGATAGCAGCCCGGACACCGAGTCCTTCTACCAGCGCGAGCAACGCGGCCGCCGTGTGACGGGGGTCGAGGTGGGCGGGCACCTCGGCTGCGGTTTGCGCATCGCGGATGAGGTTTTCGACATAGTCGGCGAGTTGGGCGTTGTCCGCATCGAGTTTCGCTGCAATGGAAGGGTTGCGCGCGGTATAGGCGTAGAAGGCGAGCGCGACGCGACCCTCGATGCGCCGCGTTTCATCGAAGGGGAGCTGCTGAACCAGCAGGGCGCGGAGAAAGGCATCCGGCGCCGGACCGAGGGCAGCGATTTCACCGGCGAGCCGGGACCGGGTGTGTTCGCTGACCGCCTCCAGCGCGAAGACCACCATTTCGTCCTTCGTGCGGAAATAGTGCTGCACCATCCCGGTCGACACCCCGGCCTCGGCGGCCACGTGGCGCAGGCTCACCGCTTCCACACCACGATCGGCGGCCACCCGTAACAGAGCGTCGGCGATACGGGTGCGGCGTTCATGGTGGTCGACCTGCTTCGGCATTACACGATGTTTTCACATTGCAGTCGTATTGGACAGCAGCGTCCGAGCATCTTTACAATACGACTGCAATGTGAAAATGCTTCCGTCGACCGGCGGAACCACGAAAGGTGCCATATGGACTCGACGCGATCTCTCCCGTTCGATCGTCCCGAGCCGCTGCAGCCACCGCCGGCCTACGCCGAGCTGCGCGCCCGCGAGCCGGTGGCGGCGGTGACCACCTCGGCCGGGACACCGGCCTGGCTGGTGACCTCCTACGACGGAGTCGCCACAGTGTTGAGCGACCCACGCTTCCGGGTCGTGGCGCCGGGTGAGAGAACTACCGACGGTGCCACACTGCTGCAGGACGGTGAACCACACCAGCGCCTTCGTCGCCTGGTCGGCAAAGCGTTCACCCCACGCCGGATCGAGGCACTGCGGTCATGCGTGCAACGGCTGGTCGACGAGCAGATCGACGCGCTGACCGCCTCGGGCACACCCGCCGACCTCGTATCGGATTTCGCCGCACCGCTTTCCATCGCGGTGATCGCCGATCTGCTCGGCGTCGAGATCACGGAACGGGGCCGGTTTCGCGAACTCGCCGACGCCGCAAGCAGAGCCGACTTCCTCGCCGAAGGTACGGCCCAGACCGCAGAGCATGCCTGGGCGAGTTTCGCGGGTTACGTCGGTGAGCTCATCGCCACCAAACGTGAACAACTGGGCGACGACCTGCTCAGCGCGCTCATCGAGGCCGGCGACACCGGCGACGAGCGGCTCGACGACTACGAACTCACCACACTCACCCTGACAATCCTCGCTTCCGGCTACCTGACCGCCACCAACGCACTCTCGGTCGGCGTGACCCAGTTGATCACCGAAGACCGCCTGGCCACGCTCGGAAGCTGCGGGGCGAGTGAATTGGACGCCGCCGTCGAGGAAATCGTCCGATTGCAGATCGGCCGGATCGGTGAGGCGTTCCCGCGCTGGGCACACGAGGATATCGAACTGGCCGGAACCCGGGTTCGGGCCGGTGACATGGTCCTCGTGCGGCTCGAGGCCGCCAATCGCGACCCGTCCCACTTCCCCGAACCCGACAGATTCGATCCGCACCGGATGACGGCACAACCGCAGACCGCTCGCCACATGGCGTTCGGTCGCGGCCCCCACCATTGCCTCGGCGCCGCCCTGGCCCGGCTCGAACTCGGCATCGCTCTACGGACACTGGCCCAGCGCCTTCCACACCTCAGGCTGCACGGCGACATTCACGACGTCCAATGGATTCACAGCCACGCCGATGCCGGCCCGGTTGCCGTACCCATCACGTGGTGACGACGCAGGGACCGGACGGCTCGCCACTGTCGCCGTGACGCGCTGCCGTTCGGCGGCACCGCTACAGCCGGAGCGGACGGTTCGGACTCGAACGTTGGGGCGGGGGCGCCGTTGTGCGCCGCGGGCCGCCGGAACAACCGGACCGGAACGCCGGCCTGCCAGTCGAGGCAGAAGCACCACCGCCGACCGGTCGGCGGCCGGTGGATCCCGCACCCCCTCTCCAGAAGGGGCCAGTAGTAGGGATGTGGACCTGTACGAGCAGTCCGGTTCACCGGCATGCTCATCACATGATCCGACGTCTCGTGGCGCTTTTCGCCGGTCTCTGGTTGTACGGGTTCTCGATGGCGGTGATGATCCGGGCCGCAGTGGGTTTGGACCCGTGGGATGTGTTCCACCAGGGCGTGACACAGCATGTCCCGATGAGCTTCGGGACGGTCACCATCGTGACCGGTGCCGTCGTACTGCTGGCCTGGATACCGCTGCGGCAGCGGCCCGGGTTCGGCACGCTGAGCAACGTCGTGCTGGTCGGGGTGTCGGTCGATGTAGGGCTGTGGTTGCTGCCGGAGTGGGAATCACTTCCGGTGCGGTTGGGCGCGATGGTGCTCGCGGTGGTTCTCAATGCGCTGGCCAGTGTGTTGTACATCGGTGCGGGGCTCGGGCCCGGACCACGTGACGGGCTGATGACCGGTCTGGTGCGCCGGACCGGTTTGTCGGTGCGCCTGGTCCGGACGACGATCGAGGTCTCGGTGCTGGCCACCGGCTGGCTGCTCGGCGGCGGGGTCGGTCTCGGCACCGTGGTCTACGCGGTCGCGATCGGGCCGCTGATCCAGGCGATGATCCCGCTGGTGAACGGATGGTTGCCGGGCTTCGCCCCCGCAGACCGGAAGCCGGTCGAACCTTCTGCCCACGTGGCTCCAGGAGTAAACTGACCATTCACTGTTCGACTGCTCAGGGTGCTGCAACCGGGGGGATCCACACGATCCAGGACGTCCCCATGGAAACCCGAACCGACGAAATCGCCGATGGTATCTACCGGTTCTCCACCTACATTCCCGAGGTGGGCCCCACCGGATTCACCTTCAATCAGTTCTTCGTCGACGCCGACGAACCGTTGCTCTTCCACACCGGCATGCGGGCCCTGTTTCCTGCGGTATCCGCCGCCGTCGCGCGGATCAGGCCGGTCGAGCAGTTGCGCTGGATCACCTTCGGTCATGTGGAGGCCGACGAATGCGGCGCCATGAACCTCTTCCTCGAGGCCGCCCCGAACGCCGAGGTCGCACACGGTGAGGTGGGCTGTCTGGTATCGATCGACGACCTGGCCGACCGCCCACCGCGGCGGCTGGCCGATGGCGAGGTGATCGATCTGGGCGACCGGCAGATCCGGCATCTGGACACCCCGCACGCACCGCACAACTGGGAGGCGCGGGTGCTGTACGAGGAAACCACCGGGGTCCTGTTCTGTGGCGACCTGATGACCCAGCTCGGCGACGGTCCGGCGCTCACCGATACCGACCTCGTCGAACCCGCGACGGTCGCCGAAGACGTCTTCCACGCCACCTCGATCGGCCCCGCCGTCCCCGCGGCCCTGAACCGGCTGGCGGAGCTACAGCCCACCACACTGGCCGTGATGCACGGGTCCGGTTACACCGGCGATTGCGAGCAGGCGCTGCGCGATCTCGCCACGGTCTATCAGGAGCGGATCCCGTAGTGAGACCCGCGCCGGCCACCCGGCTGCCGCTACGTCACTACGCCGCCGATTCCACGCCGTGATCCGCCCGGCCTGTTGTCGATCAGGCTGCGTACCGACCTCTGCCGAGGGGCAAATCCGGTGGGGACGGTCAGTGGGCGGCCGACCGCACCTCCGCGGCGAGATCGTCGTCGACGGCCACCCGGACCAGCGCAGCCGCGAATTCGGCGGCCTCGTGGTCCGGGGCGAGGCGGGCCAGTTTGCCGGGGTCGGTGGGTAGGTCGATCCGCTGCGCACCGTGCACCGCGCGGCGGTCGAAATGGGGGCGGACCCACGGCCATACGTCCTGCACTTCACGCAGGAAGATATCGCCGCCGGTCGGGCCGATTCCTTTGAACTGCTGGATCAGTTCGGCGGCGCGGTCGGGGTCGTGGTCGGCTTCGTCGGCGAGTTTGCGCAGATCGCCGTCGTATTTCTCGAGGACCGTCGCGGCGATTTCGCCGAGCTGGGAGGCGGTGCGCTCGTCGTAACGGCGGTAGTGCCCGCGACCCAGTGCGTCGACCAGTTCCTGCCATTGCGCGTCCGCGACTTCGCGGGCGGTCCGGTAGCCGCTGTGGACGAGTTCGGCCGTCGCGGCGGTCGCGATATCGGCGGAGATCCGGGCGCTGAGCAGTTCGGACATCATCAACAGCTGGAACAGCGGCGCGGGTTTGTCGTCGAGCTTGATTCCCGCTTCGGCGGCGTAGGTGCTGCCGGCTCGGTCGAGTAATGCGTGCACAACATCTCGCTGGCTCATCGGGCCTCCTTTTCCCGTCGCGTATACCCGCAACTCACCGGCCCACACCGCGCGACCGGCGCCCGGCACCAGCCTCGCACACCGTTCCCGCGTGCCGGGGGAACGGCGCGGCGCCGGTTCAGCTCACCGTGGCGGCGGCTTTCTCCGCCTTCGCGGCTTCGCGGGCGAGCATCCGTGCCCGCTGTTCCTCGAACCGCTGCACATCCTTGCCCAGCTTCTCGAGGTATTCGCACAGCTCCTCACGGCTGCGTTCGCCACGCGCGGTGAAATCGGTGCGATCGAAAACGTTCCAGATCCGCAGCACCGGCAGCAGCACCTCGTCGAGATGCTGGCGCAGATCGTAGATGCCGTGTTTGACCATCAGGACGCCGTTACGCCGCCAGTTGGGCATCCCGCGGCCGGGCATGGCGAAATCCTTGATGATCTTGGTGACCGATTCCATCGCCTGGTCGGGCGCGAGATCGAACGCCGCGCCGGCCAGATTGCGGTAGAAGATCATATGCAGGTTCTCGTCGGTGGCGATCCGCTTGAGCATGCGGTCGGCGATGGGGTCCCCGCATACTTTGCCGGTGCAGCGGTGGCTGATGCGGGTCGCCAGTTCCTGGAAGGTCACATAGGCGACCTGGTCGAGCATGCCCATGAAGTACTCCGGCGCATGCACACCGCGGGTCATATGCACCATGCGGTCGTTCTCCAGCGCGACCGGATCGACGCCCCGGGTGACGACCAGATAGTCGCGCATGGCGATACCGTGCCGGTTCTCCTCGGCCGTCCAGCGGCCCACCCAGGTACCCCAGGCGCCGTCACGGGAGAAATGCTCACTGATCGTGCGGTGATAGGAGGGCAGATTGTCCTCGGTGAGCAGATTGGTGATCATGGCGACCTTGGCGACCTCCGACAGCCGCGACTGTTCCGGATCCCAGTCGACACCACCCATCGCGGCGAAATTGCGGCCCTCGTCCCACGGCACGTAATCGTGCGGGTTCCAGTCCTTGGCCGTGGCCAGGTGCCGATCCAGATTCTCGGCCACCACCGGTTCCAGCTCGACCAGCAATTCGTGCTGCGTGATATCGCGTCCCATGCAGATCCTCTCGGCTCGTCCTCGGAAACGACCCGAGACCGGCGACGGCTCGCGGCCGGGTATGACCGGATACGGCACTCGACGCTCTCGGATCGGGTCGAACACACTCTCCCGCCCGGAGATATCTCTCCGCACTCCGCGCAGGTCCTGCTCACAGGTACCCAGCGATGCAGACGATACCTGCTGCCGGGTAGACCGATCACCTGGTCGAGGCCGTGCCCGGGCAGGTTGTCCGGAAACCCGGCGACACCGGTGACCGATCCCGGACAGGGTAGCAATACCCGAGTGCACGGCGGCGGCGGCCGAAATCTTCACGCTGATCAGGTAATTCATCAGCGGAGGGGGCACACGTGCGGTGATGGGCCAGGGGTGCGTGGCAACTGTTGCGGCGAGTTCACGAACTGGGATCGCCGCCGAATGCCGCGGCGCGCGACTGTCAGCCGGCGCGTGCGGACACCAGCGGGGCCGTTGTTTCCGGCGCGCCCGCCGGAATCCCTGCGCTGCCGCGGGTGCGGCGCCGATCCGAGTGCTGGGGGTACAGCGTCCGGGATATCGTGCGGGCGGCGTCGGCGACGAGGGGCGCAACGCGGTCGAGGCGGGCCGAGCGGGTGTCACCGCACAGCGAGATACCGGCGACCGGGCCGTCGTACCCGCGGACCGCCGCTCCGACACAGGAGACACCGGGCGCGGATTCGCCGTGTTCGAGGGCGAGACCGTTGCGCCGCCGGATCCGGTTGAGTTCCTGGTGCAGCGCGGGGAGATCGGTAACCGTGCGATCGGTACAGCCGCGCAGGCGGGGGCCGTACAGGGCGTCGACGGATTCCGGGGACAGCCCGGCCAGGATGGCTTTCCCGCCGGCGGTGGCGTAAGCCGGTACCCGGCCGCCGACACGCGAAGGAACGCAGGTGGCGAATCGGCCACCGACCTTGTCCAGGTACACACTGTCGCCGCCCTCGAGCACCGTCAGGTGCACGACCAGACCGGTCTGCAGATGCAACTGGTGCAGCAGCGGCGCCGCGGCCGCGCGGAGCTCGCTGCGCCCGCCGTCGCCACCGGCCAGCCCGAGCGCACGGCGGCCCAGGCGGTAGCCGGACGCGGTGTGCTCGATCCAGTCCAGGCCCACCAGCTGGTGCAGGATGCGGTGCACGGTGGAACGGGGCAGCCCCGCGTGATCGGCAACGTCCTCCAGAGACAGGCGTGCGGCGCGGCCTTCGAACGCATCGAGTATCGCGGTCATCCGCTCGACCATCGATTGCGGCAGCTCCCGCACCTCGGCCCGGGGGGTGGATACCAAGTCCGTGACGGTCATCACTTCCTCCAACAGCACTGTTCAGAGGCCTTTCACAGGCAAAAACTGAAATTCATTCTTGTTTCAGAGTAGCACCCGTAAGCCGTCTGTCCGCCAGAACGAGCGAGTCGCCCGGATACCACCCACCGGGACGGCCGGTACGCCCCTCTCCACGGGGCGGTAGAACGGACACCGACCCCACCGAGCCGGCACCACCAGTAGCGGAGAATTCGCCAGGATGCATATCGGGATCTCGTCGCCCATCGTCATCGCCCATCCATCGATGTGCGCGGACTGGGAACGAGACGCCGGAATCGCCGAACTCGCGCGGATCGCCGAAACCGCGGACCGGCTGGGCTTCCACCATCTGACCTGCAGCGAACACGTCGCCGTCCCGGTCGATATCGCGGCCGAACGGGGCGGCACCTACTGGGATCCGCTGGCCACCTTCGGCTTCCTCGCGGCCCGCACCAGCGCTATCCGGCTGACCACCCAGGTCCTGGTGCTCGGGTATCACCATCCGCTCGAGATCGCCAAGCGATACGGCACGCTCGACCTGGTCAGCGGCGGGCGGTTGATCCTGGGACTCGGTGTCGGCAGCCTGCGCGAGGAGTTCGAACTGCTCGGCGCCGAGTTCGCGGAGCGCGGGGCCCGCGCCGACGATGCGCTCGCCGCGCTGCGCGCCGCCCTGTCCGGTGACCGGCCCGAATACCACGGCCGCTACTACGATTTCGGCAATATGCTCGTCCGGCCGAACGCGGTGCAGCCCAGAGTCCCGCTGTGGATCGGCGGCCGGACCCGTCGCTCCCTGCGGCGCGCCATCGAATTCGGCGACGGCTGGGTTCCGTTCGGACTGACACTTACCGAGCTGCGATCCATGCTCGGCACCGTCGAACTCCCCGCCGGATTCGAACTGATACTCAGTGCCGGAGAGCGACTGGACCCGATCGGCGCCCCGGACCGCACCGCGCAGGCCCTGGACCGGCTCCGCGCCGCCGGCACCACCATCGCGAGCGTCGGGCTCACGGCCACCGGCGCCGCCGGCTACTGCGACCAGCTGGCCGCCCTGCGCACCCTTGCCGCCGAGCTCGGCTGCACATTCGACGACCGGCCCGGACTGCCCCCGCCGGACACACCTGCGTAGTCTCGCTGAGTGGTACAGGTCACCGACCGGCCGGTCGGGCCGTGGCATGTTGCTGTCCGACAGGCACGGCGGAGAGAAGGGCGGCCACTATGGCGACACCGGCAACCGATATGCAGTCCCGGATCGAGGACATCATCCGGCGGTTGACCGGCCCCGGTGGCCGGTTCGAGATCGTTTCCGAGGATGTGCTCGGGGCCGAGATCCCGGTGATTCGCCGGCGCGGCCGCAGGGTGGGTGATCTGCTGACCGCGTCGCGGGCGTGGGGCGACCGCGACTACCTGGTCACCATGGACCGCCGGATCTCGTTCACCGAGCACCTCGACGCGGTGGCGGCGCTGGCGGCCGCGCTGCGCGACCGGTACGGGGTGCGCAAGGGTGACCGGGTGGCCATCCTGTCCGCCAACAACCCCGAATGGGTGATGACGTTCTGGGCCACCCAGAGCCTGGGCGCCGTCACCGTCGGCATGAACAGCTGGTGGGTGTCGCGCGAGATCGACTACGGGTTACAGCACTCCCGCCCCTCGGTGCTGATCGTGGACGAGAAACGCGCCCGGCTGCTGGAGGGGCTCGACACCTCCGGAATCACCGTGCTCACCACGGAAACGGATCTGCCGCGCCTGATCACCGAACACGCCGGTGCCGAACTCCCGCAGCCCGAGGTCGACGAGGACGACCCGTCGGTCATCCTCTACACCAGCGGCACCAGCGGACGCCCCAAGGGGGCCCTGCATTCGCAGCGCAATCTGCTGGCCGTCGTGGACTACTTCCGGTTCGGCGACGCATTCGCCGCCGAAATGTCCGGTCGCGACTACGACGACTCGCAGCCGGTCCCACTTCGCTGCCTGCTGACCTCACCGCTCTTCCATATCGCGAGCCTGCACAACCTGGTGGTACCCCGCCTGGCCACGGGCAGCGCAATCATCCTGAACCAGGGCAGCTTCGATATCGAAACCGTGCTCCGGCTCATCGAACGGGAACGAATCACCAACTGGGGAGCCGTACCCACCATGGCCGCGCGGCTCCTCGACTACGACGGCGCCGAGAACTTCGACCTGTCCTCCCTCACCGCATTCGCCCTGGCCTCGGCACCGTCGTCGATCGCTTTCAAGGACCGGCTCCGGGAACGGTTCCCCTTCGCCCGCGATGCGCTGGTCGACAGCTACGGGCTGACCGAATGCAGTACCGCCATCGCGGTCGCCACCCCCGCCGACCTGAACCGCTCCCCCGGCACGCTCGGCCGGCCGATCCTCACGGTGAACCTCGAGATCCGCGATCCCGACGGCGCGCAGGTTCCGGACGGCACCGAGGGCGAGGTGTGTGTCCGCAGCCCGTTCGTCATGCTCGGATACTGGGACGACGAGGCCGCCACCGCCGCGGCCATCACCCCGGACCGCTGGCTGCGCACCGGCGACTACGGCATCGTCGAGGGCGGCGAGCTCCGGTTGACCGGCCGCCGCTCCGATCTCATCCTGCGCGGCGGGGAGAACGTCTACCCCACCGAGATCGAGCAATGCCTCGACGAGCACCCCGATATCACCGAATGCGCTGTCGTGGGCGTACCGCATTCCGACCTCGGGCAGGAAGTGGCGGCGGTGGTCGTGGTTACCGCCGACTCCACTGTCACCGAGGAGCAGCTCACCGAATTCGCCCGTGAGCGGCTGTCGTATTTCAAGGTGCCGACCCGCTGGCGGATCACGACGGAGCCTTTGCCGCGCAACGCCACCGGCAAACTCGCCCGCCGCGCGATCAACGTCTGAACCGGTCCGGTTCGCCCACTCGGTATCCCGGCCATCCTGACTCCGGCGTCTCCAAGAATTGCATTCTGATTCACGAGAAAGATATTCTCGTGGACAGGAGACCCATAAGGAGCAGCGATGACCGAGACCGCAATGATCACCGGGGCGGCCGGCGGAATCGGCGAGCACACCGCCCGCCGGCTGGCCGCAGAGGGCGTCCGCTGCGTGCTGGTGGATCGTGACCCGCTCGTCCGGCAGATCGCCACGGAACTCGGTGGCGAGGCGATCGTCGGCGATCTCACCGATCCCGCCATCTCCCGCGCCGCCGTGGCCGCCGCCGGCGAACGGCTCGATCTGCTCGTCCTCAACGCCGGAACGAATTCGGTGGACAAGGATCCGGCGGACCTCGATCTGGACCGCTATCACGCGGTCGTTGGCGTCAACCAGCATGCCGTCGTATGGGGTCTGCGCGCGGCGCTGCCGGTGATGCGCCGGCAAGGCGGCGGGTCCATCGTCGTCACGGCCTCGTACGCGGCGATCAAAGGCGTCCCCCAGGACCCGATCTACACCATGACCAAGCATGCGGTCATCGGTCTGGTGCGCGCCCTGCACGGATCCCTTGCACGCGAAGGGATCCGGCTGAGCGCGGTATGCCCCGGACTGGTGGACACTCCGCTCACGGCAGGTGGACGGGAGAGCTTCCGCGCGGCCGGGATCCCGATGCTGGACGCGGACGAGGTGGCGGCCGCCGTCGAAAAGCTCCTCCGCGACGGGGAACCGGGCACCGAACTGGTCGTCAGCCCCGGTAAGCCGGCCGTTCGATATACCGCGGCACCACTGCCCTGAGACACCCTCCGAACCGAAACGACTTCGGAATGCGCTACCTTCCTGCCGAACAGCGCACACCCCCCTGTTGCCCGCCTCCGCGCTCCGACCGCACAGCAGGCTCGGAGAGTGGCGACCGGACCGGTGGGCCGAATATTGCCGTCGTACAATCGCCGTGGCTACGATCAGGGCCGATGTCTGTCGACTTGATGCTCGATTCACTGGACGGCCTGTCCGTGGGGGATGCACTGGGACAACAATTCCCGGTGATGCGCCGTTCGGTCTCCGATCTCCGGGCCGGAAACCTCACCGCGGGGCCGTGGGGGTGGACCGACGATACCGAAATGGCCTGCAGCGTGGTCGCCGAACTGGGTACCCACGGCGCCGTCGACCCGGATCGGCTCGCCGCCGCCTTCGCCCGGCGCTGCGATCCGGCCCGCGACTACGGCTTCTACTCGGTGGGCATCCTGCGCCGGATCCGCGAGGGCGTGCCGTGGGCGGAGGCGTCCGGATCCGTGTACGAGGGGCAGGGGTCGTGCGGTAACGGCGCCGCCATGCGCGTGGCGCCTCTGGGCGCGTTCTACGCCGGGGATCCGGACCGGATCGTGGACGCAGCAACCCGGTCGGCACGGGTGACACATATGCATCCGGAGGGGGTGGCCGGCGCGGTCGCGGTGGCGCTGGCGGCAGGTGAGGCCGCCCGGGCCCGGTCGACCGGGGTTCGTCCCGCGCCGGGCGAGTTCCTCACCGCGGTCCTCGGCCACCTCGCCGACGGGGAAACGACCCGGTCGATCGGCCGGGCGCGCACGCTGCTCGGCGCGTCCGTGGAGCAGGCCGCGGCGGAGTTGGGCAACGGTTCCCGCGTCACCGCGCAGAACACGGTGCCGTTCACGATGTGGGCCGCGGCAACCTATCTCGACAACTATCCCGCCGCGATCACGGCCTGTATCGAGGCCGACGGCGATATCGACACCACCAGCGCGATAGTCGGCGGAATCGTCGCCGCCTACACCGGCAAGGGCTCCCCTGCCGGTGTGCCCGCGACCTGGCTCGCCGCGCGCGAACCCCTGCCCCGCTGGCTGGACCCGGCGAACCTCACATACGGGCGCCCCAGGTCCCGGTTCGGCCGCCTCGGCCGCTGGCTGACCGGAACCCGTTAGCGTCGGCCGGCCGGCCATCCGTCACCTGGTCACTACCGATCTGCGGCGACCGGCGGCTCCGACCGGTGGTGAACAGTTGTCGCTGCCGGAGGTGTGGCTGCTCCGCCCGAACAGGAGGACAGCCATGACGGCGATCGGAATCGGCCGCGAGGGCCGCAAGGTGATCTACAACCCCTACGCTCGGTCCCATCGGTACCCGTGCGTCCGGCCATCGCGAACACCGGTGTCGGCGAGCCCATTGCGTCGTGATCCCTGATAGTCCACCGAACCGAGGCGACCCGGTTTCCCGGGACCTACTCCCCGCGCCAGCGCGGCGGTCGCTTCTCCGCGAAGGCCCGGGCGCCTTCCTGCGCATCGGCGGAGGCGAATACCGGGCCGGTGATCGCGCGTTGCCGTTCGAACATCTCGTCCTGCGACCAGTCCACGCTCTCGCGGATCACCTTCTTGGAAGCCCGCACGGCGAGCGGCCCGTTCGCTGCGATCGACCGGGCCAGCTCCAGCGCAACTTCCAGCGCCTGCCCCTCGCCGGCAAGACGGTTGACCAGCCCCAGGGCATAGGCGCGTTCGGCGTCGAACAGATCGCCGGTGAGTGCCAGTTCGAGCGCCACGGCGGGCGGGATCCGGCGCGGCAGCCGCATCAGCCCGCCCGCCGCGGCCGCCAGCCCGCGTTTGACCTCGGGGATACCGAATTTCGCGGTCCGCGAGGCCACCACCATATCCGCGGCCAGTACGGCTTCGCAGCCGCCTGCCAGCGCGTATCCCTCGACCGCGGCGATCAGCGGTTTCTCCGGCGGTGCCTCCACCAGGCCGAGGAACCCACGCCCGGGGATCACCGGGGATTCGCCGCGCAGGAACGCCTTCAGGTCCATCCCGGCGCAGAATGTGCCGCCGGCTCCGGTGAGCACGCCGACCGTGAGGTCCGGGCTGCTGTCGAGTTCGGTCATCGCCGCGGCGACCGCCTCGGATACCGCGAGGTTCACCGCATTACGCGCCGCGGGACGGTTGAGCGTGATGACGAGAACGCCGTCCTGCGCGTCGACCAGTACTTCCTCGCTCATTGCGGCTCCTTGCCGGATCGGTTGGTGGTCGACAGACTGCCGACCACGGTGTCTCCTCGGACGTCCATATCCGCCCTCTTCGATCGAGTAGTTCGGTTCCGGGTCATCGTGCGGTGAGCCCACCGTCGGCGGTGACGACCGAACCGGTGAGATAGGACGACTCCGCGGAAAGCAGGAAGGCGATCACGGCCGCCATCTCGTCCGGTTCGGCCCGGCGGCCGAGCGGGGTGGCCGCGACCGCATTGCTCGTCACGCCCTCCACCTCGCGGGCACGGCGAGCGAGTGGCGTGTCCACCACACCCGGGCACAAGCAGTTCGCCCGGATACCGCGGTCGGCGTACCCGACGGCGATCGACCGGGTCAGGCCGAGCACACCGCTCTTGGATGCGTCGTAGCTACAGGTGTTGGTGTTCGCGGAGACCAGCGAGGCCACCGAACCGATGGTGACCACACTCGCGGCCCCCGCCTCGAGCAGATGCGGTACCGCGGCGCGGATCGTGAGGAATGTGCCGGTGAGGTTGACCGTGATCACCGAATTCCAGTCCTCGAAGGACATTTCGTGCGGTAGGCCGGAGCGGGCGATACCCGCGCAGGTGAGCACGCCGTCCAGCCCGCCCAGGTCCCGGGCCGCCGCGGTCACCGCGGCGCCGACCGACTCTTCGCGCGTGACATCGCATTCGACTGCCGCGGCGTTGCCCAGTTCGGCGGCCAGGCGTTCGGCCGCGCCGGTGTCCAGGTCGAGGATTGCCACCGCGGCGCCTTCGGCGGTCAGTCGCCGCGCGGCCGCGGCCCCGATCCCGCCTGCGCCCCCGGTGATGAGGATCCGCCGGCCGGTCAATCGTTGTCCGTAGTCCATGGTCATCTCCGTTCAGCCGATCCGCCGGCCGGCATCGACCGGGAGGGATACACCGGTCACGAACCGCGCTTCGTCGGACGCCAGGTACAGCACGGCGTTGCTGATGTCCTCGGCTTCGACCCAGCCCTGCCCCAGCACATCCGAACCGCGGGCGCGTTCACGCAGGTCCTCGGGGGTCGGGTTTTCCAGGTCCGGGCAGAACACGCGCAGGGTGGACTTGCTGAACAGCATGTCCGTCGCCACATTGCCCGGGTGGACCGCGTTGACCCGGATACCGTGGCGGCCCAGTTCCGCGGACAGCGTCTGCATCAATCCCACGACGCCGCTCTTGGAAGCGTTGTAGTGCGCCACATTTGCGGCGCCGACGAGGGTGACCACCGAACTGGTCAGAATCACCGAACCGCCGCGACCCGCCGTGATCATATGCGGTACAGCGGCTTTCACGGTGCGCCAGACACCGGTCATATTGATGTCGACCATATCCTGCCACTCGGTGTCGGTGAGGTCGAAGGTCGGCCGGCAACCGACCACACCGGCGTTGGCGCTCACGATATCGATACCGCCGAGGCTGTCGACCGCCTCGGCGGCCACCTGATCGAGACCGGCCTGATCCCGCACATCGACCTGACGGGCCAGCACCCGGCGGCCGAGATCGCGCACCAGTTTCTCGGTTTCGCGCAGATCCTCGATGGTGGCCATGGGGTATTCGAGCGACGCCACATCCGCGCAGGAGTCCACCGCCACGATATCGGCGCCTTCCTGCGCGAGCCGCACCGCATGCGACCTTCCCTGTCCGCGCGCCGCGCCCGTGATGAACGCGACCTTGCCGGATACTCGTCCCATTCCAAGAACCTCCATGGTTTTCAGTCCAAACCCAGTAGTCTCGCCGGGACCGCGCCGGCCATCAGCCGGAGTTCGTTTTCGCCGACACCTTCGTCCCACAGCGCGTTGACGTAGCCGCGCAGGCCCGCCGCCGGATGCGGCAGGGTGTCGGTCCAGCCGTAATCGGTGGATACGATCGCGCGCTGCGGCCCGATCCGGTCGATGGCGGTGATCACCTGCTCGAACGTCGAGGGTTTCCCCATACAGGTGTGAGCGGCGAATTCGATCACGGCCCCCAGGTCGGCCAGCTCCACGACCTGGTCCACCGAAAGTCCCGGCCCGGCACTGGCATGCATGGCGTGCGTGACGACCAGGTTCCCGCGACCGGCGAACGCGCGGGCCACCGCATAGTGCTCGTCGACGGTGATATGCCCGGTCGCCAGCACCGCGCCGCTCGCCGCGACGAGGTCCATGATCTGGCGAACCTCCGGCACCAGCTCACCGTCCGGGCCGAGGACCGCAATCCCTTCCCGCACACCGAACGCCGCCTCGACAGCCTGTGGAGTATTCGATACCGACGACAACGTCGGCAACCACACCACCTGCGCACCGGCCCGCAGCGCGGTTTCGACGGCCTGGGGGTTGAGCCCGCCGACCGGGTGATCGCAGCACATTCCGGCGATCGACAAGACATCCGGCACCGCCTTGTTGGCCAGATCGGCGACGGCGGTGGACGGAAATTCGTGCGCCTTCAGCACGATCGCCCGCATCCCACCGGCCCTGGCTTCCCCGGCGGCCTCGATCGGGTCGACCGCGTGCGGGTGTTTCGCGAGCTTTTCGACCAGCGGCTCCGGGCCGAAATGGCAGTGCATATCGATCGCCCCGTCCAGCAGGATCGGCGCGGTACCGGAGTTGCGCGTCATTCGGCGGTGACACCTCCGTCGGCGAGGATCGCCTGCCCGGTCACATACGAGGCGTCCGGCGAGGCGAGGAATGCGACCACCGCGGCGATCTCGTCGGGTTCGCCGTAGCGGCCGAGCGGTACGTTCAGCGGTTTCGACGGGTTGCGCACCGTGGCGGTGGTCGGCACGATCGCCGCGGTGTTGGCGCCCAGGTTCGTTTTCACCGCGCCCGGGCATACGCTGTTGACCCGGATACCGTGCGGCGCGTACTCGATCGCGAGGGTCTGGGTGAGCATTTTGACCCCGCCTTTCGACGCACGGTACGGCGCGAGACCGCCCTGTGTGGCGATGAACGACGAAGTCGAACCGCATGTCACGATCGATCCGCCGCCGCGCCGCAGCATCGACGGCAGCGCCGCCTGGATCGTGAAGAAGGTGCCGCTCAGGTTGATATCGAGCACTCCGCGCCAGTCTTCTTCGGAGAGTTCGTGACTGTCGATCCGCGCGCCGGACACCCCGGCGCCGGTGAACACGACACCGATTTCCCCGAACTGCGCGACGATTTCGGCCGTCACCGCATACATCCGCTCCCGGTCCCGCACATCGGCGCCGAACGCGGCGGCCCGTCCCCCGGCCTCCCGGATCGCCGCGGCGGTCTCCTCCGCGGCCGCCTGGTGCAGATCGACAACGGCGACCGCCGCTCCCTCGGCCGCCAGCCTCCGGGCGGAGGCCGCGCCGATCCCGGAACCTCCGCCGGTCACCACTGCCGTGTGGTCTTCGAGCCTGTGCACCTGCGGCCTCCTGCGGTCGATCACCCTTGTAATTAACCGAATCATGCCTATCATTACGAGCAAATGTCAATCCGTGACGCACGCCATAGCCACCCCTATTTCGCATTGGTAGTTGCGCTATTCGACAGGAGATGCCGATGACCCAGGTGAGCGACGATTCCGGTACGACCCGCGACCTCGGCGGCTGTCCGGTCTTCCATACCGACTACCGCATCGAACGGCCCGCGCTGGAAACCCAGCGGCTGCTCGACGCCGACCGGGAAGCCGCCCGGTTCGCCTGGAACGACTCCACCGAGGAGGGGTTCTGGGTACTCAACCGCTTCGACGATGTGCGCGAAGCCCTCCAGCGCGATACCGACTTCACCAACGACCAGGTGAGCGCCTTCCACCGCTCCCCGCCGCGGCAGTTGCTGCCGCAGAACCTCAACCAGCCCGACCATGCGGAGCTGCGGCGGATCCTGAACCCGTTCTTCGCTCCCAAACTCGTCCGGCGCATCTCCGATCAGGCACAGGAGCGTGCCGTAGCGCTCGTCGACGAGATCGCACCGCGGGGCGCCGAAGACATCGCTACCGGTTTCGGCATGATCTATCCGACCGATTTGTTCCTGACACTGCTCGGGCTGCCGGTCGAGGACAGCGCGAAGCTGCTGCCCTGGGTGGAGGGCCAGTTCCTCGGCTTCTTCAACAGCGATCCGGAATCCAAACGGATCGCCGCACAGACGCGACAGGAACTCGACGCCTACTTCGCCGCCGCGATCGCCGAACGTCGCGCGGCACCCGGTGATCCGGCCACCGACCTGGTGACCCGGCTGGTCACCGCGGAATACCAGGGCGCCCCGATCCCGGACGAGACGATCCTGGCCCTGTGCATGAGCATCATGGCGGCCGGGCTCGACACCACCCGCAGCGCGCTCGGCTACACATTCCTGCACATGGCCACCCACCCCGAAGACCGGCAGCGGCTGCTCGACGAACCCGAACTGTGGCCGAAGGCGATCGAGGAGATCCTGCGCCTCTACAGCCTGATCATCCAGGACGGCCGCGAGGCCGCCCGCGACCTCGACTTCCACGGTCTGCCGATCCGCAAGGGCGATCTGGTGTGGCTCGGCCTGGCCGCGGCCAACCACGACCCCCGCATCTTCGAGGACCCGGACGTCTTCGACCCGGAGCGCCCCAACCTCGCACACCATCTCGGGTTCGGCGCCGGCCACCACCGCTGCCTCGGCATGCATCTGGCGCGCGCGGAACTGGTGGTCGCGCTCACCGAATGGCATCGCCGGATCCCGCACTACCGGCTCGCCGAGGGCGTGGACCTACGCGAACGCGGTAGCCAGCTGCGGCTACAGCAGGTCCCTCTGGTCTGGGACTGATCCCGGGACCACAGCCCAGGGGGGGGGGGGGGGGGGGGGGGGGGGGGGGGGGGGGGGGGGGGGGGGGGGGGGGGGGGGGGGGGGGGGGGGGGGGGGGGGGGGGGGGGGGGCGGGGGG
>NZ_JARWNW010000264.1 GCF_029868325.1 Nocardia carnea
AGGTGGAAATCGTCGCGTCGGCCCGTCCCCCGGCCATGAGAACGCCCCGGATATAGGTGTGCGGCCGGGGGGGGGGGGGGGGGGCCCCCCCCCGCCGCGCCCCCCCGGGGGGGGGGGGGGGGGGGGGGGGGGGGGGCGCCCCCCCCCCCCCCCCGGGCGCACACCTATATCCGGGGCGTTCTCATGGCCGGGGGACGGGCCGACGCGACGATTTCCACCTCGCCCCGAGAGGAATCGAAATGGGGGACCGCTGGGTGGGAACAAACGCTCGACTCGCGCCACAGGGACCTTAGTTTGACTTCGAACTCAGGTACCTCAGCGAGGGAAGTGAATGTTGTGACAAGTCAGGACAGCGATTTCGATGCCGTCGTCGTCGGTGCCGGGATCTCCGGCCTGTACGCGGTGTACAAGTTCCGTCGGCGCGGTATGCGTGTACACGGTTTCGAATCCGCCGCGGGAGTAGGTGGCACCTGGTATCACAACCGGTACCCGGGGGCGCGATGCGATGTCGAGAGTATCGACTACTCCTATTCGTTCGACGAAGAATTGCAGCAGGAGTGGACCTGGACCGAGCGTTTCGCCACCCAGGAGGAGATCCTGCGCTATCTCGACCATGTCGCCGATCGCCACGATCTGCGCTCGGCCTACGATTTCCTGACCCGGGTGACCTCGGCCGTCTACGACGAAGCGGCCGGCCGGTGGACTGTCACCACCGATACGGGGAAAACCGTGACCGCCCGATTCTGCATTCTGGCGACGGGCGTACTGTCGGCGACCAACAAACCCGATATTCCCGGCCGGGACAGCTTCGCCGGCGAGAATTACCACACCGGTGAATGGCCGCACGAGCCTGTCGATTTCACCGGTAAGCGCGTGGGCGTGATCGGGACGGGCTCCTCCGGTATCCAGTCGATACCGATCATCGCGGAGGAAGCCGATCAGGTCGTCGTCTTCCAGCGCAGCCCCAATTACTCGATCCCGGCGGGTAACCGGCGGTTGACCGAGGAGGTGCTCGCCGAGGTGAAAGCCAATTATGCCGAGCGGCGCCGGTTGTCCCGGATCAGCGGCGGTGGCACACCGAACAGCCCGCACCCCAAGGGGGCCCTGGAGGTCGGCGAAGCCGAGCGGACCCGGATCTACGACGAATGGTGGCAGCGCGGTGGATACCTGTTCACCAAGGCGTTCCCGGATCAGATGGTGAGCAAGGCAGCCAACGACACCGCGCGCGAATACGTCGAGGCGAAGATCCGGGACATGGTGGAGGATCCTGAGATCGCCGATCAGTTGATCCCCACCGATCACCCCATCGGTACCAAACGGATCGTCACCGATACGGGTTACTTCCAGACCTACAACCGTGACAATGTCACCCTGGTCAACCTGCGCCGTACGCCGATCACCGAGATCACCGAGTCGGGTGTCCGAACCGGCGAAAACTCCTATGATCTGGATATTCTCATCTTCGCGACAGGATTCGACGCGATGACCGGTTCGCTGTCGCGGATCGATATCCGCGGCCGGGACGGACGGGAACTGACCGCGGAGTGGTCGGCGGGGCCGCGGACCTATCTCGGGCTGGCCGTCGACGGTTTTCCGAATATGTTCATCATCTCCGGCCCCGGCAGCCCCAGTGTGCTCGCGAATATGGTGCTGATGGCGGAACAGCACGTCGACTGGATCGCCGAATGCCTGGATCATCTGGATGCCCACGAGATCGCCACCATCGAGGCGACCCGGGAGGCGGCCGACGAATGGGTGGCCGAATGCAACGCCAAGGCCGCGGGAACACTTTTCCCGACGGCGAATTCCTGGTACCTGGGCTCGAATATTCCCGGTAAACCGCGCGTATTCATGCCTTATATCGGCGGTTTCGGCAATTACAACACCCTCTGCGCGGATGTGGCGGCGGCCGGATACAAGGGTTTCGCGCTCGACGGCCGGGCTGCGACAGCAAGTAATTGAGCGCCGCGCACGAATGCTCGCGGTGCGAGCGCGTCTTATTCCCTACGACGAAAAAGTGAGGACGTGGTCGAAATGGGCGGACAACGAAGGTCCGACCTGCATCCGGATGTCGAGGCGATGCTGACGGCGCTGGAATCGTTTCCGGATGTCACCCAGCACACGGCGGCGGAACTACGCGAGATCATCTCCTCGCGCCGGGCGCCGTTGGCGCGCGAGCCGCAGATGCGGATCGCCGAGGACCGCATCATCGACGGCCCGGGCGGTGAGCTGGCCGTACGTATCTACGTGCCGCACGGCGGAACGGGCGTGCGACCGGTGGTGGTCTTCGCCCATGGAGGCGGATTCGTTTTCTGCGATCTCGACAGCCACGACGAATTCTGCCGGTCGATGGCCGAAGCGGTCGATGCCGTGGTCGTCTCGGTCGATTACCGCCGCGCGCCCGAGCACCCCGGACCGGCGGCGCTGGAGGATATGTACGCCGCGGTGCACTGGGCCGCCGGGCACGCCGCCGAGTTCGGCGGCGACCCGGACCGCCTGGCCGTCGCCGGGGACAGTGCCGGCGGTAATCTGGCGGCGACGGTGAGCCTGGCCGCCCGCGACCGCGGTGGCCCGGCGATCGCGGCACAGATCCTGCTCTACCCGGTGATCGACGACGATTTCGGCACCGAGTCCTACCGGCTCTACGGCGAGAACTACTACAACACGACCGAGGCGATGCGCTGGTACTGGCAGCAGTACGCCCCGCACGGGACCGACAGTCCGTACCTGGTGCCGACACGCGCCGAATCGCTGGCCGGACTGCCGAGGGCAGTAGTGGTGACCGCCGAACTCGATCCGCCCTGCTCGGCCGGCGACGACTATGCTCGTCGGCTCGCGGCCGCCGGGGTCCCGGTGACGGCGCACCGATTCGACGGGCTCTTCCACGGTTTCCTGACCTTCCCGTCGTTGTCGCTCACCGGACCGGCGCGGGAGAAGGTGTGGCAGATGATCCGGGACGTGTTCGCCGCGTCGGCTACATAGGACACGCTGTGCCGCTCACCGGGAGTATGCACCGACGACTCCCGGTACCGGTGGCAGGCTCGGTACCCATGAGTACCCCAGTCGATACCCGAACCGTTCCCGAATTGCGGGAACTCCCGACCGAGCACGGTGTCCTGCGTTACCGCGAGGCCGGCGACGGCCCGCCGCTGCTCCTGCTGCACGGGTCCGGTCCCGGCGTTACCGGGTGGCGTAACTTCGGCGGTAACTTCGCCACCTTCGCCGAGCACTATCGGACGCTGGTCCTGGAGCTCCCCGGTTTCGGTGTCAGCGACGACTTCGGCGCCGTGCACCCGATGATGTCCGCCCAGCAGGCGGTCACCGCGTTCCTCGACGGGCTCGGGCTCGACCGGGTCCGCATCATCGGCAACTCGATGGGTGGTTTCGTGGCGACCGATTTTGCGCTCGCCGCCCCCGACCGAGTCGAGCGGCTGGTGACCATCGGCGGTATCGGTACGCCGGTGCTCAGCCCGCAGCCGGGGGAGGGGATCATCCGGCTCAGCGAGTTCGTCGACAATCCCACCCGTGAGGCTCTCGTGGCGTGGCTGCGTTCGATGGTGTTCGACCAGTCGCTGGTGACCGAGGAACTGATCGAGGAGCGCTGGCAGCAGGCCACCGATCCGGGAACTCTGGAGAATTCCCGCCGCATGTACAGCAGTGCGGCACTGGCCCGGATGGCCGCGGCCGCGCGCAGTGTCGACACCACACCGAACTGGGCGAAACTGGGCGGGCTCGCGGTGCCGACCCTGGTCACCTGGGGCCGCGACGACCGGGTCAGCCCCGTCGATATGGCCTTGCTCCCGATGCGCACCCTCCGCAACGGAGAGGTGCACATCTTCCCCAACTGCGGCCACTGGGTGATGATCGAACAGAAAGAAGCCTGGGAAGCTACCGTTCTGGCGTTCCTGCGCCGCTGACGCTAGGCCCTTCCTCTGTTGCCGAGGTGAGTTCCGGCGCCGGGTCGATCACCGGCGCCGGGATCTCGCAGAAACTGTGGCAGATACGGTCTTTGACGATCTGGTTCGGGCTCTCCGGATCGAACCATTGATCGACGAGGGCCCAGTGCACGGGATGGTTCATATAGGGACCGAGCAGGCCGTCGAGGTCGGCGAATTCCTGCTCCCAGACATGCGTCCACTGCGAGGTGCCCGTGGCACGGTCGACGCGGCTCAACTGCCATGCCCGGATCGCCGGGATATGGCGGGGCATCTGCAGGGTCGCATGCTCGAACCGGGCGATCTCCGCCGGCGCGGCGGCCTCGTCCACGCGCAAGAGAAGGGTGCGGTAGACCGTCGACGGGGTCGCGTCCGCGCGGCGGCCGGACAGACCGTCACCGGCGTGGTCGGCGGGATACTCGGCCGAGTCGATATGTTCGATTGCCGAGCACGCCATGGCCTCGTCGACGGTTTCGCGGTGCGACAGCCATTCGGATTTCGACGCGAACCGGAAATGGGCGAGAAGATCGCCACCGTTGCGCACTCCGGGCAGCGTGGGGGCGACCAGTGGGCGCTGGACACCTGCGGCTTCTGCCGCCGCGGTGATCCGTTTGACCGTCATTTCCGTGGTCATGGCGTCCGCGGGATCGGCGAGGCGTAGCAGAAATGTCACCTTATACATCGCACAGTCCTTCCACATCCTCGGCGCGGCTCGCCATGGACCGGGTTCGTTCGACGATCATCGGCGCCATCGAATCCCACCAGCCGGCCGGTTCGGGGTCGTGCCGGGCACCGACCGCCGCCGCCCACCAGGCTTTCGGGCCGGGCACCGTCCAGGTGGCGGTGACCGTGTTGGTCTCACCGTCGATCCAGGCCGGCGGGCTCACCAGGATCCGATCGAGCGTCAGCCCCCGTGCGCGTGCCTTCGGCGCGTAACCGCTGAGATACGCGTCGATGAAGGCGGGTGCGCTGCCGGGCGTGAGCACGATCCGATCGATGATGTAGATGGTGCGGTCGTCCATGTTCCGAACGTAAGCGCTGCCGTCCGGGCCGGTGCCGGTGCTTCCCGGTGGCCGGGAGCTCTCCCGGGACGATGCTTGTAGGCTGCACGATCATGGCCGCCGACCCCGATTCCTACCCGAACCTGCCCGCGACCAGCTGGGCCGTTCTGGGCATGTTGTCCTTCGGTGAGGAACTGACCGGCAACGACCTGAAGAAATGGGCGGATTGGAGTATCGGCTTCTTCTACTGGAGCCCGTCGGTGAGCCAGGTCTACGGTGCATTGGAAAAGCTCGAGGATCTCGCGCTGGTGCGTTCCCGGGTGGTCGCCGACGAAGGGGTGCGCGGCCGGCGGCTCTACGGGATCACCGATACCGGGTTGCGTGCCCTGCGGAACTGGTCGCGAGATTCCGAGATCGATATGCCGGTGCTCAAACACGGTGTGATGCTTCGCCTTTACCTGGGGCATCTGCACGATCCCGATCGGCTGAAGGAGATCGTCCGCCGCCATATCGCGAACCTGCGGGAGCGTGCCGAGCAGGCGCAACTGCATGCCGATCACTCCGAAGCGGAGCCCGGCTGGGCCTTCACGCAGATGAGTCTGCGGTGGTCGCAACGGTATTTCGCGGCGGAGATCGAACTGGCCGAACAGTTGCTGGCCGAAATCGATGAGGCGGCCGCGTGGTATCGCGAAGCGGCGGTGCGCGAAGACAACGGTATGCCGATACCGCGGCAGCCCGGTAGGTGGCGCACGGCCGGTGAGGATTCCACCGACGATTCGTGACGACCGCGCGCCGGCCGGTCAGCCCTCGGCGCGGACGCGCGGGGCGGTGGGCAGGGAACGCAAGATGTTGCGGCGCTGCAGAGTCGGCGTAACCCGCTCTCCGGCGCAGATGCTGCGCCAGATGGTGTGCGCGGCCAGCTGTACGGGCCTGATCATCCGGCTGTCGAAGGTCATCTCGGTCAGCGGCCCGCAGATGGACACCGCGGTGGTCGCCTCGCCGATCGGCCCGACCGGTGCGGCGATACATCCGAAGCCGGGCAGTGCGCTGTGGCGTTCGACGGCGTAACCGAGATCGCGGATGCGGGTGTCGTCCGGTCCGTTGCCGCCGTCGAAGGCCAGTAGTGCCTTGCCGAGCGCCGTCTGCGACGCCGGCAACCGCCCGCCGACCCGGGTCGGCACGTGCGCGGCGAGCCGGCCACCGATCTTGTCGAGGTAGACGACATCCCTGCCGTCGAGGACAGCCAGGTGCACCACCATGCCGGTGGCCCGGTAGAGGTGGTGCAGGTGTTCGCCGGAGGCGGCGTGGACCCGGTCCTGGTGCACCGCGAGCGAGCCGAGCTCGACCAACCGGATCCCGAGACTGTAGCGGCGGCCTTCGCGCCGCAACCAGCGCAATTGGACGAGCCGGTCCAGCATTCGGTGGGCGGAGGAGCGGGGCAGGCCCGTGCGGAGGACGACCTCCGCCAACCCGAGGGTCTCGCGGCCGTCGAAGGCGTCCAGTACGAGCGAGATGCGGTCGAGGATGGCGCTGGGGGTACCGGCCGTTCGGGTCTGCATCTCCTGGGTGGTGATCGTCATGCTTGGCTCCCTTGCCTACCTGCGCCATCGCTCTGACATGGCTATTTCTATTAGAAATAGTGCCATAGACCCGGTGGTATGTGAAGCAGATCACGAAGAAGGGAGGTCAGAGTTGGTTCCCGCTCAATGGACACATGGGCGGGGGCACCGGCTCGGGCGGCTTACCTTTACCTCCACTTGTCGTCCCGATCGGAATGTGGAGCCCGGACCAGATGGTGAAGAAAATGCCCCCGCTCGTACCCGCCCACGACACGATCGTCGATCTACTCGTCATCGGTTCGGGCACCGGAATGTCGGCCGCCCTCGCCGCACACGAACTGGGGCTGTCGGTGGTGATCGCCGAGAAGACGGCCTATGTCGGCGGCTCGACCGCACGTTCGGGTGGCGCCTTCTGGATTCCGGGAAGTTCGGTCCTGCCGGAGCCGCGTGAGCAGGGTGTGCGGGAAGCCGGAACCTATCTGCGCGCCGTCGTCGGCGAATCGGCCCCCGCCGAACGCGGCACCGCCTTCCTCGACCACGGCCCCGACACCGTCGCGATGCTGGAGCGGACGACACCGATGCGGTTCTTCTGGGCCGAAGGCTATTCCGACTACCACCCCGAGAAACCGGGCGGCCGCGCTGTTGGCCGAACCTGTGAATGCCGTCCGTTCAACGCCTCGGTGCTGGGCGCGCAACGGCCCAGACTGCGGCCGGGCGTGATGAAAGCCTCGATGCCCATGCCTGTGACGGGCGCGGACTACAAATGGATGAACCTGGTCGCCCGGAAGCCGGCGAAGGCCCTGCCGCGCATCATACGGCGGGCGGCGCTCGGTATCGGCGGCATGCTCATCGGACGGGAGTATCTGGCCGGCGGGCAGGCACTCGCGGCGGGTCTGTTCGCGGGTGTGCTGCGTGCGGGTGTGCCGGTGTGGACCGAGACGAGCCTGGTGCGCCTGGTGCACGACGAGGGCCGGGTCTCGGGCGCCGTGCTGCGGCAGGGCGACCGTGAGGTCACCGTACGGGCTCGCCGCGGTGTCGTACTGGCGGCGGGCGGTTTCGACCACGATATCGCTGCCCGGCACAAGTACCAGTCCCCGGCGCTGATCCCGCACGCCAGTCTCGGCGCCGAAGGGAACACCGGGGACGCCATCGAAGCGGCGCAGGAACTCGGCGCCGGCACCGTCTCCATGGACCAGGCCTGGTGGTTCCCCGCTTACGCGCCCCTGCCCGGTGGCGCACCCGCCGTCATGCTCGCTGAACGATCCCTGCCGGGTTCGTTCGTGGTCGACCAGACCGGCCGGCGCTTCATCAACGAATCCACCGACTACATGACCTACGGGCAGCAGGTACTCGCCCGCGAACGAGACGGCGACCCGATCACCGAGATGTGGCTGGTATTCGACCAGCGCTACCGCAACAGCTACATCATGGCCGGCGGTATCTTCCCCCGGCAGCCGATCCCGAATTCGTGGTACGAGGCGGGTATCGCGCACCGCGCCGACGACCCGGCAGCGCTCGCCCGGGCCATGGGCGTGCCGGTGGACACGTTCACCGGCACCTTCAACCAGTTCAACGGTTACGCCGAGACAGGTACGGACCCCGATTTCCAGCGTGGCGCAAGCGCTTACGACCGCTACTACGGTGATCCCACGATAACTCCGAACCCGAACCTGGCGCCCCTGAGCACAGCGCCTTACTACGCGGTGAAAATGGTCCTCAGCGACCTCGGCACCTGCGGCGGCGTCGTCGCGGACGAGCACGCCCGGGTCCGCCGGGAGGACGGAAGTCTCATCGAAGGCCTGTACGCCATCGGCAATACGGCAGGCAACGCCTTCGGTGCGACCTACCCCGGTGCCGGCGCCACCATCGGACAGGGGCTCGTCTACGGCTACATCGCCGCCCGGCACGCCGCTGCGAGCGGGATCACCGAATCCGTGGCTCCCGCGTCCGGCGAGTAGGCGCCGGTCGCAGGCACAACCGAGCGGTCGCGTGCGCAACTGGGCGCCCGCCGACAGCCCGCGGGGTCGCCGGCGGCGCGGGTTGCCGGCCGGTCCGGCAGGCCGCGTTGCCCGGCCACTCGGGGCGGCCCACGCACTGCGGTGGTCGGGCGGCCTCCGCCGACCCGTGCTCCGAGCATGCGGAAACGACGGATTCGGCCCCGGCCCGCGGACAACTATCTCAGCGGAGTGGCCCGGATGCGTAGTGCATCCGGGCCACTCTCGTGATGATGCTGGACGTGCCCGCTACATATGCGAGCCACCGTCGACCCGGACTTCGGTACCGGTGACGAAATAGGCGTCCGGCGAGCCCAGCATGGCCACCACCGATGCGACCGCGTCCGGCCCGGCGAAGATCGCGCCACCGTCCAGCGGTAATGCGGGGGAGGCTTTGGCGAACATCCCGAGGTCCACGTCCGCGGGCAGCCCGGGACCGCTGCTCTGCTTGGCCGCGCCGGTGCCGTCGGTCATTCCGGAGGAGATCGACCCGGGCTGTACGGAATTGAACCGGATCCCCTGCTTGCTGAACTCCAAGGCCAGTGCGTGGGTCATCGCCTGGATACCGCCCTTGGAGGCGGCGTAGGCCGACATATACGGATGGGCGAATGCCGCCGAGGTCGAGCTGAAGTTCACCACGGCCGGCCCCACGCCGCCCCGCAACGCGGCGATCGATTCCCGGGTCACCAAGAACGTGCCGATGAGGTTGATGCGGACCACCTGTTCGAAATCGGCGAGGGTCGTCTGCTCGAAATGAGCGGAGCGGAGAATACCGGCCGCGTTGACGAGGGTGTCCAGGCCGCCGAGCCGCTGCACCGCCTCGGCGACACCCGCCCGCACCGACTCCTCGTCGGCGATATCCATCGTCACGGTGCTCAGTGCGGGGGAGTTCGCCTTCTCGGTGGTATCCCGCAGGCCGGCGTCGCTGATGTCCGCGGCCACCACCTGGCCGCCTTCCTCCAGGATGCGTAGTACGCAGGCCTGGCCGATACCCGACCCACCACCGGTGATCAGTACCCGTCGGCCGGCGTACCGCTGGAGAACACCCATATCGGTTTGCTCCTGTACTCGGGGGCGGAACTCACTGGCGGCACCGCCCGGACTGCCGAGGTTGGCACAGCCCGGCCCGGGCCCGGAAAGCGGGTTCCGCTCAGTGGGCGACCGGACTCGGCGCGCTCCTCGGCCGGTTCGTAACGCCAGGCGAATTCGTGGACGGAGGCGACGACATGATCGAGTTCTTCGGCGGTCGTCCCGTAGCCCATACGAGTGTCGACAGCGCGTACGGCAGCCCCGCAGTACCTCCAGGCAGGCGTTGGTTTCGGCATGGACGGACATTTCCATTCAGTGGAAAGACCACCGGGCGTAGTGCCTTCCTCGGGTCATGATCGAGATCGGTGTGGGAGCGTGTACTCGCGCTACCTGCTCACCGGCGACTCACGACTACTTCCGGTGCCGGGCGCCGGAAGAACCCGGAAATTGTTCATCGAATCGGATCGGCAGGCTAAATGTTCTCGGAACACGCGTTCTTCTCCTTCATCGATCTCACCGATCCCAGCGTGCATCGCGAATACAACGAATGGCATCAGCTCGACCACCGTCCGGAGAATCTGCTGCTACCGGGTGTCGCCTGGGGCGATCGGTGGGCGAGGCCCGCCGAATATGCCGCGCTGGACGGGGATTCGTCGCCGGAGCTCGCCGATGTCGACTACGTGGCGATGTATTGGTTCCGCCCGCCCTATGAGGAGAGTGTCGCGGCGTGGACCAAACTGGGCGAGGACTCCTTCCAATGGGGCCGGGGGCCGCAACTGCCCGGGGTCAGGCGCCCGCTGCTCGGGTTCTTCACACCGGTCAAGGGTTATGCGGCACCGCGCATCGGAGTGTCGGCCGAGGCCCTGCCCTTCCGGCCCAACCGTGGTCTACATCTGACCGTCACCCATTTCGGCGAACCGCACGGAGCCGATGTGCACGAGCAGTTCCGCTGGGACGATCGTATCGGGATTCCCGCGCTACTCGAATGCCCGGGAGTCGCGGGCGCGTGGACCTTCTCGCTGCATTCGATGCAGAAGCATCCCACCCTTCCCCTCGGTGCCGGCAACCGCGAATTCGCGCCGGGGTCGGTCCGTATCCGGATGCTGTACCTCGACGCTGACCCCGCCGACGTGACCCGTGCGGTGGTGGAGCTGGAACAGGATCTGACCGACGGCAGCGGTGCGACGCGACCGGTCGTCGGGGAAACGCTGTTCGACGGTCCGCTGCGGACGATCATTCCCTGGCAGGACTGGTAACCGGTCACCGGGACAGTCGGGCGCTCTCGCCTACCTCTCAGCTGGGGATGTGCTGGAACAGGGTGACAGTGACTCACCGGTGCACCACACTGAGAGGGTTTGGAATATGCGGGAGGAGAGTCGTCATGGCTTCTCGGTACACAGCGGCGCTCGAGCGTGAGATCGCCGATATGCGAGCACAATACGAGGCCTGGGTGGCCAACGGTGAACCGTGGTCGCTGCGGGAGCTGTTCAGCACAGCGGATTGCGATATCGCAGAGTACTGCAGCGAGTTCCGTCCCAGCGAATTCGGTGCGCAGGCATGTGCCGAGGTCGAAAGCTACTGCCGGGCGCAGGGTATCTGGCTGGAACCCGGTGGCGCGCACTACAACAGCATGACGCCGTATCTGCATCCGGGTCCGGTCAGCGCGCAGCGGCTTACCGTGATCGGCTTGTTCAACGCAATCCTGTTCTGGCTCAACGACACCGTGGGCCGGGAGAAGTACGGGCATCTACCGGAATCCGAACAAGGCCGGGCGCGTGCGGAACTCGAGCGCCTGTGCCGCCTGCTGGAAACCCGGGAACCGCCCGCGGACCCGTCCCCGGTCGAAGCGGCGACGGTCGACTTCCTGTCGCAGGTAGGTGAGTTGGCGGATCCACGGTGGCTCGCCGAATTCCTCGTATCGACCGTGGCACATCTGCGCACCGCCATCCGGGACCAGAACGCCCGGGCCCGTGGCGATCTGCTGACCGTCGCGGAGTACATCGATCTGCGCGCGCAGGTGTCGGGGATGTATCCGGCCATCGCGCTGTGTGAGTTCGGCCGGGACAGTTACCTGGACGGGGACCGGCTGGCGGGGGCGGGGCTGCTCGCGGACTTACGCCGATTACGCGTGCTCACTGCGGAAATCGGTGCCTTGATGAACGATATGTTTTCCTTCGAGAAGGAGTGCATTGCGGACCGGTCGGATTTCAACCTGATCCCGGTCTGCCTGCTCAACACGCCCGGCGCCACCTTGGCCGACGCGGTACGCGACGCCGGCACCGTGGTGCGCGACCGTATCACCGAGTTCCGGCAGCGCCACGATGCGCTGGCGGACCGCTGCCGCGAATCGGACCTTGCCGATACGGACCTCGCCGCGCAACTGGAAGTGCATCTTGCCGACCTCGCTTGTTGTGTCCAGGCGAGCTGGGTGTGGCAGCTGGTCACGACCCGGTACAAGGGAACGAGTATTTTCGCGGAGAACACCACCCCCATCCCGCCGGAGCGCGGCCGATGAGCAATGATGGTGATCATCGAGGGTAGCCACCCCACCTTTCGGTAGGCGTTGTTCCATGGCTGCGAACGGGGCGGTGGCGGGCACAGCGGCGAAGGGGAGCGATGGAGTCGGAGCACAGCGAACTGGTTCGAGCGTGGTCTGCGGCTCTCCATGCGACCAGTGGCTCCGCACCCTCCGATCCGAATATCTACCATCTGCTCAGCTGGCTGGTGCACGATCTCGCGCATGCGCTCACCACCACACCGTTCGATTTCGACGCCGGAGCCAGGGCGGGCGCCGCCCTGGCGGCCGCGGATCTGCCGGCACCCGATGTGGTGGCCACCTCGGTTCCGGTGTTGTGGTCGCTCGCGGGTTCGGACAGCGACCCCGAAACGATCCGGCGGATGGCGGTCCTGCTGGCCAAGCTCGGTGAAGGTTTCGGTATCCGCCGGCAGATGCTGTTCGCGCCGCCGGATGCTCCCGGCGAGGTCGCGCAACGGATGGACGAGCGTTTCCGGGTCGTTTTCGACAACGCGGCGGTGGCCATCGCCATCGGCGATACCAACGGTGTGCTGCTCAACGCCAACAAGGCACTCGCAGATATGATCGGCGTCCCTGCCGATGATCTACGCGGTATCTCGGTCTACGAATTCGCCCACCCCGAAGATCGGGACCGTATCCGCAGGCTCGTGTACGAACGTTTGGTTCCGCACAAGCAGGGCGCCGTGAAACTGGAACAGCAGATCGGGCGGGCCGACGGCAGCTACGGGTGGGCGTCGTTCTCCATCACCTTCGTCGAGGGCCAGGTGGGCCATCCCGACTATCTGCTGGCCGTGGGGGAGGATGTCACCGAACAGCACCGGATGCGCGAGGAGTTGCACCGGCAGGCGCGCCACGACCTGCTGACCGGGCTGCCGAACCGGCGTCAACTGCTGGAATGGCTGGATTCGACGATTCGCGACGCGGGCCCGCAGGACCGGATCGGATTGTGTTTCGTGGACCTGGATCGGTTCAAATACATCAACGACCGGTACGGGCACGGCATCGGCGACAAGGTCCTCACCGCTGTCGCGCAGCGATTACACGACAGTGTGGTGGAGTTCGATTGCCTGGTTGCGCGGATCGGCGGCGACGAGTTCGTGACACTGGTCCCGCCGCCTGTCGACGACGACCGGATGACTCAGGTGGCCGAACGGCTGCTGGGCGCCCTGTCCGATCCGGTGCTCATCGGCGGGCACCGGCTCAACGTGTCGGCAAGTATCGGAGCGGTGGTGACAACGGTCGAGGGCGGGCAGGCGGAGGCCTTGCTGGATGCCGCCGATACCGGGCTGTATCACGCCAAGAACAGTGGAAAGGCGCAGTGGGTGCTGCACACCATGCCCGTCGAGGAGGGTGCCGAACACACCTGACCCGACGAGAAAGGCTCCGCACCTGTGAGGTGCGGAGCCTTCGAGTCACACGAATCAGATCGTGCGGACGTCCTGAGCCTGGGGGCCCTTCTGGCCCTGGCCGATCTCGAACTCTACCCGCTGACCCTCTTCGAGAGTTTTGAAGCCCGAGCCACCGATGGCCGAGTAATGCACGAAGACGTCAGGGCCGCCTCCGTCTTGGGCGATGAAGCCGAAGCCCTTCTCGCCGTTGAACCATTTCACGCTGCCTTGCGCCATGCTTTAATACTTCATTCCTGTAGATGAGCCGCACAGATCACTTCGATTAGCGCAGTCTCGGTGAGTCAGTATGGCACACGCACGACTGATTCGTCGAGGGGGGTTACTTCAGGTGCGCACGGCACAGTCTCCCGTTGCGATCCCGGTGGTCCGGGCCCGGCTGTGAACAACGAAAGACGGTGGCGGGCAGGTAGTCTGGAGAGTGTTCGGCTACTCTCAGCGACGTTTGGGGTCGAACGTGGACTCGACATCGGATTTCGCGACAGCCTTGGCCTTCTTTTCCGCACGCTTTTCCTTCAGCGTTTTTCCGGATTTCTTGGTGGCGCCGCCACGGGGAGATTTATCGGACATCATTGTCCTTCGTTTCGCCGGACCTGAGCGGTCCCGTTGCCTCCACCGTACGCGACGCCGCCGGATACGGTGCGGAAACAGCCCGGCGCCGCACGGCTCCGGTGCCGGGGCTATTCCTCGGTGAGCCGGCCCGCCGTGATATGCCAGCGGCGGGTCGCATGCACGGAATCCAGCATCCGGCGGTCATGGGTGACCAGCAGCAGCGTGCCGGTGAAGGAATCGACCGCCTGCTCGAGCTGTTCGATGGCCGGAAGATCGAGGTGGTTGGTCGGTTCGTCGAGAACGAGCAGGTTCACGCCGCGCGCCTGCAGCAGGGCCAGCGCGGCGCGGGTGCGTTCGCCGGGGGAGAGGGTGCCGCAGGCGCGGGTGACGTGCGGTCCGCGCAACCCGAACTTCGCCAGCAGCGTCCGGACGTCGGCATCCGGCCAGTCGGGGACGGCCGCCCCGAAGGTCGTAGCCAGCGTCCCGGCACCCCGGAACAAGCCGCGGGCCTGGTCGACCTCCCCGATCTGCACCCCCGAGCCGAGCGTGGCCGTGCCGGTATCGGGGACGAGCTTGCCGAGCAGCAGGGCGAGCAGGGTCGATTTACCGGAGCCGTTCGCGCCGGTCAGCACGATGCGATCGGCCCAGTCGATCTGGGTGGTGACGGGCCCGAGCGTGAAATCACCGCGGGTGACGGTGGCATTGCTCGCCGTCGCGACCACCGAACCGCTGCGCGGTGCCGCCGCGATTTCCATCCGCAGCTCCCATTCCTTGCGCGGTTCTTCCACCACCTCGAGCCGTTCGATGCGGCGCTGCGTCTGCCTGGCCTTGGCGGCCTGTTTCTCGGTGGATTCGGCGCGGGTCTTGCGCGTGACCTTGTCGGAATCGTTCTTGCTCTTGCGGCGCGCATTGCGGACACCGTGCTCGAGCCAGTTGCGCTGCATCCGCGCCCTGGCCTCCAAAGCGGCTTTGGTATCGGCGAATTCGTCGTACGCCTCGCGGGCGTGCCGGCGCGCGATCTCGCGTTCGGTCAGGTAGGAGTCGTAGCCGCCGTCGTAGAAGTTGATCTGCTGCTGGGCGAGATCCAGTTCGAGAACCGCGGTCACCGAGCGGGTCAGGAATTCACGGTCGTGGCTGATGATCATCAGCGGCACCCGGACACCGGTGACGAACCGTTCGAGCCGGTCGAGACCGTCGAGGTCGAGATCGTTGGTGGGTTCGTCGAGCAGCAGGATATCGAAGCGCGACAACAGAACCGCCGCGAGACCGGCGCGGGCGGCCTGCCCACCGGACAACCCCGTCATCGGGGTGGCCAGTCCGCCCGCGAGGCCGTCGGTGAGGCCGAGATCGGCGGCGACCTCCGCGGCGCGCTGTTCGAAATCGGCGCCGCCGAGGGCGAGCCAGTGGTCGAGAGCGGGGGAGTAGTCGTCGTCTCCTCCGTCGGCGAGTCGTTCGGCGGCGGCGTCCATGACCCGCTGGGCGTGGGCGACACCGGTCCGGCGGGCGAGGTAGCCGAGCACGGATTCGCCCGGGGTGCGCTCGGGTTCCTGCGCCAGGTAGCCGACGGTCGCGTCGGGCGGGCTGAGGGTGATACGGCCCTGCTCCGGGGCGCCGTCGGCGAGCATGCGCAGCAGCGTCGACTTACCGGCGCCGTTGACGCCGACCAGCCCGATCACATCGCCGGGAGCGAGAGTCAGATCGAGGCCGGCGAACAGGGTGCGTTCGGCGTGCCCGGCCGAGAGACCACTGGCCTGCAATGTTGCGCTCACCGCGCATATTCTGCCCGGACCGGCGGCAACGCGCGGATCCGGCCGTCCGGTACCGGCCCGGTTGTGGGTGTAGCGGCTCCGAGCTCCGGCAAAGGCTCAGGGCCCCGGGGTGCCGGTCAACACTGTGTCGGCGGTGATGGGAAGCGCGCGCACCCGGACCCCGGTTGCGTGATGGACCGCATTGGCGACCGCGGCGGCGGCGCCGACGATCCCGATCTCGCCCGCACCGCGCGAACCCATCGGGTTGGTGTGCTCGTCCACTTCGTCCAGCCAGATCGCGTCGATGTCCTGGACGTCGGCGTGCGCGCTGATGTGGTAGGAC
This sequence comes from Nocardia carnea, assembly GCF_029868325.1. Lineage (GTDB taxonomy): Bacteria > Actinomycetota > Actinomycetes > Mycobacteriales > Mycobacteriaceae > Nocardia > Nocardia carnea_C. Next base: position 16,104 of record NZ_JARWNW010000264.1, read on the forward strand.
GCCAGGTCGTGAGTGACGATATGGCCGAACCGGTGGTCGCGCACACTGTCCTCGTGCAGGGCCCCGGAGACCCCCATCGTCATACCGCCGATCAGCTGGGAACGCAGGGTGCGCGGGTTGATCGCCCGCCCGATCGAGAAAACCCCGAGCATACGCGGGATGCGGATCTCACCGGTGTCGCGATGGACCCGGGCTTCGACGAAGTGGGCGCCGAAGGAGTGCAGGGCGTACTTCTCGGCGTCGGGATTCTCCGCCGCCTGTGCGCTGCTGTGCGCACCGGCCGCAGGGGTGTCGCCGTGCTCGCGCCGGAAGGTCCGGGCCGCGGCGACCACGGCCGAACCCCACGAGCCGATGCCGGTGGACCCGCCGGCGACGCTGGCTTGGGGTAGGTCGGTGTCACCGATGCGTAACCGCACGGCGGTGGGTTCGCAACCGAGGGCGTCGGCGGCGATCTGGGTCAGTGCGGTCCAGGTACCCGTACCGATATCGGCGGCCCCGATATCGACGGTGTAGTGCTCGTCGCCGCCGAACTCGATCCGGGCGGTGTTACCGGGCATCGCCATCGCGGGGTACGTGGCTGCGGCGACCCCCGTCCCGACCAGCCAGTCGCCGTCGATGCGTGCGCGCGGAGCGGGGTCGCGCCCGGACCAGCCGAAACGTTCGGCGCCGGTGCGGAGACATTCGACGAGATGCCGTCCCGACCACGGCCGGCCGGTCTCCGGATCGGTTTCCGGCTCATTGCGGATCCGCAGTTCGATCGGATCGATACCGCAGGCCACGGCGAGTTCGTCCATCGCCGATTCGCCGGCGTACATACCGGGGCATTCGCCCGGCGCGCGCATCCAGAACGGCACCGGCACATCCAGCGCGACCAGGCGATGGGAGGTCCGCCGGTTCGGCGTGGCGTACATCGTGCGGGAGGAAACCGCCGTCTGCTCGGCGAATTCCTTGACCCGGGAAGTCGTCTCGACCACCTCGTGCGACAGCGCGGTCAGCCGGCCGTCGCGATCCGCGCCCAGCCGGATTCGCTGCACGGTCGGCGTGCGGTAGCCGACCAGCGCGAACATCTGCTGCCGGGTGAGCGTGAATTTCACCGGCCGCCCCGGGCACCGCCGGGCAGCCAGCAGCGCGAGCACATTGTGGGCGTGGGGCGCCCCCTTGGAACCGAAGCCGCCGCCGACATGCGGCGCCACCACCCGCAACTGAGAGGGGTCGAGACCGAACAGCGGTGCCAGCGTCGACCGGACGGTGTGCACGCCCTGCGTGGAGTCGTACAGCGTGACCTCGGGCCGGCCCGCGGATTCGTCCCAGAGCGCGATACAGGCGTGCGGTTCCATCGGATTGTTGTGCTCGGCGGGCGTGGTGTAGGTCCGGTCGATACACACCTCCGCCGCGGCGAGTCCCGCTTCGACGTCACCGTCCTCGGTATCGGTCGGGAAGGTGGGGTTCACCTGCTCGGGTGCGTAGCGGCCGGGGTCGTCGGCGCGCAGTTCGGTGTGATGCGGTTCGGTCTCGTAGTCGACCCGCACCAGGCTCGCGCCGTGCCGTGCGGTTTCGGCGCTCTCGGCGAGTACCGCGCCGATCAGTTGTCCGCGGAAGTGCACGCGGTCGTCCTGCAGGATGCTCAGTTCGCCGTCGGCGGGTTCGGCGAGCGCGGGGGCGTCGAATACGGTCAGCGCCGCGACCACTTCCGGGAGCCGCAGTGCCTCGCCGGTATCCATGGCATTCACCCGGCCCCGGGCCACGGTGGCCTGGACGGGATGCAGATACAGGGGATCGTCCACAGGATGTTCGACGGCATACGGCGCCGTACCGGTGACCTTGGCGTGGCCGTCCAGCCTGGTCAGCGGCGTGCCCATCGAATCGGCCGGAATCAGTGTCATCGCTGCGCCTGTTCGGTGAGGGTCTGCAGGGTCGATACCAGAGTGCGGCGGGCGAGTTCGACCTTGAATTCGTTCCCGTCCAGCGGCCGGGCGCCGGCGAGTTCGGCCTCGGCGGCCCGTTCGAAGGTCTGCCTGGTCGCCGGGGCCGCGGTGAGTGCGGCTTCGGCCCGGTGCGCCCGCCACGGACGATGCGCGACTCCGCCCAGCGCGAGCCGCGCGGACCTGATCGTGCTGCCGTCGGATGCGAGGGCCAGTTCGGCCGCGACCGAGACCAGCGCGAACGCGTAGGAGGCCCGGTCGCGTACCTTGCGATAGTCCGCCACCACCCCGTCCGGCGGGGCGGGGATGTCGACCGCGGTGATCAATTGACCGTGGGCCAGGACGGTGTCATGTTCGGGATGATCCCCGGGCAGCCGGTGGAACTCGGTGATCGGAATCCGCTGTTCGCCCTCGGTATTCTCGGTCACGACCTGGGCATCCAGCGCCGCGAGCGCAACCGCCATATCCGACGGATGCACCGCCACACAGTGCTCGGAGGCCCCCAGGATCGCGTGGTAGCGGACGTACCCGCCGAGCGCCGCGCAACCGGTTCCGGGCGCGCGTTTGTTGCACGGAGTCGTCACATCCTGGAAGTACACGCACCGGGTGCGCTGCAGCAGATTGCCGCCGGTGGTGGCCAGATTGCGCAGCTGACCCGACGCCCCCGAGAGCAGCGCGCGTGCCAGCGCCGGATACCGTGCCCGGACCACCGGATGCGCCGCCAGATCACTGTTTCGGACGGCAGCGCCCACCCGGACCCCGCCGTCCGCGGTCTCCTCGATCCCGTCCAGCGGTAACCGGCTGACATCGACCAGCAGTTCCGGCGCGGCGATACCCAATTTCATGTGGTCGACCAGGTTCGTGCCGCCACCGAGGAACGCTGCCCCCGGTCGTCCGGCCACCGCGGCCACGGCCTCCCGGGCGCTGGTGGCGCGCCGGTACTCGAACGGGATCACCGGGCCGCCGCCTGCCGGATGGCCGCCACGATATTCGGGTAGGCCGCGCAACGGCACAGGTTGCCGCTCATCCGCTCCCGTATCTCGGCGCCGTCGAGCTCCGCGGTGTCGGTGAGATCAGGGGTGACATAACTGGGATTCCCGGCCTTCGCCTCGGCCAGCATCCCCACCGCCGAACACACCTGCCCGGGCGTGCAGTAACCGCATTGGAAGCCGTCGTGCTCCAGAAACGCCTGCTGGACCGGGTGCAGCGTATCGCCGTCGGGCAGCCCGGCCGCGGTGACCACCTCGGCCCCGTCGTTGGCCGCGGCGAAAGTCAGGCAGGTCGTGGCGCGCCGGCCATCGAGCAACACCGTGCACGATCCGCACTGCCCGTGATCGCAGCCCTTCTTGGGTGCGATGACACCGAGCTGCTCCCGCAGCGCGTCCAGCAGAGTGGTGCGGTTGTCCACGCGCAGCGTCCGCCGCTGCCCGTCCACGTCCAGCGCGATCTCGCTGTGATTCTCGGCGGCTGTCATAGCCGCCGGATACCCGCGGCTCACGCCCCAAACCGCAGACCCTCACATCGAACCGTTGTCGTATCGCCGGCGTGATGAATGGGACTGTCGAGATCACACAGCCGCGCCCCACTGCCGTTCCGCCGCTGCGCGACGATCTCCGCGGCGATCGACACTGCCGTCTCCTCCGGGTTGTCGGCCCCCAGATCCAGGCCGGTCGGCGCAGCGAGACGCCCGAGTTCGGCGTCGGTGACCCCGGCGTCACGAAGCCGGCGCACACGATCCGCATGGGTGCGCCGGCTCCCCATCGCGCCGATATACCCGGCCTCGCTACGCAACGCCGCCGCCAGCAACGGCACATCGAACTTCGCGTCATGGGTGAGCACACAGATCACGGTCGATTCGGACACGGTCGTCGCCGCCAGATACTCGTGCGGCCAGCGCACCACGACCTCGTGCGCCGCCGGGAAACGTGCGGCAGTGGCGAAGGCAGGCCGGGCATCGCACAGGGTGACCCGAAAGCCGAGGAATCGGCCGATGCGGGTGAGCGCGGCGGCGAAATCGTCGGCACCGAAAACGAGCATGCGTGGTGGGGCGGGAAAGGACTGTACGAACACTCGCAGGTCGGGGGCGGTATCGGTGGCCGGCAAGTCGAGAAGTGTGGTGGTGCCACTCTCTGCCGGCGTCCACACCCGGTCGAGCGGGATCGTCTCCGTCGGGTGGTCGTCGCCCGCGTGAGCGGCAATCAGCGCATGGCGCGGGACAGATCGGCCGGTTCCGGAGAGAACTGTTGCGAGTGTGACCGGATGCCCGCACCGAATCGCTGCCAGCAAAGGAGCGATCACCGCGCCCAATGATGTGTCGACGGGCTCGATGAACACGTCCAGCCAACCGCCGCACGGCAGCCCCGGCCCGGAGAGATCACCCTCCGCACCGTCGTACCGCAGCTCTTCCGGAACACCGCTGTGTATGACGGCCTGCGCCCGCGCACAGATATCGCCGTCGACACATCCACCGGAGATACTGCCCACGACCCGGCCCGATTCCGAAACCGCCAGCGCGGTTCCCGGTGCACGCGGTCGTCCGGGTGAACTGTCCACCACCCGCGCGAGAACAGACCGCGAACCTGCACACGACCACCGCAGCACCGCTTCCCAGGCATCGTTCATCGGCTGCGGACGACGACCCGGTGATCCGTTACCGCCCAGGGTATGGCTACGCCGCCCATCTGCATCTCTCGGACGCCCGTGTTCGTGTTATCGCTCATGCCTCGCGGCTTACCCGGCCAGGCCCTCTCCATGCACCTGCTGCCCCCAACCGGTGTCACCTTACCGATTGAGCGCAAACGACCGACGCGACGTGACGTCCGTGCGGTCTCGCCGCCGGCCTGCTGTTCGGGACTGCTTCAGATGCTCAGCGGCGGAGACGGCGGGAACATCACCGGCAGGGCTGTCAGCGCCCGGTGGAACGGGCCCGGGCGCCACACCAGGCTGTGCTTGGGTACTGCAAGGCGCAATTCCGGCAGGGCATCCAGTAGTTGATCGATAGCGTCCTGGGCCAGTAGGTACGCGTACGGGCGTGCGTGGGCGGGGCAGGCGTGCGGACCGGTGCTCCATGCCAGATTCCAGCCGTTACCCGAGAACTCGCCCGTATTCATCTCCGGGTCGTTGTTGCAGGCGGCCATACTCACCATCACCGGCTGATTCGCCGGCAACCAGACGTTTTCGATCAGGATCGGCTGGCGCGGGTAGGTGATGCAATAGTTCGCCATCGGCGGGTCGATTGCCAGCATCTCGTCGAGTGCGGACCTGGTCGACAAGGGCAGACTGCTGTCGTTGCTGGTGAAACGGCCGTCGCTCAACATCAGTACCAGTGTGTTGGTGATGAGGTTCACCGTCGGTTCGACTCCGGCCGCGAAAAGTAGCACCAGTTGATGCACCATCTCCTCATCGGAGAGCCCGGCGTTGTGCTGCACCAGTCTTGTGGTGACATCGTCGGCCGGGTGACTGCGTTTGAGAGCGGTCAGTTCGAGCAGTGCCTTGCCCATGTTCGCATTGACCGTTTCGGTATCGACGCCGTCGAACATCGCCGCATTAGCGGCCGCCACCTGCTCGCCGATATCCTCCGGGCAGCCGAGGACCTGGCACAGAACCGAGAAGACCAGCGGAAGAGCGTACTGGTTCAGAACATCGGCGGTCCCGTCCTTACAGAACGAGTTGATAACCGGAACCGCGGAGCTCTCCACCATCCCGCGCAGGGTGTTGAGGTCGACCTCGGCCAGCGCGGCGTTGAGCGCACCGCGATAGCGCGCGTGCGTTTCACCACTGGTACGCAGTGCGTTGGGTCGCCACTCGATCATCGGCATGATCGGAATATCGGCGGGGACGGTCTTCTGCCAGATTCGCGGATCGGCCGGGAAATGCTCGGGATCGTTGAGAATGCGTACGGCGGTGCGGTACTTGGTCACCAAGGTGGCAGGCACTCCCGGCCACATCTCGATCGGCACCAGAGGCCCGTAGTCCCTGCGCATCTGGCGGTAGGCGCCATGGGGATCGGCGGCGAACTCCGCACTGTATAGCGGGATGCGGGGACCTATGCCCTCGATCGGCGAAAATGAGTCGGCGCCAGCACCCTGCTGCGTGGGCTGCGGATACACGTATTCTCCTCGATATCGGTTTCAGCGGCATCGTACCCAAGGTAAGGGCATGCCGAAGACCCGTAGGTTCCTATGTTGCTCTCTACCAACAGGATTCTGGCAGAAAGGTCGGTTTCCGTCGTACCCGGCGAGGTCCCTCCGGGTATCGATTGTTGCGACTACGGATACACCCTGAGGCATTGGTTACCGGTCGGTTTCGCCGAATATTGTGGGCTTACAGGGCTGATGTGCGTTCCGTGACAGCGCCGCGCCGGCCGTACCGGGCTTGTGCCGGTGCACGAAACGAGCGGGCTCCCGCCGGAACAACCTCCGCAGAGGTGTCCTGCCGGGAGCCCGAACAATGCCGTGGCAGATCAGTGGCCGCGTACCTCGGCGACGCGGGCGGCCCACGCGCCGGGCAGATCTGCAGACAGCACCGGAGCGCCGAGGATCTCGTCGTCGAAGCCCAGCGAATCGAGCACGGCGGGCAGGTGCACCGCGAGATTGTCGATGGCTCGGCTGAGTTCCTGCTGCAGGGTCGCTACAGCGCTGACGTCGAGCAGGCCGTGGGTGAGGTACCACGTGGAGTCCCGGTTGATGCTGTCCAGGACGAAAACATCACGTATAGCCGCGATCTCCGCGTGGCCGCCGTGCTCATCGAGTGCCTCGAGTGCCTTCTCCGCACAGTAGGCCTCGGCGAGGTCCAGGACTTGCGGAACCGCCGCCAGGCGATCATCGAGGCCAGGCGTGTTCACATGCTGCTGTGCCTCCTGCGCGATCGTCAGCGTACGAGCGGCCAGCAAACGAGCACGGTCGCCGGGGTCACTGGGGTCGTGCAGGGTCGTTTCGGCCGGCGGAGTTGCGGCGAGCTGTTTGGCCAGCACGCGACCAGCGACCGAACCCAGGACGTAGATATCGCCCTCGCCGGTGATGGCGGCATGACAGACGCCGAGATAACCGGCGACCCGGTTCGCGGTGAACATGCCCTGCGCGGCCATTTTGATACGACAGTCGGTGACTGTGTCCAGGGCATGCTTCTGGATGAAGTGCTTCGCCAGCATCACTGTCACAACGGTATCGCGAGCGGTGAGGTCGGCACCGGCGAGGAACGTTTTGGTCGCGTCGCCGTAGACGGTCCGGGCGATGGTGCCGGCCAGATCGGTCAGCAGGGTGTCACGTACATGCGGGATATCCAGCATGACCGGTTTATCGGTCGGGGTCATCGGTACCACCCGCTGTCCGGCGTAGCGCAGAGCTATGTAGAGCGAGGCGCGGGCGGCGGCGTTCAAGCACGACGACAGTGCCAAGCGCCCGACAGTGAGCTGACTGATCGCCGAGGCGAACGCGCGTTTCGGGCTGTCCGCGTCGTTCCAGGTCAGGACACCGTTGTCATCCACGGTGGCCAGGTTGTTCGCCAGCCACGCATGGCGTTCGACCCGCAGGTTTTCGAAGCTGATGACGGAGTTGTCCATGATCACAAGTGGCTGATGGTCGAGCTGGGTGATCGTGACGCCTGGTGCCGGGGCGCCGTTGGCGTCGCGCAACCGTGCGGTGAACAGATGAACGCCCTGGTCCACACCGGCCGCGTCGATGAACCGCGCACCGATCACGCATACCCGGCCCACCGGTATACCGACCGACGGCATGAATTTGCGAGCCCGCGGATCCGGTGTGTTGAGCACGAATCCGTCGCCGTCCCACGTGGCAGTCGTGCGCATGAAACCGATATTGGAACCGCATTCGTACTCGGTCAGCAGCATGACGCCGACGGCGGTCGCGTCATCCAGGTCCATCAGGTACGGTGCTGCGGAATCGGAGTCGGTGAGGGTAGCCAAGCTCCCCGACGCCAGATTGTAGTGACCCGAGATCAGCGGGATCAGATCTGTCGCCAGCACGGCGCACCAGTCGAACACTGCGAAGAGTCTGGGTAGATCGGTCGCAACGGCGCGGGTTCCGATCTCGTCGACCAGGTACTTCAGCTGGTCGTAGGCGTTGAGGCGCCGCTCTTCCTGGCTCTGCTTCTCCGTGACGCGGAAGTCCGGGTTGCTCAGAATCTTCTGCAGCTGCTGATGGAAATCCAGGTTGCCGTGCCGAAGAACCTCGGCCAGCGATGAATGTTCCAGATACCCGTCGGTAACCATTTCCGCCTCCTACTTGTTTCCCTTTCCCAACGATCGCTAGTCCACCGCTGGGCATTCCGGGCAATCCCTGAGTATCTCCGGCACCTGGAACCTGCGGGGTCCGTACATGGGTGCGGACCCCACCGGAACCGAGGTGGGGATCTCGGGACTGCCTGTTAAGAGCTCAATGCGCCACTCGCCTTCACGGGAGGGTTGATTTTGAGGTGCAACCAGCGGTTTTCGTATAGCGCGCAGCCGAATAGGCGGGCCGTTCGTGATTCACCAGAGGTCCGCGGGAGGGCATGTGCAGTATCCGGCAGCCGTGATCGTGCGATCTGCGGATCGCGATGCGCCGGTCGGTGTGTTCGCCCGGTTCGGGCTGTGCCGTGTGCGTGCAGGCGCGCCGGCCTTGCGGGCGCGTCGATCCGCGGGATCGCCGTTGCCGCAGGGTTGCCTTCGACCGTTAGAAGCACGAAAAGTATTGTGTCACAAAACCTCTTCGTACTTCTCGTCAACAACGACAATCAATTGGTCTAGGCCGGTGGCCTGGCATCTTCGCGTCCGTCGTTTCCCAGGAGTCGTCCCGTTCGGGCGGAAATTGTCACTCAGTACAAAAGTTTGCCGAGTTCACGCCCTGGCAACTCGGCGCATCGGACTCCGCTGCCGGTAGGGGGTGCCGCCAGGTAAGCGTAGAGAGCCGCTGTGGTGAGCGGCTGTACGGTCAAGGGTGTGCGACGGAGATCGATTTCGTGTCGAGGAACCCCGTCAACCCCTCGCGCCCGAACTCCCGCCCGATCCCGCTGGCCTTGACCCCACCGAACGGCGCATGCGGATCCATGCTGTAGGCCTGGTTGATTCCGAAGGTACCGCTGCGGATCCGCTGGGCGACCTCCAGGCCGCGGTCGATATCCGGTGTCCATACCGACCCCGAGAGTCCGTATTCGGTGTCGTCGGCGAGTTGTATCGCGTGGTCGAGGTCGCGATAGGTGAGCACGGTGAGTACCGGGCCGAAGATCTCTGCCCGGGCGATGCGCATTGTGGATTCCACGTCGGTGAACAGGGTCGGTTGCACGTACCAGCCGCGGTCGAGGCCGGCGGGTGGCCGATGTCCGCCGGTGATCAGGCGGGCGCCTTCGGTGGTGCCCAGCTGGATGTAGTCGCGGATACGCTGCCGCTGGCGGGCGGTGACCACGGGGCCGATGCGGGTGGTGTCGTCGGCCGGATCGCCGACAGTGAGGGCGTCCACCATGGCGGCCACGGCGTCGATGAATTCGGTGCGGCGGTGGTGCGGTACCAGGATCCGGGTCTGGGCGACGCAGGCCTGCCCGCCGTTCATCAGTGCGGCGACCTGGATTCCGGCGGCGACTTCCGCCGGGTCGGCGTCGTCGAGGACCACCGCGGCCGATTTACCGCCGAGTTCCAGGCTCACCCGTTTCAACGCGGATCCGCATGCCGCGGCGACCTCACGACCCGCCGCGGTGGACCCGGTGAAGGACACTTTGTCGATATCGGGATGCTCCACCAGGTACCGGCCGATATCGCGATCGGCCGGGAGAATGGAGACGACTCCGGGCGGAATCTCGCTGTCCGCGACGAGTTCCGCCATCAGGTAGGCGTCCAGCGGTGTCTCCGGTGAGGGTTTGAGTACCACGGTGCAGCCCGCGAGCAGGGCGGGAACGAGTTTGGCGACGACCATCAGCATCGGCATATTCCACGGGGCCACGGCCCCGACCACACCGACCGGTTCGTGCCGGACCCGGATATCGCTGCCGTAGTAGCCGGGCCGCGACTCCTGCCACGGGAAGCCGGCGGCGAGATCGGCCAGTGCCCGCATCATCACACCGGGTAGCCGGGCATGGGCCGAGCGGGAGAAGGTGATCGGCGCACCCATTTCCGCGGTGACGAGCTGGGCGATCTCCTCGACCCGTTCCTCGTAGCGGCCGGCGAGGTCGCGGATGATCCGCACGCGCTCGGCGGGATCGAGACGCGGCCAGGGGCCGGTGTCGAAGGCGCGGCGCGCTGTCGCGACGGCGCGATCGATATCGGCGGGTGCGGGTGCGGCGACCCGCGCGATGGGTGCCTCGGTGTGCGGGGAGATCACCTCGAAGGCAAGGTCGGAGCTGGGCGGCACCCATTCGCCCCCGATGAAGAGTTTCTCGTACCGGCGCATACGTGGGTTCCTGTCAGGCTGTGTGCACGCTGAGTTCGCGCAGCAGGCGGACGGTGGGCGGCGGGTCGGACTGGACCGCTACCGGTTTCGACATCTGCCCGGACCGCGCCCGGGCACCCATACTCGCCTGCACGGCCTCCAGATCGTCGGCTTCGATCTCGTAGAGCGCGATGAAACTCCCGTCACCGGCCAGCGGTTCCAGCCGGCGAGCCGAGACTATCCCCTCGATCTCGAGCATCTCGCCGATATGGGTTCCGGCGTACCAGCGGTGGTATTCGTCGAGCTCTTCCGGTGAGCTGGGGCGGGATTCGACGTAGAGAATTCCTTTGGGCACGGTATTGCTCCTCTGGACTGTCGGGTTCAGTTCGGGCCGGTGGCCGGTTCGTTCTTGTGGACCACGCCCTCTTTCATGACGAACCGCACCTGCTCCAGGGCGGTGATATCGCGGGTGGGGTCGCCGGGGACGGCGATGATATCGGCGAGCAGGCCGGGGGCCAGCCGGCCGCGGTCGTCGGCATCGATCAGTTCGGCGCTGGTGACGGTGGCCGCGCGAATCGCCTGCACGGGCGTCATACCGCGGTCGACCAGCGCCCACAGTTCCTTGGCGTTCTGTCCGTGCGGGACCGCGGGCGCGTCGGTGCCGCAGGCGATCTTCACGCCGGCCTCGATGGCTCGGCCGAGCATGCGCCGGGCCTTCGGGAAGACCTGGGCTGCCTTGCGCTGAAGCGCCGGTGGCGCTTTGGACGTATCGAGCCCTTCGGACAGATAGCTGGTGGGCACCAGGAAGGTGCCGTGGTCCACCATCATCTGCACGGTGTCGTCGGAGGCCAGCGATCCGTGTTCGATACAGTCCACGCCCGCCCGGATACAGGCGCGGATCCCGGCGTCGCCGTGGGCGTGCGCGGCGACCCTGATCCCGGCGCGATGGGCCTCGTCGACGATGGCGGCGAGTTCTTCGTCGGAGTACTGCTGGGTGCCGGGGGCGGTGCTGTGCGACATGACGCCGCCCGACGCCGAGATCTTGATGACCCCGGCACCGTATTTGATCTGGTAACGGGTCGCCGCCCGCACCGCGGACACGCCGTCGGCCATCCCCTCCTGCACCGACATCGGCATGATGTGCGGGGCGAGCTTCTGGAACATGGTGGGGTCGAGATGCCCGCCGGTCGGGGTGATCGCATGCCCGGCGGACACGATCCGCGGCCCCGGGAACCAGCCCTGTTCGATCGCGCGCCCGAGATCCACATCCAGCAGATAACCGCCGGTCTTCACCATCAACCCGAGATTGCGCACCGTGGTGAAACCCGCCATCAAGGTGGTTCGCGCGTTGACGGTGCCGCGCAGCGTGCGGTACACGGGATCGTCCTGGACCCCGTGCATGGGATTCGGCAGCCCGGTGGGGTTGTCGGGTCCGCCGATGAGCAGGTTGATCTCCATATCCATCAGGCCCGGGAGCAAGGTGACGTCGCCGAGGTCGAGTTCGGTGGCGCCCTCCGGCACCGCGGACGGGTCGATCGTGTCGATCAACCCGTCCCGCACGACGATCACGGCGGGGGAGCGGACGACCCCGGCCTCGATATCGACCCAACGCGCCGCCCGCAGCACGGTCGCCGCGCCGCTCATGGCGCCGGCTCGATCACGCAGTCCATCGACGCCTGACTGGCATCCGGTATCCACGGCTGGTTCCACACCTCCACCGGGAAGGAGACCATGATCATGGAATACAGCAGTTGGAGCAGATTCACGGCGTCGTCGGGCATATCGTCCAGGCCGACCTGGTCGAGGTAGGTCAGGGCGGCCTCGGCGCGCGGGGTTATCGCGTCGTAGAACCGCTGCAAATCCTCCATCGAGGAGGCCATGCGTTTGGCGTAGCGTTCCCCCTCGGTGGCCAGGCACCATTCGGAAAATGGTTCGAGATCGCCGAATTCGGCGGGCAGTGCGCTCATCGCTGGGCCGCTCCTGTCTGCTGGTTACGGTGGTCGTCGACCCAGTCGGCCGCGGTCTTGTGCAGGTGCCGGAGCAGAATCTCCTGATCACACAGCGGGAAACTGGTCACCGCGCGGGATTCCAGCATCATCTGGGTTGCCTCGAGGGTGCTGGCGTCCTGCAAGCCGTATTCCTTGAATGTCACGGCGGTCATTTCGTGCGCGACCCGATCCCGTGGTGTGCGGGCGGGCGCGAAATACAGATTCCCCTCGAAGATATGGGTGTTGTAGGAGGTCGGCCAATAGTGGTAGGTGAGATACCAGCCGCTCGACCAGATCAGGATCACGAAATTGGGGAACAGCTGGAAGGAATCCAGGCCCCACGGATCGCATTTCGCCGGATTGACCCCGGGTGGGAGTTCGCCGAGGTCCGGGACGTCCCAGGGCCCGAACAGCCCGCCGCGGGTGATGTCCTCCATCGGTTTACGCATGGAGGGGTCGAGTTCCCAGGTCACCACACCCGACGTGCTGACCATACGGTGGGGGCCCTGCAGCTGATAGTGCGGTGCCTCGAAACCGGCCGCCTGCGCGGCCGCCGAATAGTTGTCCGGCGACTGGTTCCCGTGCAGGACCGCCGCGTGATAGAACTCCGCGAACGCGTCCATATAGAGCTTCCAGTTCGCGCCCACTTCGGAACGGTAGGAATAGCGTTCGGTGAGCTGGTCGAACGGGTAGCCGTCGAGATCGGTGATCATCGGCCCGAGGAATTCCCGGAGCGACTGTTCCGGTTCCGGTGCGAGATTCACGAAGATGAACCCGGCCCACACCTCGCAGTGCACGGGGGCGAGACCGTAATCCTTCTTGTCGAGGTCGAAGAATTCGCCCTCCTGCTGGACGAAGGTCAGTTCGCCGTCCAACCCGTAACGCCAGCCGTGGTATTTACAGGTGAACTGCCGGCAGGTCCCCGAGACCTCTTCGCGCGGCAGCTCGTTCCACACCAGTTTGTTTCCGCGGTGCCGGCAGATATTGAAGAACGCGCGCACCTCTTTCTGCTTGTCGCGCACCACGATCACCGATGTCCAGGCGGCGTGAATCTCCTTGGTGAAATAGCTGCCGATGCGCGGAAGTTGCTCCACCCGGCCGATATTGAGCCAGGCCTTCTTGAAAATCGCTTCCCGTTCGAGTTCATAGATTTCCGGCGAAATCGAATCCTCGTAGGACATCGGCGCGGTGCCGAGTTCGGGATAGTGCTGTGTCCAGCTGCCTTCGGCGGGTTTGGGCCAGCGCGCCATGGCGGTGCTCCTTGCGGTGGTTCGGATCGGGCGGCGACGACGGGCCGGTCGCCGGCGAGGGTGGCTACTGGATCGGCTCGTCGCCGAGGACGGTGGTGCGCAGCATTTCCCGGGGGGAGTTCGCGGGGTAGGGGGCGGCGCGATGGATGACACCGCGGTTGTCCCAGATCACGGTGTCGCCCACCGACCATTCGTGGCGGTAGACCCGCTCGGGGGCGGTGCAGCGGGCGAGGAGGTCGTCGAGCAGGGCGCGGCCCCGGGCGCGGTCCATGCCGATCACGTGGTCGGTGGAGGTGCCGAGGACGAGGGAGCGGCGCCCGGATTTGTGGGTCCAGACCAGCGGATGGTCCCGGGTCGGCCAGCGCCGCCAGTACTCCAGCTGCCGGGGCGTGGGGTCAGGGGTGACGGGACGCTGGGATGCTTCCAGTGAATGCAGGACCCGCAGAGTTCGCAGCTGCGTCTTCTCCTCGTCGGAGAGCCGGTCGTAGGCCCGATAGGTGCTGGCGAATTCGGTTTCCCCGCCGCTCACGGCCACGGCTTTCGCCGACAGGACCGTGGCCATCTGTGGGTAGGCATCGTCTTTGGGGGTGCAGCCGTCGATATGCCAGTCGAAGGTGCCGCGTAGATAGCTCGCCGAGGAGTTCTTACTGGTATCCAGGCTCACCCGGTATATCCCGCGGACGGGATGATGCCCGGCCGAGGTGTCGATCGCACCGAGCTTGCGGCAGAAGGCCACCTGCGCTTCCGGTTCCAGGTGCAGGCCGCGGAACACCAGCACACCGTTGGCCTCCAGGGCGTCGAGCACCAGCGCGGGAACGGTATCGTCCGACACCATCCGGTCCGCATCGAGGCCGACGATTTCGGCGCCGATCTCGTGGTTCAGTTTCTCGACGGTGACAGTGGTCATCATTGCTCCGCTCGTTCGGGTGTCGGTGGCCGATTCGCCTGCCGGTTCACGGCCACGGCTCCGCGATCCGTTCCAGCTCCGCGTCGGCGCTGTCGACCGGCCGGGGCCGCAGGAAGATCTCGGCCGCCATGGCCACCAGCGCCAGGGAATAGATGAGCTGCAGCAGATGCAGGACCTCGTCGGGCAGGTCGTCGAGGGGGAATTTGTCGCAGTAGGCGATCGCTTCCTCGAGCCGGGGGAAGAACGCCGCGTAGAACTCGTTCAGTTCGTCCATCGAGCTGTTCATCCGGCGTTCCCAGCGCTCGGTTTCGGTGGCCAGGCACCAGATCGGCGCGAACCGCTCGAATTCGGCGAACGCCGGCGGCAACATGTTCTGCGCCATCGGAAATCACACCCCCGCCCGCGCGCCGCGATAGTCGCCGACCCAGTCCGCGACCACCTTGTGGAAATGCCGGACCAGGATCTCCTGATCGTTCACCGGATAATCGGTGATCCGCGCGGTGCGGTAGGCGGATTCCAGCGCGGTCTGGGTGCCGGTGAGCATTCCGGCGTCCTGCAGGGCGAATTCCTTGAACACCACCGAGGACACCTCGTGCTCCACCCGTTCGCGCACGGTCCGGGCGGGCTGATAGCACAGGACTCCCTCGAACAGGTGACTGTTGTAGGAGGTGGGCCAGTAGCGGTAGATGAGATACCAGCCGCGGTAGAACAGGATTTCGAGATTCGGGAAGATCTGGAAATTGTCGATCCCCCACGGCTCGACCCGGCCCGGGTTGATGCCCGGCGGGAGTTCGCCGATATCGGGGGATTCCCACGGGCCCACGAGTCCGCTGCGGGTGGCCCGCTCGATCGGATACATGAACTCCGGCGGCAGGGTCCAGCGGCGGGCACCGCCGGTGCTGACCACCCGGTGCGGTCCGTCGACCTGGAAATGCGCGCATTCGAAATTCGGTTCCGGATTGCGCACCGGGCCCGGCACCTGCTGTGAATGCAGGCCGGGAACGTGGTAGTACTCCTGGAACGCGTCGGCGAACAGTTTCCAGTTGCTCTGGTTCTCGGCCCGGAATTCATACCATTCGGTCATCCGGTCGAACGGGTAGTCCTCCAGCGCGGTCACCATCGGGCCCAGGAATTCCCGCAAGGTCTGCGGCGGCTCGGGCGCCAGATTCACGAAGACGAACCCGGCCCACACCTCGCAGTGCACCGGAACCAGACCGAGTTCCGGTTTGTCGAGGTCGAAGAACTCGCCCTCCTGCTGCACAAAGGCCAGTTCCCCGTCGATGCCGTAACGCCACCCGTGGTATTTGCAGGTGAACTGGCGGCACGTCCCGGACGTTTCCGCCCGGGGGTCTTCGTTCCAGACCAGTTTGTTGCCGCGGTGGCGGCATACGTTGTAGAAGGCCCGCACCTGCTGATCGCGATCGCGCACCACGATCACCGAGGTGCGGGCGATATGGATTTCCTTGGTGAAATAGCTTCCGACCCGCGGCACCTGCTCGACCCGGCCGATATTGAGCCAGGCCCGTTTGAAGATCGCTTCCCGCTCGAGCTCGTAGAACTCCGGCGAGATCGAATCCTCGAACGAGACCGGACCGGTGCCGAGGTCCGGATAGTGCTGGGTCCAGGTGCCTTCCGGCGGTTTCGGCCAGCGCGCCATGATCATTCCTCCCGTACGGAGTCGTGGGCTGTCGTCGCGGATCCGGCGGGCGGGTCCGGTTGCAGATCGACACTGTTGGTCACCAGCGCCAGGCACAGGTAGGAGCCGGCCACGAAGAGCAGTTCGAGCAACTGCCGCGTGTCGAGATGGGCGGTGAGGGCGGTCCAGGTGCTGTCGCAGACCCGGTACCGGTCGAGCAGTTCATCCGTGGCGGCCAGCACGAGCCGGTCCACGTCGGGCCAGTGGGCTGTCTCGCCGCAGGCGATATCTTCGATCGTGCCGACGCTGATACCCAGATCCCGCGCCATGCGGGAGTGCTGGTCCCATTCGTAGGCCGATCGGGTCCGCCAGGCGACCCGCAGGATCGCGAGTTCACGTAACCGGGGATCGAGCGTGGCGCGCTCGAGCAGCAGGCCGTTGTACGCCAGCCACGCCCCGCCCAGTTCCGGGTGGTGTCCCAGGATTCCGAGAATATTGGGCAGCGGCGGTGCGTCCGAATCCCCGGACAGGTACTGGTCGGCGCGTTTCAAGCGGCCCCGCAACATGGCACGTCCCTGCTCGGTCCAGTCCGCGGCGGGTAGTGGGGTGAGACGGGAGCCGACGGTGGTCATATGACCGACCCGCCGTTGACACCCACCACCTGGCCGGTGATGAACCGGGCCTCCTCGGAACAGAGGAAAGCGCAGGTCGCGGCGATATCATCGCCGTCACCGAGGTAGCCGACGGGGATGGCCCGGGCCATCGTCGCGCTGTCCGGAAGATGGCCTACCGCCTGGGAATCGCGCGACATCGGTGTGTCGATTCCCGACGGCGGAATGGTGTTCACCGTGATCCCGCAGGCCGCGTACTCTCGGGCCAGCGCCTTGGTCATCGCGATCACGGCACCCTTGGAGGCGGTGTAGTGGACCATTTTCGGCGATCCGCGCTGGGCACTGGACGAGGAGATCGTGACGATCCGTCCCCAACCCGCCTCGAGCATGTCGGGAATCACCGCCTGCACACAGTGGAACGTGCCGGTGAGGTTGATATCGATGATCCGGTTCCAGGACTCGATCGAGATATCGGTGAACGGCTCGAACGCGAAAACGCCGGCGCTGGTGACCAACACCTGCACGGGACCCCATTCGGCACGTACCTTGCGCAGCGCTTCCTCCACGCCGGCCCGATCGGTGACATCCACGTCGCAGCCCATCGCTGTCCCGCCGCCGGACCGCAGTTCCTCGGCGACCCGCTGTGCACCCGCGCCGTCGCGGTCGAGTACGGCGACGCGATCACCGGTCGCGGCGAACCGCGCGCAGATGGCGGCCCCCATCCCCGAAGCGCCGCCGGTGACCACGGCAACCCTGTTCGCTCTGCCGGGGTAATTCGCGGCCTTCGCCACGTGGGCACGAACCATGGTGTTCCCTCCGCGCTCCGGCGGTCGCCAGGCGATCCGCCGGTCTTAATCGACTGCTTAATTAAGCGGGTGATTAAAGTTATACGGACGGGGCTCTCCGGCTGTCAAGGGTCCGAAAGTGGCCTGGATAGACCCGGTTACGCCGCCGGAGGTCTGCGTCGCGGGCCGATTCGACCGCTTTACCAGGCTGGTTTCTAAGATCGGAGAGTCGGTGAGGCCGGCCGGAGCTGTCCGGCAGGGACCGCGACCGCAGCGGTCGAACAAGGAGGTGTCATGGCGGAAAGCCGAAAGCCGGCCGACGCGGAGGCGGGAAGCGGAAGTCTTTCGTCGCGCTCGGCGTTACTCGATGCGGCCGAGCAGATCATGCTCGAGGACGGTTACGCGGCGGTGAGCTCGCGGCGCCTCGGTGCCCGCGCGGGGGTGAATCCCGCGCTGGTCTACTACTACTTCGGAAATATGGACAACCTGTTCGTCGCCCTCTTCCGCCGCGGCTCCGAACGGAGTTATCAGCGCCTGCTCGCGGCGGCGGAATCCGAACAACCCCTGTGGGCGCTGTGGGATGCCATCCATCACCAATCCCGCACCGCGCTCACCATGGAATTCGTTTCGCTGGCCACGCACCGGCCGTCCATCCGCTCCGAAATCGCCCAGTCGTCGAAGAGATTTCGTGAGCTGCAGCTGGAGATCGTCTCCGGCGCACTGCGCGACCGTGCCCCGGGCCCGTGGACCCCGCTGACGCTGGTCATGCTGATGTCGAGCGTCTCCCGGTTCCTGCGCATCGAGGAAGCCTTCGATATCGATGCCGGTCACGCCGAGATCACCGCCGTGGTGGAGGAATTCCTCGAACAGGTGGAAGGGCCCCGGAACACCGGCCACGACGGGGGTGTGCCGCGCGGCGGCGCCGGATCCCCGGCGAAGTAGGCTGGGCGGGCCGGATCTCCGTCTCCCGAGAAATGGGCCCACCGCTATGACAACACTGTCCGAGAAGGCCGCCGCATTCCGCACCCTCCACCGGCCCGGTGATCCCGTGATCCTGCCGACGGTGTGGGATGCCTGGTCGGCGCAGCTGGTCCAGCAGGCCGGATTCCAGGGGATGACGGTGGGGAGTCACCCACTGGCCGATTCGCTGGGCCGGTCCGACGGCGAAGGGATGTCGTTCGCCGAAGCGCTGGGCCGCGTCCGGGAAATCACGGCGGCGGTGGATATCCCGGTATCACTCGATATCGAGTCCGGCTACGGCCTGGAACCCGCACAACTGGTCGATGGACTGATCGAGGCGGGCGTGGTGGGCCTCAATATCGAGGACACCGTGCACAGCGAAGGTGGCCGCCTGCGCGAAGCGCAGGAGCACGCAGACTTCGTCGGCGCACTACGGCAGGCCGCGAACGGCGCCGGGGTGCCGCTGGTGGTGAACGCGCGGACCGATCTGTTCCTGCGTGGGATCGGCGATGAGGCCGATCGCGTCGAACGTGCCGTGGACCGATTGCGGCTGGCCGCCGAAGCAGGTGCCGATGTGCTGTACCCGGTCGGCTTCCACGACCCCGAAACGCTGCGCCGGCTCTGTGCCGAATTGCCGCTCCCGGTGAATGCCGTGGCATTCCCGGACCGCGGCGACCGGGGCGTGCTCGCCGAAGCGGGGGTTGCACGGGTCAGTTTCGGCCCGTTTCTGCAGCGGGCACTCACCGAGACCGCCGGCGGACTACTGGAGCGCTGGAACTGACCTGGGCGCCAACCGAACGGGCGACCACGATGTGGGCCGGTGCGCCACCCCTTCGGGGCGGGTAGGACGTCAAGCGCTGATGCCGTGGGTGAGGACGGCCGCGAGTTCGCGGTAGGCCGCGCTGTCGTCCAATCCGGTGCGGGCTCGGACGCCGCCCTGCTGGATGCGGACCATCATCGTCGCGGCCAGATCCGCGGCGAAGGCGGCGTGGACGCCCCGGAATTCGCCGCCGGCGACCCCCTCGTCGATGAGTTCCTGGACGCGGCGTGCGGCGATACGGGTGTTTCGTTCGTAGACCTCGCGTGCCGGAGTGAAGTGGTCGAGGTCGGTCATGAATCGATCCGAGGCCACCGCGAGCGCTTCCCCGACTGCGGTGAGGTAGGTGGTGATGCGTTCGCGTGCTCCGGTCGCTGCGGCGACTTCGGTCTCCACGGTGGCGGTGGCGCGTTTGAAGAAATGCACGGTGGCGGCCGTGACCAGCTGTTCCTTACTGCCGGCGAGGGTGTAGAGGGTGGATTTCGAGCATTTGAGCCGGGCCGCGATGGAATCGAGGGTCAGGTGGGCGAAGCCCTCGGCGAGGAACAGTGCGACGAGTCCGTCGAACAGTTCGGTACGGCGGGTGGTCGCGAAGGTCGCACGCTGCTCCATACCAGCGATAGTACTGGGGAACGTCTTGCAGTACTGGTCGGTGGACAGTACTGTGGCGGGCGTCCGAGTACTGTTCTGTGTATCGCCGCGAGGAGATTTCTGTGGCTGTCGATCGACTCCTGCCCACCGACGAGGCACGCGATCTCCTCGGGCTGACCCGCGATGTGGCCGACAAGGTCCTGGCGCCGATCGTCGACCAGCACGAGAAAGCGGAGACCTATCCCGAAGGCGTATTCGCCACGCTGGGCGAGGCGGGGCTGCTGAGCCTGCCGTACCCGGAGGAGTGGGGTGGCGGCGGGCAACCCTACGAGGTGTATCTGCAGGTGCTCGAGGAGATCGCCGCGCGGTGGGCCGCGGTCGCGGTGGCGGTGAGCGTGCACAGCCTGTCCTGCCACCCGCTGATGGCGTTCGGGACCGAAGAGCAGAAGCAGCGCTGGCTGCCGGAGATGCTGGGCGGTGCCACGGTCGGTGCCTACAGCCTGTCCGAACCGCAGGCCGGGTCGGATGCCGCGGCCCTCGCGTGCAAGGCGACCGCGGTCGACGGTGGGTACCGGGTCAACGGTGCGAAGGCGTGGATCACCCACGGCGGTATCGCCGATTTCTACAACCTGTTCGCGCGCACCGGGGAGGGTTCCAAGGGGATCTCGTGCTTCCTGGTGCCGCGCGACACCCCGGGCCTGAGCTTCGGTAAACCGGAGGAGAAGATGGGCCTGCACGCCGTGCCCACCACCTCCGCCCACTACGACGACGCCTTCGTCCCGGACGAACGCCGCATCGGCACCGAAGGGCAGGGGCTGCAGATCGCGTTCAGCGCCTTGGATTCCGGCCGGCTCGGAATCGCCGCGGTCGCGGTCGGGCTCGCGCAGGCCGCGCTCGACGAGGCCGTGGCCTACGCGCACGAGCGAACGGCGTTCGGCCGTAAGATCATCGACCACCAAGGGCTGGGCTTCCTGCTGGCCGATATGGCCGCCGCCGTGGATTCGGCCCGCGCCACCTATATCGACGCCGCCCGCCGCCGCGATGCGGGACTGCCCTACTCGCGCAACGCCTCAGTGGCCAAACTGGTCGCCACCGACGCCGCGATGAAGGTCACCACCGACGCCGTGCAGGTGCTCGGCGGCTACGGCTACACCCGGGATTTCCGGGTCGAACGCTATATGCGGGAAGCCAAGATCACCCAGATCTTCGAGGGCACCAACCAGATCCAGCGCCTGGTCATCAGCCGCCACCTCGCCGGCTGAATCGGTGGCCCGGGGGGGGGGGGGGGGGGGGGGGGCCGCCGCGCCCCCCCCCCCCCCCCGGGGGGGGGGGCCGGGGGGCCGCGGCGCCCCCCCCCGGCGGGGCCCGCCCCCCCCCCCCCGGCGCCCGGCGCGCGCCCCGCCGG
>NZ_JARWNW010000265.1 GCF_029868325.1 Nocardia carnea
CCCCGGCGCGCGGGGGGGGGGGGGGCGCCCCCGTGGGGGGGGCGGCCCCCCCCCCCCCCCCCGGGGGGCGGCCCCCCGCGGGCGCGGCCCCCCCCCCACAAACCTTCTCCGGCTACCCACCACTCCACCCCCGCACCCCGCCAAAACCACAAAAAAACTTACTTGTTTTTTTGGGCGCCCCTGCGGGGCCCGGGGTTTGGCCCCCTTTGGCGTTGTGCTTCAGCCCGCGATACTCGCGGCTGCGCCGCATTGTCTCGCGGGCGGAAAGCATGGACGGGCCGAACCCTTCGATGGCCTCGCTGGACTCGGCGCCACCGTGGTTGCGTCGAGGGGCGCGGCTCGAGTGCTTGCCGAACTCAGGGCCGCCGCCGGGTGTTTGCAGGGAGGAGCTAATGATCGGCGCTCAGTCGAGGGATACGTAGACCTCTACTGAGGTGGGGCCTGTGTAGCGTTCGAGTTCGGCGGTGTGGGAGCGGGTGATCGTGCCTGCTTTTTCCGCTTCCCGGACTCGGGCCCAGGCCGTGCGGAGCAGATCGTAGGGCTTCTCGGTGACCACGAATTTCGCGTAGCGACCGGCCGGGACCCGGGTGAGCACATCGCCGGGGTCGAGGTCGGCCAAGCCGGTGATCTCGTAGCCGAGGACGGCCACGGCATGATCGTCCTGGCCGATATAGGCGGCGACCCGGGGTACTTCCTTCTCCCGGCTCAGATAGCGATCCCAGGTGAAGTTGACCAGGTCCAGATCGCGGGCCGATACCTCACGGCCGGCCAGCGGAACGGTGAGGCCGGCGACCATACTCTCGTCGAGGGTGACAATTTCGAAATCCACAGCTTCCTACCTGCCCGCCGAATCGTCTTCTGCCAGTGCCACGAAAACCTCCACCGTGTGCTCGTCCGGATACCGTTCGTGGTCCCCGGTGTAGGAACGCACGAGACGGCCGGCGGCTTCGGCGTCCCAGATGGCGCGCCACAGGGTCACGATGGTTTCGCCCAGATTCTCACCGCTGAGGGAGAACCGCGCGTACCGTCCGGCCGGGATCCGGGCGAGCACATCACCGGGTAGTAGATCGTCGAGGCTGCGGCAGCGGTAGCCGATGATATGGGTCAGGTACGAATTGATCTCGGGGGCATGATCGACGAACGCACTGGCCGGCGGTCCGGGTAAGGCACGGGACAGATTGAGCTTCCAGGCCTCCTCCACTTTCTTACGGCGCGGCCCTTCCACGGCGAGGGCTGGGCTGCGAAGCACCATTCCCGCCACCAGCGTTTCCGGGCGGTCAACGACATTGAATTCCACCGGCGTAGCCCCTATGTCTCGTCATCCGTCGTCGCTCCAGCGCATATCCTCCCGCACGCCCGCCCCGGCACGAGCGTGGGCCCGGTGCCGGTCGGTCGGATGGGCGACATCTCACTCTGGCCAACGATGCTGCCATGCCGACCGTTCCTTCGCCGGTATCCCGAGCGGAAATCCGTGGATCACGGCACCGGAACGGTAACGCCGGGCAGTATTTCGACCACTCGCGGCGGAGGCGGAGGTGCCGGCGGCGGTGGCGGCGCGATGATCGGCGGTGCAGGGGCGGGTGGTTCGGGTTGGGGCGCGGGTTCGGGTGCGTACTCCGGTTCGGGCACATACGGTTCGGAGGCCGGCGGGATCACGATGAACGGCTGCTGCTGTTGCTCCGGTTCCGGCTGCGGAGGCGGGTTGAGGATGTCGTACGGGTTGCCCGACGGCTGCTGGTTCGTGCCGGGTGCCGCTGCCGGCGGTGGGGCGGGGGCCGGGTTGCCGATCTGCTCCACGGGTGTATCCGCCAGCGCACCGTCCATGGTCTGTTTCCAGATATCGGCGGGCAGCCCGGAGCCGTAGATGCGGCCGCCGCCGGCGGTCATGATCGGCAGATTGCGTTCGGTGCCGACCCATACCGCCGTCGACAGCGAGGGCGTGAAACCGACCATCCAGGCGTCCTTGTTCTGCCCGGTATCACCCAGCTGGGTGGTGCCGGTTTTGGCGGCCGAGGGGCGCCCGCTCAGCCCGTGCCCGTTGGAGTAGTCGGCGATCGGCCGCATGGCCGTGGCAGTCTTTGCCGCGATATCCGGGGGAATCCGCTGTTCGGAGGGCGGCGGTTGTTCCCCGGTCTGCTGCTCCGGGTCGCTGCTGCGGTCGAGCAGGACCCGGCCGTCGCCGCGAACCACCCGCTGTACGAAATACGGGGGGTGATAGCGGCCTTCACCGGCGATGGTCGCATAGGCCGAGGCCATATCCAGCGGGCGCACCAGGTAGGTGCCCAGCACGATCGACGGCATGGGCTGCTCACCCATCTCGGTCAGCGACTTACCCGGCACGCCGGGAATATCGTGCGGTATCCCGGCCTGGTGCGCGGCATCGGCGATGGCCTGGGGACCGTTGTTCATGGCCAGGGTGAGCCGGTAGAAACTGGTGTTGAGCGAACGTTTGAACGCTTCGGACAGCGGGCAGGTCCCGCAGGATTCGTTCTCGACATTGCGCACATCGACGCCGTTGACGTCCACCGGTGCGCTGTCGAACGCGCGGGACAGCGGGATTCCCTGCTGCAGCGCGGCCAGCACCGCGAAGGTCTTGAACGCCGAACCGGTCTGCACCGGGGCCTGGGCGAAATCGAAACCGATACCGTCGGCGCCGCCGTAGTAGGCGCGTACCGCCCCGGACCGCGGGTCGATGGAGACCACCGCGCTGCGCAGTTCCGGTGGCTGCCCGGCGAGACTTTCGTCGGCGGCCGCCTGTGCGGCCTGCTGCGCCTTGGCGTCGATCGTGGTGACGATACGCAGGGCGCCGGTGTTCACCTCTTCCTGCGATATCCCGGCGGCCGCGAGTTCACGCAGCACCTGGGCCTTGATATGCCCTTCGGGGCCGCGTTCGACGATGTTCTCGTCGAATACCGGCGGCGGGATCGTGGGCGGGAAAACCACCGTGGGGCGTTCACCGGGCGCCAGGGACCCCATGGCGACCATGCCGTCGACGACATAGTTCCAGCGTTGCAGCAGCTGCGGAAGTTTGGTCTCCGGGTCCAGCCCGGACGGCGAGCGGATGAGTGCGGCCAGTACCGCTCCCTCGGCAACGGACAGTTCGGCGACCGGCTTACCGAAATAGGCCCGCGCACCCGCCTCGATCCCGTAGGCGCCGCGCCCGAAATAGATGGTGTTGAGGTAGGCGTGCAGGATCTCGTCTTTACTCCACTCCCGCGCCATCTTCGCGGAGATGATCAGCTCGTGCGCCTTACGGCTCACCGTTCGCTCGGGGCCGAGAAAGGCGTTCTTGACGTACTGCTGGGTGATGGTGGAGCCGCCGCCCGCATCGGCCCGGCCCAGGGCGTTGTCGCGCAGGGCGCGTAGCAGGCCGGTGGGGGAGAAACCGGGGTTGTCGTAGAAGTTGCGGTCCTCCGCGGAGAGTACGGCGTCGCGGACGTGCACCGGCACCTGTTCCAGCGGTACCGGGGTGCGGTTGCCCTCGGGCGGCACCACCTTGGCCAGCTCCGTGGTGCCGTCGGAGGCGGTGATGGTGGCGGTCTGGTTCACCGGCACGGTACCGGCCGCCGGGATCTCCGCGCTCCAGTACACCAGCGCCACTAGCAGCGCGGGGACGGCGACCAGGATGATGAACAGCCACAGGAGCAGGTGGCGGATGCGCTGGCCCCGGGAACGGGGCGGGCGGCGGTACTGCGGGGGCCGGGGCGGCCGGGGTCGCCCACCGGTGTCGAGCTGGTTCCAACCGGCGAGCGAGGGGTATTGCGGCGATCTGGGAGTGTTGGGGCCACGCGGGGGTTGGAACGAGCTCACGATCATCTCCTCCCGGAGCGTCGGAAAAACTCAGGCGCACCACCGCCCGACCCCAGGATACCCAGTGATCAGCTTTTGACCCCGCCTGCGGTCAGTCCGGAGATGATGCGTCGCTGGAACACCAGTACCAGAATTACCAGCGGTACGGTTACCAGCGTGCCCGCCGCCATAATCGACGCATAGGGCTCTACCTGGGGATTGTTCCCGGAGAACCGCGCGATGGCCACTGTTACCGGTTCCGTGTCGCTACCGGAGAGCACCCGGGCGAGCAGATACTCGTTGACCGCGGCGATGAACGCCAGGATCGCGGTGGTGAATACCGCCGGGGCCGCCAGCGGCAGCATCACGAGCCGGAAAGCCTGCAATTTGGTGGCCCCGTCGATCCGGGCGGCCTCCTCGAGTTCCCACGGGAGATCGGCGAAGAACGACGCCAGGATGTACACCGTCAGCGGCAGCACGAACGAGATATTGGGCAGGATCAACGCCTGGTACTTGCCGATCCAGCCGATATCGGTGAACAGCTGGAACAGCGGGGTCACCAGGACGACCACCGGGAACATCGAAGCGCTCAGGATCACCCCGGACACCAGATAGCGGCCCTTGAAGGTGAGCCGTGCCAGCGCGTAGGCCGCCATCACCCCGATGACCAGCGCGATCGCGGTACTGGCCGCGCCGATGATCACACTGTTGAGCAGCGCCTTGCCGAAATCGTTACCCCGGCTCGTGTCGAAGACGTCGCGGAAATTATCGAGCGTGATGTGCGTGGGCCACGGCGTGGGGTCGAAGGTGTAGGCGGGATCGCGGAACGCGGTCACCGCCATCCAATAGAACGGTCCGAGCCCCCAGAGCAGCACGATGAGCGCGCCCACATAGATACGAGCCGAGCCGAGCCGCCGCCTCCAGGACTGGCGGGGCCGGGCGGGGGAACCGGTTTGCTGTGTAGTCACCGCGGTCATGCCTTCCGCTGCTCTTCCTGCGTCCGCACCGCGTTCGCGCCCAGTACCTTCACCAGGACGAAGGCCACCGCGAAGATCAACAGGAAGGTGATCGTCGAGAGCGCCGCCGCGCTGTTGGGACCCTGCCGGGTCTGCTCGACCACCAGCACCGACAAGGTCCGGGTGGCCGGCAGGTTATCGGTCATGATGGCGGGCAGGTCGTACATGCGCAGCGCGTCCATGGCGCGGAACAGCACCGCGACCAGCAGCGCCGGTTTCAGCAGCGGCATCGTCACCTGGGTGAACCGCTGCCAGGCCGAGGCGCCGTCGACCCGGGCCGCCTCGTACACATCCTTCGGGATGATCTGCAACCCCGCCAGCAGCAGCAGCGCCACGAACGGCGCCGTTTTCCACACATCGGCGGCGATCACCGCGAAACGTGCGGGCCAGGTATCGGAGGTCCACAGGATCTCGGTGCCGAAGATGGTGTTGACCAGGCCGTCGTACTGGAACATGAATTCCCAGAGCCGCGCCGTCACCGCAGTGGGGATGGCCCACGGGATCAGTACCGCCGCGCGTAGCAGCGCCCGGCCCCGGAACGTTTTACCCATGACGATCGCCATCCCGAGCCCGATCACGACCTCGAGCGTCACCGTCACCACCGCGAAGAACAGGGTCACCCCGACCGCGCCCCAGAATTCGGAGCCCAGATTGCCGGTGGGGCATTCGGTGACACCGCCGGTGATCACCTGGCATTGGCCGACCAGCCAGTGCAGGTAGTTGTAGAAGGTGCTTTCCCCGTTGTCGACGAAGCGGCCGGTGACGGCGTCGAGCTGATCGTCGTAGTGGAACGACATCCACAGCGCCCGCAACACCGGATACCCGATGACCACGGCGAGGGCTATCAGTACCGGCGCGACGAACAGCCACGCCCTGCCCGTCATCCGCACGTCGTCGCGCAACTTCAGGGCCGTCCCGCCGGTACGCGTTGCGTTCGCGGGCTTATCTGTACGGACCGACGCCTGCGCGTCCGTTCCGGAAGGATCCGACACCGTTCTCTCTCCTGGCTCGCCGGGTCCGGTTGAACAAGTAACTACGATCCGGCCGTCTCGATACCCTTCTGCATGCCGATGATCGCGTCGTTCACGGACTTGGTTCCGGTCAGGGCAGCATATGCGTTGTCCTGAATGGCTTTGGACACCGCCGGATAGAACGGGGTGACCGGTCGGGGCACCGCGTTGGCGATGGCTTCCTTGAGGGCGGGCAGGTACGGCATCTTGGCGATGAGCGCCGGATCGTCGTAGATCGAGGCCCGCACCGAGGGCAGTGCGCCGGAGGCGATGATGTGCTGCGCCTCCTCGCTGATCAGGTACTTCAGGAAATCGAGTGCGGTGGCCTTGTTCTCGGAATACGCGCTGATCGCGGCGTTGTAGCCGCCGAGTGTGGAGGCGCCGATCCCGGTATCGCCGGGCAGCGGCGCCACACCGAATTTGTCCTTGACCGCCGACGATTCGGAGGCGGCGTCACCGTAGGTGGACGGCCAGCTGCGCAGGAACATGAGTTTGCCCTGGTTGAATGCGGCGCCGCTCTCCGGCTCCTGGAAGGTGATCGCTTCGCGGGGGATATCACCGGCTTTGTAGGCGTCCACCAACTGCTGGAGTCCGGCTCGTGATTCGGCACTGTTCACGGTCGGGGTGCGGCCGTCGGTACCGACGAAGGTGCCGCCGAAGGCGTTGATCACCTCCGCGGTGTTCACCGTCAAACCTTCGTACGGCGCGAACTGGCCCGCATAGCAGCCGATCTGCTGCGCCCGTGCGATCGGGCAGCTTGCCAGCATCTCCGACCAGGTACGCGGCGGGGTGGGAACCAGATCCTTGCGGTAGAACAGCAGCCCACCGTTGGTGTTGCGGGGCGCGGCGTAGAGGGTGCCGTTGTAGGTGGCACTGGCGACCGGCGGGGACAGCAGCGGCGCGGTATCGATCGCGAACTGGCCCTCCAGCGGCTGGATCCAGCCCTTGGCGGCGAACTCCGCGGTCCACGGGACGTCCAGGGCCACCACATCGTAGTCCGGCGATTTCGCCCGCATATGTTCGACCAGATCGTCGTACTGGGCGGAGGCGTCGTTGGACTGCTCCTTGTAGGTGACCTGTTCGTCGGGGTGGGTGGCGTTCCAGCGATCGATCAGCTGTTTCACCGCACCGGTTTCGGTGGTGTCCTTACCTTCGACGTAGGTGATCGGGCCGCGGCCGTCCTGGTTCCTGCTGAGCTGCTCATCGGTATCGCTGGTGTTGCAGGCGGTGGCAAAGGTCACAGTCAGCAGCGCGATCGGCCAAAGCACGAGCGCGGCACGTAGAGACGGCACCTTCTTGAAAGCCATCGCGGAACTCCAGGGTCGACACGTGAGCGGCAGCACAAGGCAACATACATGGTGTGAACGTCGCGTGTGGGGTACTCCTGTGGCGAAGGAGCTCCCGCTCACTGCCCGGTCGGTGCCGGGCGGTTCCGGAATCCGCATAAACCACAGGTAGGCGGGTCGCGCTCCGGTCGGTGTGCTGCTTGTCTCCGCTGTCGCGCCCTTCGGCCGGCACAGTTCGGCGGCGTGATTAGGCTGGGTCGCGATGTCCGCCGCGAACGCAGTATCCGACCGCCTGCTCACCAGGATCGGCGGATTGCTGCGCCAAGCCGAATCCACCGACAACGAACACGAGGCCGAGGCCTTCCTCGCCGCCGCCCAGCGCCTGGCCACCCGCTCCTCGATCGACCTGGCCGTGGCGCGGACCCACACCCGGGACCGCGAACGCGGCGCGACGCTCATCCAGCGGGTGATCCCGATCGGCGAACCCGGCCGCAAAGGCCTGCGCACCTACGTCCAGCTGTTCGTGGCCATCGCCGACGCCAACGATGTGCGCTGCGATGTCGCCCGCACCTCCACCCAGGTGTACGCCTACGGGTACGCCGCCGATATCGACGTCTGCGAGGCCCTGTACTCCAACCTGCTGGTGCAGATGGTGCAGGCGTCGGACCGGTACATCAAATCCGGGGCCCACCGGTCGGCGACGATGGAGAAGGTGGTCGTCGAACGACGCCGCGGGCGGCGGGTGCGCCGGGTGGTCCGGGTTCCGGTGGCCGGGGTCACCGCCCGGCTCAACTTCCAGATGGCGTTCGCGGCGCGGGTCGGGGCGCGTCTGGCCGAGACCAAGAAAGAGGTCGAACGGGCGGCCACCACGCGCAATACCGGTGCCGACGAACCGGTCTCCGCAGAACAGGCCGCCGGGACCGCGCTCGCACTGCGCGGTAAGGAGCTCGAACTGGCCGATTTCTACAGCCGCAACTCCGAAGCCCGCGGCACCTGGCGCGGTCCGCAAGCCTCCACCGGCTACGCACCGGATGCCCGGCAGGCCGGGGACCGTGCGGGCCGGGTGGCGCGGCTGGGTTTTTCGCCGGAACTGGACGCGGCCCGTGGGCGCCTCGAGGGCGCGGGCGGGTAGTGGTGTTGCGGAACCGGGTTCGGGGGAGTACGGCCCGCACACCGCGGGGCCGAGTGAATCGAGTACCCGCCACCGGCATCCTCGTGCGCACTGCAATCGCCGGGGCCGCTGCCGAATTCATCCGGCGCCAGATATGACCGGCAGGCGGGATTCTCAGCGCGCCAAGGTGTATGACGCCGAACAGCTGGTGCGCGCGGTATTCGACCGGGCCGACGAATTCGGGCGCCGCACCGTCGAAGTCCACAGTTCGCGCCTGACGCTGCCGGTGGAACGGAAATTCGCCTCGGTGGAATCGGTGCAGGAGTATTGCGTCCGCGTTCTCGCCCTGAATTGGGTGGTGGCGAAATGGGAGCGGGCCGCGGCGTCGATTCGGGTGCGTGCCCGGGCGGGAACCGTTGCGGCCCATTACGAACCCGGTAGCGGTGTGCTCGCCGTACCCGTCCACGCTGATGGGTCCCGACGCGACGGTGGCCCCTGGGCATTGCGGGAGCTGGTGGTATTGCATGAAATCGCACACCATCTGGAGCCACGCCCGGATGCGGTCGCCGCCCACGGCCCGGAATTCTGTGGCAGATACGTCGAATTGGTCGAGGGGATTCTCGGCCCCGAAGCAGGATTCCTCCTGCGTATCACCTTGTACGACAGCGGCGTTTCGCTCGCATGAGCCTGTGCTCGGCGGCGGGCGTGCGGGCGCCGGCTCGCATTCGGATGCTGTCGCGGGCGATTCACTCACCGCGCCTACGCGCCAGTACCTCCCATACGCGGGCGAGCCGTTCGGACCACCAGGCGGTGCGTTCCGGGTCCGGATGCCGGTACTTCTCCAATAGGGCGGGATTCGGTTGAGGGCCAGTGCGCGGGACGGGTAGGTAGCCGTCCACCGGTCGCAGCGAATCGGTCACCAGATCACCTTCGAAAAGAGTCACCGTGCCCAGCCCGCAGGCGTGCTCCAGTTCCGGGAGCGCACCTGCCAGGGCCAGCTGTGCGGACAGTCCGATGCTGGTCTCCAGCGCCGAGGAGATCACGCAGGGCAGCCCTGCCGCCTCGGCCACTTCCAGGGCCCGCCGGACCCCGCCGAGCGGTGTGCACTTGATCACCGCGATATCCGCGGCGCCGGCGACGGCTACCCGCAACGGGTCTTCGGCGCGCCGGATGGATTCATCGGCGGCGATCGGAACATCCACTTTGCGGCGGACTTCGGCGAGTTCTCCGACCGTCCGGCAAGGTTGCTCGACGTACTCCAAACCATCGGCGGCACGGTTGATTTCACGAATGCTCCGGACGGCGGTGTCCACATCCCACACCGCGTTGGCGTCCACCCTGATCGCGCCGCCGGGCCCCAGCGCCGCGCGCACCGCTTCCACCCGTGCCAGATCTTCGGGCAGTGCGCCGGGGTGGTCGGCAACCTTGACTTTCGCGGTCCGGCAACCCGAACCGGTAACGAGATCATGCGCCCGGTCCGGCGCAACCGCGGGGACGGTGCAGTTGATCGGAATGCGATCACGTACGGGCTCCGGCCAGCCCGCATCGATCTGCTCGACGGTGGTCGCCAGCCAGTTCGCGGCTTCGTGATCGTCGTATTCGGGGAATGGACAGAACTCGCCCCACCCCCGCGGTCCGTGCAGGACTATGCCCTCGCGCACGGTGATGCCCCGGAACTTCGACCGCATCGGCATCGCGTAGACGGTGATGGAGTCGATCTCGGGCAGCTCGGTCACCGTCCCCACGTTAGTAGGCCGGCCACCCGCTGTCCGGCGGGCCGGCCGAGAGATACGCCCTGGCCTATGCCGTGGACGCACTGTGTGTCAGACGGCGATGGGCTCGGCACTTTCCGCCTCCTTGCGATATTGCCCAGGGGCGATGCCGAATCGGCGTTTGAATGCTTTGGCGAATGCGAATTCCGAGCTGTAGCCGACCGCGCGGGCCACCGCGGACAGGGCGTCGGTGCTCTCGCGTAACCGTTTCGCCGCGAGGATCATCCGCCAGCTCGCCACGTACGACAACGGTCCTTCGCCTATCGTGGCGACGAATCTGCGGGCCAGCGTTGCTCGGGAAACCCCGGCCGCCGCGGCCAAGTTGTCCACCGTCCATGGGCGTGCCGGATCGGCGTGCACGGCACGTAACGCCGTCGCGACCGCCGGGTCGCCGAATGCCGCGGCCCATCCGGTGGGTCGGGTATCGGCGTTGTCCTCCAGCCATGCCCGCAGGATGTACAGCAGCAGCGTATCCAGCAGCGAGGGTACGAGGGCGTCTGTTCCGGCGCGGGGTCCGGCCAGTTCGGCGGCCAGCAGGTCGACCGCGCCACGCAATCCGGCGTGCCTGCCCAGCTGGGCAGGCAGATGCACGAATTCCGGCAGTCCGTCCAGCATCGGGTGCGGATGGCGCCGATCGAGTGCGTACGCGCCGCACAGCAGCATGCTGCGCGGGCCGGGGCCGGCGATTTCCCGGGGTTCACCGGGCCGGGCAGTCTCGGTGACGGGGGTGGCGGGATCGTCGGCCAGAACATGGTCCGCGCCGCGCGGCATGAACACCACATCACCGATACCGAGCGCGATCGCGTCGCCGCCGGGCACGCACAGCCAGCACGACCCTTGCAGCACGACATGGAAGCCCGCGCCGGGCACCACCGGGTAACGCCGGCCCCACGGGGCGTGCCGGACGAACAAGCCGGAGCTCGGACTGCTGGTGCGGATCGCGGAGACCGCGTCGGAGAGGATGTCCACAACGCGATCATATCGCCATAGATTTGAGTGTTTTGGACATGTATCCGAGATTTTTACCCATTCTCGCACTCAGTGATGATCCGTAGATTCATTCTCGACGGTATCGACCCAGGAACGGGAGTTCGAGATGAAGATCGCTGTATACGGCGCCACCGGCCACACCGGGGGCCACCTCACAGCAGAGCTGGTACGGCAGGGTGCCGACCGGATCCTGGTAGGCCGCGACAGCGACCGGCTGCGGACGCTCGCCCGAGATACTCGCTCCGAGAGGCGGATTGCCACACTCGACGACCACGAAGCTCTTGTTGCGGCGTTCACCGGAGTCGACGCGGTGATCAGCAGCCTGCCGGCCTATGTCGAACGCGGCGCACCGGTGCTGAGGGCCGCGATCGCTGCGGGAGCACACTATGTGGACCTTTCGGGCGAACAACTGTGGTTGAAGCGGGCATTCGACGAATTCGGCACGGCGGCCCGCCGAGCGGGTGTAGCAGCCATCCCCGGGATCACCGACAGCAATCTGCCCGGTGATCTGCTTGCCAACCTCGCCGTCCGGCAGGTCGACGGACCGGCGGATATCGTGATCAGCCACCGCACCAGAAGCGGCGGCGAGGGGTCACGAGGGAGCGCCCGGACCCTGTTGGCGAGCCTGGACTGGTTCCGCAGCGGTGGCTGGCACTATCAGGACGAGGGGCTGCGGCGCGGTCCCCTCGACAGGTACACCACGATGCTGTTCCCCGGCGACACCGAGGAGACCGCGGTGACGAAATTCCCGCAACCACCGGTGCTGACGATTCCCCGGCACACCCCGGTCCGCTTCGTGAGCGGAGTCCTGGACGTGAACATCCACGCGGCCGTGGGCGGGGTGACCCCGGACCTCGTCGATACGTTGCCGGAAGGACCGTCGCCGACCGCCGATATGCGATACGACCTGGTGGTGGACGCGATCGGCGCGGACGGTGCGACCGTGCGCGCGGTACTGAGCGGTGTCGACTCCTACCGCGACTCCGCACTCATGGCGGTGGCCGCGGCCACCACTCTCGTCGATACCGAATCCGTGCGCCCCGGGGTGCTGGCGGCTGCCGAGGCGTTCGCACCGAGGGAATTCCTCGATGCGCTCGCGCCGCACGGAATCACCTGGCGCATCGAGGATCAGGTGCGGTGATGAGTGTCCGGAGGCTACCGACCGTCGTGCTTTCGGCACTGCTGGGCGTCCTGATCACGCTTTCCGGTACCGCGTTGTACGTCAGTGCCTCCGGATCGAGTGGGCCACACGAAACCTGGCTCGACAGTTGGTCCGCCGCGCAGATACCGGCCGGTGAGGTGCTCGGGCCGAATTGGTCGGCCGCCGGCTTCGCCGGTCACACCATCCGCCAGACCGTGCGCCCCACCCTCGCCGGCGAATCCGTACGGATCACCCTGTCCAATCTCTTCGGTGATCGACCGTTGCCGATCACGGCGGCCACGATCGCGCAGGCAGCCGAAGGGGCAGCGGTACGTTCGGGCACGGTGCGCCCGCTCTCCTTCGGCGGTGCACCGGGCACGGTGATCCCGCTGGGCGCCGAACTCACCGGCGATGCCATCGATTACCCGGTCAACGCGCGGCAATCGCTCACCGTGACCCTGTATCTCGGCCGGCCCACCGGGCCCGCCACCTTCCACTATCTCGCCAACAGCACCACATATCGGGCGATCGGCGATCACAGCGCCGATATCGACGGTGGGGCATTCAACGAATCGAGCAGGTCGTGGTACTACCTGACCGGTGTCGAGGTCGTCGGCAGGCCGAACCGTGACGGCGTGGTCGTTTTCGGCGATTCCCTCACCGACGGCGCCGGGGCATGGCCCGATATGGACAATCGCTACCCGGACGTGCTGGCCGACCGGCTTGCCGTGGCCGGTCGGCCGCGCGCCGTGCTCAACACCGGGATCGGCGGGAACCGTGTCGTATCGGATTCCCCATATGTGGGCCAGCGCGCGATAACTCGATTCGGCCGCGATGTGCTCGACAAGGAGGGGATCGGCACCGTGATCCTGCTCTCGGGCATCAACGATATCGGCGCAAGTGAAGTGCACGAGCCATGGATGCGCCCGAATCCCGAGGTCGGTGCCGGCCGGTTGATCGCCGAATACCGCCGGCTGATCCGGATGGCGCACGCCGACGGCTTGCGCATCGTCGGCGGCACCCTGTTGCCCTACCGGGGAGCTTCCTATTACAGCGAACGTGGCGAACGGGTCCGGGACGCGGTCAACGCCTGGATTCGCGGTTCCGGGGAATTCGACGCCGTCGTCGACTTCGAACGTAGGCTGGCCGACCCGGCGGACCCCGACGTACTCGCCGCGCGGTTCGACAGCGGAGACCACCTGCACCCCGGTCCAGTCGGGTACTCCGCCATGGCCGACGCCGCCGTGGGCGTCTTGACGGGGCAGTCCGACTAGGCACGGGGGCTCAGAGGCGTTCGAGGATCGTGGCGTTGGCGAGACCGCCGGCTTCGCACATGGTTTGTAACCCATAACGAGCGCCGCGGTCCTGCATGGCGTGGACCAGGGTGGTGAGCAGCCGGGCCCCGGAGGCGCCGAGCGGGTGGCCGAGGGCGAGCGCGCCGCCGTTGACATTCACCCGCTGCGGGTCGGCGCCGGTTTCGCGGTTCCACGCCGACACCACGGAGGCGAAAGCTTCGTTGATCTCGATCAGGTCGATATCGTCGATGGTGAGGCCGGCGCGGTCGAGTACTTTGCGGGTCGCCGGGATGACTGCGGTGAGCATGAGCAGGGGATCGTCGCCTGCCACCGCGAAACTGTGCAGCCGGGCCAGTGGGCGCAAGCCGAGTTCGCGTGCTCGTTCGCCGGTGGTGATCAGGACCGCGGCGCTTCCGTCGCTGATCTGGCTGGCGGAGGCGGCGGTGATATTCCAGCCGATCTGCGGGAAACGCTCGGCCATGGTCTCGTCGTAATAGGCGGAACGCAGGGCGGCGAGAGTGTCCAGGGTGGATCCGGTGCGGATGCCTTCGTCGGTTTCGAGTCCGGCGAGGGGCGCGAGTTCGGCGTCGAATCGGCCGTTTTTGGTTGCGTGCGCCGCTTTCTCGTGACTGCCGAGCGCGAATTCGTCGAGTTCGGTGCGCGATATACCCCATTTCGCGGCGATGAGTTCGGCGCTGATCCCCTGGGGGACCAGGCCTTCCGGATAACGCTGCGCGAAGCCCACGCCGGATATATCGTCGGCGCCCCGTGCGCTCGAGCCCATCGGGACCCGGCTCATGGATTCGACGCCGGTGGCGATCACCATGTCGTAAGCACCGGCGATCACTCCCTGTGCCGCGAAATGCACGGCCTGCTGGCTGCTGCCGCACTGCCGGTCGACCGTGGTGGCGGGTACCGATTCCGGGAAACCGGCTGCGAGGGCGGCCCGGCGGGTCATGTTCACGCCCTGTTCTCCGACTTGGCTGACGACCCCGCCGATCACGTCGTCGACCAGTGCGGGATCGATTCCGGTGCGTTCGACCAGGGTGCGCAGGCTGTGTGCCATGAGGTCCACCGGGTGGACCGAGTGCAGGGCTCCGCTGGGTTTGCCCCGCCCGATCGGGGTCCGGACCGCATCGACGATGACTGCGTCTCGCATGGTGATTCCTTCCGTCACCAGAGACCTCGCTCTGGCTAAAGTTATCTAAAGCCAGGGTAGGCGCTGGCGTTACTCGAGGCAAGCCAGGGTAGATAGAATGAGCGCATGGCAGCCGTGATGGAAGGCCCCCTGGCCGATCTGAACTCGTGGAAACCGGACCAGTGCTCGATCGCACTGGCAATGGACGTGGTCGGTACCCGCTCGGCCGTCCTCATCCTGCGCGAGGCCTACTACGGCACCACCCGCTTCGACGGATTCGCCGCCCGGGTCGGTATCACCGACGCGGCGGCCTCCGGTCGGCTACGCAAACTCACCGAGGCGGGGCTGTTCACCAAACAGCCGTACCAGGAGGAAGGTAAACGCACCCGCCATGAGTACATCCTCACCCGCAAGGGTCGCGACCTACTCCCGGTTGTGCTCGCCCTCATGCAATGGGGCAACACCTACCTCCAGCCCGGCCCCCCACCGCTGGACCTGGTCGAAGCCGCCACCGGTGACCCGGTCCGGGTGCAGGTCCGCAGCGAATCCGGCCGCGAAATCGGGGTCGACGAGCTGGGTGTGCGCCTCAACGAGGAATGGCGGGCAGCCCGGCGGCGCGGGTAGGGCAGCAGACTTCGGCCGCGGCACGCTCGGCGCATCGAGGGTTGTCTTCGACACAGGACACGAGAGGAACCGATATCGAGGTGCAAGCGCCCTCGCCGAATCGGTACTTCCGGCTAGTTCAGGCGGCGGCCGTCGTCGGCGGCGAAGAAGTAGACGTGATCGGTGCCCGGAGTGAGGTGTACCCGACTGCCTTTGGCGGGCGGATTGCGCCAGTCGGTGCGCGCGACAATCGTCTCGACACCGGCGGTGTGGTCGGCGGGGCGGCCATAGATGAAGGCGTCGGAACCTAGTTCCTCGACCACATCGACCTCGATTTCGATACCGGATTCGCCGGTGTCGAGGTGTTCGGGGCGGATCCCGATCGTCACGGAGGTGCCCGCCTCGTCGGCCACCGACCTGGGCAGCTGCAAGGTGTAACCCCCGACCCGGACCTCGCCGCCGGACACGGGGAGCGTGAACAGGTTCATCGCCGGCGAACCCATGAAGCCGGCGACAAAGACGTTCGCCGGGTCGCGGTAGAGGTCGCGCGGGGAGGCGCACTGCTGCAGCAGGCCGTCGCGCATGACCGCGACCCGGTCGCCCATGGTCATGGCCTCCACCTGGTCGTGGGTGACGTAGACGGTGGTGGTCGCCAGCCGGCGCTGCAACTGCGCGATCTGGGTGCGGGTCTGCACCCGCAGCTTCGCGTCCAGGTTGGACAGCGGCTCATCCATCAGGAACACCTGCGGATTGCGCACGATCGCCCGCCCCATCGCGACCCGCTGCCGCTGACCACCCGACAGCGCCTTCGGCAGCCGGTCCAGGAACGGCTCCAGGTCGAGCAGGCGGGCCGCCTCCAGCACCCGGCGTTTTTTCTCGTCCTTGTCGACCTTCGCCAGTTTGAGCGCGAAGCCCATGTTCTCGGCGACCGTCATATGCGGGTACAGCGCATAGTTCTGGAAGACCATCGCGATATCGCGGTCCTTGGGGTCGGTATCGGTGACATCGCGATCCCCGATGAGGATGCGCCCGCCGGTCACCTCCTCGAGCCCGGCCAGCATTCGCAGCGAGGTCGACTTCCCGCAGCCCGACGGGCCCACCAATACCAGGAACTCGCCGTCGGAGATCTCGAGCTCGAGCTGATCGACGGCGGGCGTCTTCGCACCCGGGTACTGCCTGCTGGCGCGATCAAAGGTCACCGTGGCCACGGCTGTTCACTTCCCTTCACCGATTGGAACACGCGAAGTGGAGCGAATCCGCAACTTGTGCGTGGTCATGGCGTCAGAGGCTACCGCTGGTGTTCTCGAGCTCCGCATGGTCTGTAGGTTTCCGGAGCAAATCGTGCCAGCGAACACCCTCGCTGTCCACCCGTTCGGGGGCGCCCGCCGCGGGTGATTCGGTGGGCCGGGACCGCCGGATCGGGGCGGCCGGGGTGGGCGCGAGAAGTGTGCGCCGAGACGGTCCTCCGGGGCTGCCCGGCCGTGTGCAACCCGCGTCCAGGCCGCTTTTCGTGGTGTTTCGGCTGGCTGTGGACAGTGGCGGGAATCAGCCGCTTTCAGTTGTTCCGAACGGCCGATGAACAGGTGATAACCGTGTTACTGTCACCCTGCTCGCGCTGCGGGGACCGAATTTTCCGGGCAGCGTGGGCGCCGGTGGCCGGGAGTTCACCGCCCGGACCGCAGCGTGCTCGCGGGCCGCATCGAGGTGGCGTAGTAGTTCGATAGAACGGAATAGCAAGATGGCAGTGCAGTTGGCCGTTGCCGATGATTTCGACAGTTCCGAAACCCGCGCCCCCGCACGATCGGGTGCCGCTACCAGGCCCCGGCGGATACCGCGGCATACCGGAGTCGTCCTGGGCTCCTCGGTCGCCGAGGTCGTGGATTGCCTGGGCGGCTGGATTTTCGACCGGGCACTCGCCGGCTGCGAAACAATCGTTTTCACACCGCCGGGCGATAGCCGGGCACTGGAGATTCTGGGTGCGAAAGCCGCGGACTACGGCGATATCCCGGTCGTTCCGGGCTGGTGTGACGGCTTCGGGGTGCTGGCGGTTTCCGCCGGGATATATGCGGCCGACGAGAAGGCCAGGGCTGCGGTCAGCGCCCGCCGCGGCGATGGCACGGGCCGGACCTATCTGTGGGGTGAACAGTCCGCGGCCGGGACCGGCCCGGAGTTCGCGGTGATCACACCCCATCGGGTCAGCCTGGCCGGTCAGGCGTTCAAACGGCAAGCACTGACAGCGGCCGGACTTCCCGCGGGCCGGCAATCGGCCGCCGAACTGCTCTGGTCCGAGCCTGGAGCGCGTTAGGCGTCCCGCCCGCCGTCCGGGATCCGGTCAGGACCGATCTGTACGAGGGCGGTCCTGTCCTTCCGGTGCTGCGCCGGGCCGCTCGATACCGGGCCCGTACAGCGAGAACAGCGAGAAGTCCAGCGCCGGTCCGGTCGCTGCTGTTCCGGGCTGCGGCTGCTGCGTCGCGAGCTTGGAATTATCGCTGGTCAGCCGGTACACAACACGCTCGAGCGTGGACAGGATGGTGGGGACGTCGGCCGTGCCGTCGACCAAACGGCCCACCATCGTGTAACAGAGATTGATCAGGACCACCGCGATATCGGCGACGTAGTCGCGATCCAGACCCTCGAGCAGATGCGCGGCGGCCGGCAGGACAACTTCGAAACCCTGCCGGTCGAGCCGGTCCCCACCGGCTGTGGTGCGGGCCCGGTAGAAGGCGTGTGCCATCCGCGGGCTGTCTTCCCATGGCTGGAATACCCGCCGCACCAGGCGCATCAGCCCGTCGGCCAGCGGCTCATCGTGGGGCGGTGGCGACAGTTCGACGTAGGAGTGGTTCGCCATCCACGCCTCGACCGCCGCCAAGATGAGCTCGTCCCGGTTGCCGTGCAGGCCGTAGATGGTCGTCAGCGAGACCCGGGCTCGTTTGGCGACCGCCCGCAACTGCACCGCGTCGTAACCGTCGGACTCGATGATCTCGACGACGGCATCGAGAATCCTCGCCGCGGCGTCCATCTCGCCGGACCCATTCACCGGGCTATGGTAACCCGGTATTTTCGCAGTCAGGCCCGCCGAACCGGAGTGGGCTCCACTTCCGCGGGCGGCCGCACACGTCGCAGGACGCCGTCGAACGCGGTGACATACAGTGCGAAACGATCACCGTCGGCCGCGATCGGACCGAACCACCATGACCGCGACTGCCGCGAAGAGCACCCGGATCCTTCCCACGTGTCCCTATCGCCCGAGCCTATGTCAGCCGGCCGGCTCCGGGCGCCGACGCGGAATATCTCGAGGCCGGCGTGGACGCGTATGCCGGGCGCTCCGTGCGCGGCCGATCCCGGTCAACAAGTCTCGGCGCTGGTATGCCGTCCTGTGTACGTTGGCGGTATGACGCTGATCGACGAACTTCCCGCGGCGACCGCCGATGTGCTGCGACGACGGGCGGGCGCGGCCGGTGTGCAGATGTGGACGCAGATGCGCCGGGAGTTGATCGCGCTGGCGCGGCGGCGGGCGCCGATCGATGACGTGGTGGATTTCCTGCGCGAGCAGCGTCCGGGATGGGCAGGTTCCGGAGACCTGTCGGCGGTCCGGGAATACGAGTTGCCCGTGGATGTGCGGGATGTGCTGACCGATCGTGCCCTCGCGGCCGGACTACCGGCGGATGAGTACGTGCGCAACGAACTGGCCGGATACCTTCGGCGCGGATCCGTGCGGGATTCGATTCTCGAATTCCGTGAAGTACTCGGCGGTGACGAGACCCGGGCGGGTGAGTTGGCGGAGATCACCGCGGCCATCGGATTCGCGCGCGGAGAGTAGCTGTCCACGCCCACCCGGCGACACCAGCCTCGAGAACTTACCGACCTGCCGACGAGTTGGACGGGCGGAACTGCGTGTGCTCACCGCGACCACCCTGAATGCGGTTTTCGTCCCGGCCCGAGGCCGATCAGCGAGCGAATCGATCGATCGCGTCGAAAATGGCATCGCGCATGGCTGGGCTGCCGGTGTGACCGGAGTCGTCGATGATCCGGAGTTCGGCGTCCGGCCAGGCGCGTGCGAGTTCCCAGGCTGTGCGCAGCGGTGCGGAGAGGTCGAGGCGGCCGTGTATGAGGATGCCCGGTATTCCGGCGAGCCGGTGTGCGTCGCGTAGCAATTGACCGTCGTCGAGCCATCCGGTGTGTGCGAAGTAATGGGTGCAGATCCGGACGAACGCCAGTAGCGTGGCATCCGGTTGCGCGGTGTATTGGCCGGGGGCGCCGGAGGTTTCGTGGGCGATGACCGCGTCCTCCCAGGCGCACCAGTTGCGGGCGGCCGTCTCGCGGACTGTCGGATCGTGGTGTTCCATCAGCCGCCGGTACGCCTCGACCAGGTTTCCGTCCCGGTCATCTGCGGGGACGCCGTCGCGAAACCGCTCCCATTCGATCGGCAGCAGTAATCGGAGGTCGTGGTAGAGCCAGTCGACTTCCTGCGGGCGGGTCATCGTCACACCGACCAGCACGATCCCGCTGACCCGCTCCGGGTGACGCTGGGCGTAGGCGAGGATCAGCGTGGAACCCCACGAACCGCCGTAGAGCAGCCAGCGTTCGATACCGAGATGTTCCCGTAGCCGCTCCATATCGGCGATCAGATGGTCGGTGGTGTTGTGCGCCATATC
Source organism: Nocardia carnea (assembly GCF_029868325.1). GTDB lineage: Bacteria > Actinomycetota > Actinomycetes > Mycobacteriales > Mycobacteriaceae > Nocardia > Nocardia carnea_C. The sequence continues at coordinate 19,807 of NZ_JARWNW010000265.1, forward strand.
GGTCGATGGGAGCGAGGCGTGCGGCCGGCTCTCACCGCAGCCGCGCTGATCGAACAGCACGACCCGGAAAAGGTCCGGGTCGAACGTCCGGCGCGCTCCTCGGCTGCCGCCGGCACCGGGGCCGCCGTGTACGACGAGAGCGGGTCGCCCGTGCGGATTCCCGCTCGTTTCCCAATACATCTGGTTGTCGTCGCCGACATCGAGCAGCCCGGACGCATAGGGAGCGCTGTCGGGGAACGGCAGTTTCGGCTGCGAGGTCGGCACAACGGCCAACGGTAGCGAAACTCGGACTCGCTCTGGACCACTTCTCAGCGGTACGGGTCCGGCGCCGCTCTCTGGAGGGAGGCGAGAGCGGCGCCGGAGTTCGGTGCGACGGCACCGCGTGAACCCTCATCGATCACGCGGTGCCCGCTTGTCCGGCATGCGAGTGACACGCCGGACGCGTTTTATTTCGCAGGGGCGAATTCACCTTCCTGGTTTGTTCCCGGACCTGTGCGTTCCGGCTCCTTGGTGAAGAAGAGCATGGCCGCCGCGCCGATCAAGCACAGAGCGGTCATGACGAGGAATCCGCCGTTGTAGGTTCCGGTACGACCCACGATGAAGCCCATCACCGAGGGGGCGATGATGCCGGAGAGGGCGAAGCAGGCGTCGGCGAAGCCGGCGGCGGTGCCCGGCTGAGTCGGCGCCGCGTCGATCGAGGCGACCCACCAGATTCCGCCGGTGATGAACCCGAAGCCGACACCGGCCGAGATGCAGATCAGGGCGATGGTGAGGTTACTGCCGAAGAACAGGATCGGCAGGATCGAGACACCGGCGAGCAGCAACGCCACACCGATGATCAAGAACCGCGAGCGGATGCTCTGGGTGCGTTTGTACACCCGGTCGACGAGGATGCCGCCGAGCAGTGCGCCGACCACACCGGCCGCCCACGGCGCCACCGAGAAGGCGCCGACTTCCTTGATGGACAGCCCGAATTCGTGTTCCAGGTACTGCGGAAGCCAGTACATGAACGCCCAGAACATGAAACCCCAGGCGAAGTAGCCGAGGCCGACCAGCCACAGGTTGCGGTTGCGCAGGATCTCGCCCCAGTCGGTGCTGGATTCGTGCCCGCTGTCCTCGCCGTCGGTCTGGCCGGACCGGATGTAGTCCAGTTCTTCTTTCGAGACGAACGACGCCTCGCTGGGCGAGTTCTTCAGGAACGGGTAGGCGACGACAACCCACACGATCCCGGCGACCGCCAGCACCCAGAACATGCCTTTCCAGCCGGTGAGCGCGATCAGCTGGGTGAGGATCGGGCCGCCGATGAGCAGGCTGCCGGAGACGGCGACACCGCCGATGAGGGCGAGTGCTTTACCCCGTTCGTGGGCGGGCAGCCAGCGGCTTGCCAGCCGGGTCGCCGCCGGGAAGCAGGGGGCTTCGCCGGCACCGAGGAGGATGCGCAGCAGGATGAGGCCGATGAATCCACCGGCGAACGGGGTCAGTGCCGTGGCCGCGGCCCAGATGAACATGCCCACCATGAGCACTTTCCGGGACCCGAACCGGTCGACCAGCGGCCCGGAGAGCAGGGCGAACAGCATATAGCCGATCGAGAATGCGGAACTGATGACGCCGTACTGGCCGGACGTGATCCCGAATTCGTCACGCAGATCGGTGGCTGCGAACGAGATGGCGCTGCGATCGACGTAATTCACCACCACCAGGCCCAGAATGATGGCTATTGTCCACCAACGCGATTTCATAGCGAACTCCTCGGATGAAGCAGTCGCGGGGTCAGATGACCCCGCGGGCCCGCAGGTCGTCGATGTCCTCGGGGGTTCGCCCGAGGTGGATGAGGACCTTGTCGGTATCGGCACCGGCGGGTCGACCGGTGTGACGGATCGCACCGGGGGATTTGGTCATGCGCCACATGACGTTCTGCATGCGCATGGGGCCGAGTTCGTCGTCGTCGACAGTGGTGACCATGTCGGTGGCGACGACCTGGGGATCTTTCAGCAGATCGCTCGGCCGATACACCGGCGCCACGGCGGCACCGGCTTCTTCGAAAATGCTGGTGACCTCGTCGCGGGTGCGTTCGGCGATCCAGCCGCCCACGTATTCGTCGAGGAGGTCGGCGTGTTCGGCGCGGGTGCGTCCGGTGGCGAACCATTCCTCGTCGATCACTTCGGGATGCCCGACGAGGCGCAGCACGCGTTCGGCGATGGCCTGCGCGCTGGTGGAGATCGCCAGCCAGTGATCGTCGGCGGTGCGGTACAGGTTGCGCGGGGCGTTGTTCTGCGACCGGTTACCGGTGCGCTGCTGGTCTATTCCGAGCTGGTCGGCGTAGATGACCCCGGGCCCGACGGCGGTCATGATCGGGCTCAGGAGGTCGAGGTCGACCTCTTGGCCGGTGCCACCGTTGCGTTCGCGTTCGAACAGTGCCATCGAGACCGCCGACGAACCGGCCACGCCGGCGATGGAATCGGCGAGTCCGAAGGCGGGCAGGGTGGGTGGTCCGTCGGGCTGGCCGGTGAGATGGGCGAAACCGCTCATCGATTCCACCAGGGTGCCGAACGCGGGACGTTTCGCGTACGGGCCGTGCTGGCCGAATCCGGTGACCCGCAACATGATCAGGCCCGGGTTACGTTGGGACAGTTCGGCGTAGGAAAGACCCCAGCGTTCGAACGTGCCCGGCCGGAAGTTCTCGACCACCACATCCGCCTCGGCGGCCAGATCGCGAAAGATCGCCTGCCCGTCGGGTGTGCCGAGGTCCAGGGTGATGGTCTGCTTGTTGCGGCTGACCATCTTCCACCACAGCGGAACCCCGTCCTTGTCGAGCCCGTGCCCGCGCATCCCGTCCGGTTTCCGCGGATGTTCGATCTTGATGACTTCGGCACCGAAATCGCCCAGGATCTGCGCGGTGAGCGGTCCCGCCAGGATGGTGGAGGCATCCAGGACCTTGATACCGCGCAGCGGGCCGGTCGGCTGTTTCTCGGAGGTCAACTGCACACCTCTCAGTACGGCCGGGAGATGTAGCGGCCGGCGGGTTCGCCGGTGACCACACCGTCGGCCAGGACCCGGTTACCGCGCACGAAGGTGTCGGTGACGGCGGCGCCGAGCTCGAAACCTTCGAACGGCGTGTATTCCTGGGTGGATTCGGAGTCCGCAGCGCGTACGGTCCAGGTGCGATGGGGGTCGACGATCGCGATATCGGCGTCGACACCTTCGGCGAGCCGGCCCTTACCGGGCAGGCCGTAGCGGTCGGCCGGGTTCGAGGCGGTGAGCTGGGCGATCCGGCGCAGCGAAAGACCACGCTTGCGGCCCTCGGTGATCAGGCCGGGCAGCAGGTATTCGGTACCGCCGAAACCGGATTTCGCGGCGAACACATCGTCGCGGTCCTCGCCGAATTTCACCTCGTCCTTGCAGCAGGCGTGGTCGGAGACGACCCAGTCGATGTTCCCGGCGAGCAGATGCTCCCACAGCGCCTCGACGTCTTCGCGCGGGCGGATCGGCGGATTCACCTTGGCGCCCAGACCGTTCGCGTTGTCGATATCGGTGAGCAGATGGCCGATGGTGACCTCGCGGCGGAAGTTCACGTGCGGGAAGGCTTCGGCCATCTTCATGGCGGCCTTCAGTGCCTTGGCCGAACTCAGGTGCAGCAGGTTGATATTCGGCAGGCCGGTCTCGTCGGCGAGGAAGGACGCGATGGTCACCGCGAGGCCCTCGGAATGCTGCGGGCGGGAGGCGCTGTAGGCGGCGAGGCCGGTCAGTGTGCCTTCCTCTTCGACGAGCTTGGTGTAGGCGCTCATGATCTCGGCGGTCTCACAGTGCAGCGAAAGCGAGATATGCGGGGCGAGTTCGGGGAACTGCTCGCGGGCCTTCTGCACGCCGCGCATCACGAACTCGAAATGCGCGATGTCGTAGCGCTCGTCCTCGGGGATCATCAGGAAATCGCTCTGTGAGGCGGAGCGGCCGTGCAGGCCGTGGCTGCCGTAGAACATGAAGATCTTGAACGAGGTGACCCCCTGGTCCGCGGCCAGCTCGGGGATCTCGCCGATATGCTGTTTCGACATCGGCGCCAGGTGGAAGGCGTAGTCGATATAGCTGCGGCCCGCCGAGGCGTCCAGTACCTCGGGGAAGAAGTCGGCGTAGGCGCCGCCCTTGTTGAGGTAGTACTGGCCGGTGCGCATATAGGTGAGCGCGGTGGTCACGCCGCCCTGCGCGCTGGCGCGCGATTCGGTCTGCGTGTCCTCGGACAGCGGGTTGTAGATACCCCAGTGCTGGTGTGCGTCGACAACGCCGGGAAAGACCAGTTTGCCTGTCGCGTCGACGATCTCGGCGCCTTCGGCATTCAGATCCGGACCGATCGCCGCGATCTTGCCGTCGACGACGAGGATATCCGCGGTCTCGCCCTCGGCGGGAGCGGTGTCCTCGGTGCGTACGACGGTGCCGTTCTTGATCAGGTAGGTGGTCATTTCTTCTCCTGGCGAATATCTGGACAGTTGTTCTGTTGTGTGGGCGCCGTGTCGTTGTTGTCAGACGGCGACGGCGCTGCTCACGTGCTCGGCAGCGAGGAAGGCCAGACCGAGTGCGGTGATGAGGCCGTTGCCCGCGAGGTAACCGCCGGCGCCGTGGCCGGAGATACCGATGGCGGCGCCGCCGGAGGCGTACAGGCCGGGTATCGGGGCGCCGCCGGCGAGTACTCGTGCGTGTTCGTCGACGACGAGACCGCCCTGGGTGTGGAAGAGGGCGGGGGTGATGGCGATCGCGATGTAGGGCGCGGTCAGCGGATGGCGGGCGTCGGTGCGGCCCTGCCGGTCGGGTTCTTCCCCGGCGGCGGCGCGGCGGGCCGCGGCGAGTTCGTCGCCGAGGGCCGCGGCGGGCACTCCGATGCTCTCGGCCAGCCCGGTCGCGGTGGCGGATCGGATCAGCGATCCACTCTCGGCGACGGTGCGGAAATCGTCGAATACCGAGCACAGTTCCTCGATGTGCTCGTCGATGACGATCCAGCCGGTACCGCCGGGCCGGCCGGCGAGAATGGCGGCGAACTCGGAGTAGCCGGTGGTTTCCGGGGCGAAGCGGCGGCCGGTGCTGTCGACGATGATGCCGCCGTGCACGACGGTCGCCCAGCCGATGAGCGTCTGGCTGCGCGACGACAGCGCGGCATGGCCCTGGTAGGCGTCGAGGAAGGCGCTGTCGGCACCCAGTTCGCCGCCGATGCGCAGCGCGTCGCCGCGGCTGAACTGGCCGCCGTGGTAGTGGGCGCCGGCGATTTCGGGCAGATGCCGGCGCACGAGGTCGCGATCGGCGCCGAACCCGTTCGTCGCCAGCAGGACGGCTCGGGTGGTCAGGTTTTCGGTGTTGCCGTCGGGGGTGGCGATCTCGACCCCCGTGACCCGCCCGCCGCTGGTGTGCACGTTGCGCAGGCTCATGGGCGCGATGAGCTCGATCCGGGGATGTGCCTGTGCACGCTGCACCAGGTGCCGTAGCAGCCGGGAGCCGTGCCGTCCGGGGATGCTGTGGCAGCGGTCGGCGGTATGGCCGGGGTAGCGGAAATCGGTGACCAGTTCGAGTTCGAGTTCCTGGTTGTCGGCCAGCCAGGTGACCAGCTGTGCGCTGGTCTCGGCGAGCGCGCGGGCGATGCGGCGGTCGGCCGTGCCCTCGGTCTTGCGGGCGATATCGTCGAGGAAACGGTCCGGGCTGTCCTGGACTCCGGCCGCTTCCTGCCAGCGGGTTCCGGCGGCCGGGATCATCGCGGTGCACATCGAGGTGTTGTTGCCGCGCTGGAAATGCTCGTCGGCGTCGAGCACCAGAACATTCGCGCCGAGTTCGGCGGCGCGCAGCGCAGCGACCAGTCCGCCGCCCGCACCGGCGACGACGAGATCGAAATCCGGACCGTCCACGCTTCCTCCTATCGTGTTCCGGCTAGCGGAACGCAAGAATGTGGTCCCCTGCACTATGCACGTTCGGCAATCTGCGCACAAGTGCCTGTTGAGCGGATTTACTCGTCGGAAACTTGGTACGTGGTTGCAGAAGGTGGCTAGACAATCGTTTCGCTAAGCGGTACAACTTGTTCAGCGCTTGATCGCCAGGTCGGACTCCTCCTATGCGGCGGAGCCGGCGGACCACGAATCCACCCCGGAGAACGGAGCCACGATGGAGCCCTCGAGTGGCGGCACCACATCCGCCGCACGGGCAGCGGAGGTACTGCTCGAGTTCGGCCGGCGATCCAGCGCGCTCGGCGTCTCGGAGATCGCCCGTTCGACCGGTATCTCCAAGGCCGTCGCGCACCGCATCCTCACGACATTCGTGGAATGCGGCTTGCTGCTCTACGAGCCCGAAACCCGCCGCTACCTGCTGGGTCCCGCCGCCGCGACCCTGGGCGCGCGGGCCCTGGACGTCTCCCCGCTGCGCCGGATGGCCCGGGATGCGCTCGTCGAGCTCCAGCGCGCCACCGGCGAGACCGCCACGGTGACCGGACGCCTGCCGGGCGGGCGGGTATACCTCGACCAGGTCGAGAGCACGCAGGAAATCAAGATGACCGTGGAACTCGGCCGCCGCTTCGAACTGCACAGCGGCTCGTCGGGGCGGATCATCCTGGCCCACCTCTCGCAGGAGGAGCAGGAAGACCTGCTGTCCCGGCCGCTGCCGCGACTCACCGCCACCACCATCACCGACGCCGACGCGCTGCGCGCGGCCCTGCGCGAAGCCCGCGAACAGGGAGTGTGCCGGTCGACCGGTGAACGGCAGGAAGGCGCCGGCTCCATCGCGGCACCGGTGTTCGGCGCCGACGGCGCGGTGATCGGCTCCGTTTCGGTCTGCGGACCGAGCTACCGGATGACCGAAGAAGCCTGCGGCCGGCACGAGAACGCGCTGCGCGAAGCGGCCCAGCGGGTGTCCCGCGCCCTCGGCCACCGGCCGGCGGTGACGGCGAAATGATCCCGCGCAGCTGGCTCTACGTGCCGGGGCACCGCGCGGACCGGATCGGCAAGGCCGTCGAAAGCGCCGCCGACGCCGTGGTGATCGACCTCGAGGACGCGGTCCCGGTAGGGGCGAAGGACCAGGCGCTCGCCAATGCACTCGAAGCCCTGGGGGCAGCGCCGCCGGAACGGCAGGTCTGGTTGCGGCTCAACGCGATCGGGTCGGAGTGGCTCGACCGCGAGCTGGTCGCACTCGCCGATGGCCCCGAGCCCGCCGGGGTCCGGTTGCCGAAATCCGACGACCCCGAATCGGTCGCCGCAACCACGGAACGCCTCCGCTGCCCCGTACACGCCACCATCGAATCCGCCGCCGGCCTGCTGGCGGCCCCGCAGATCGCCCGCTGCCACCCCCGGGTCACCGGAATCGCGTTGGGCGAAGCGGATCTTGCCGCCGATATGCGCGCCGAGCCCGAAGGCCTGGCCTGGGCGCGCGGCTGGATCGTCACCGCCGCGCGGGCCGCCGGACTGTCGTCGCCGGTCCAGAGCGTGTGGACGGCTGTGGATGATCCGGCAGGTCTGGCCGAAACGTCGCGGATGGGCCGCGCCCAGGGGTTCTTCGGCCGGTCCGTTATCCATCCCAACCAGATCGACATCGTGAATACCGCCTATACGCCGACCGCGGAGGAACAGGACCGGGCGCGCCGCATCGTCGACCGCGCGGCCGAATCCATGGCGGCGGGCGAATCCGCGGTTCTCGACGAGAACGGCCGATTCATCGACCCTGCCGTGGTCGCGAACGCCCGCGTGGTCCTCGACCGAGCACAGGCCACAGCAGCACGAGGAGTGAGAGTATGACCGGACAAACCGTTACCGCCGACGCACTGTTGAGTGCCGTGGTGGACAGCGAACTCGACGTGGTCGAGCTCGGGCATCCCTACACAACGGGTATGCCGTGTTCGCCCAACCATCCCGGTTTCCGGATGACCCTGATCCGCCGGCACGGCGATATGGTCCGCCCCGACGGCGGTTCGGCCTCCAACGAGATCATCGTGACCGGCGGCCACGTCGGCACCCATGTGGACGCTCTCTCGCACGTCAGCCACTGCGGCAAACTGCACGGCGATATCGACGCCGAGGAAGCGCAGCGCGGCGGTCGCCACTCGAAGCACGGCGCGGAGAACATCCCGTTCATGCTCGGCCGCGGTGTGCTGCTCGATATTCCGCGGGTACGCGGCGTCGATGCCCTCGAAGCCGGCCAGGCCGTCACGGAACAGGATCTGCGCGATGCCGCCGACGCTGCCGGCGTGACCCCGCGTCGCGGCGATGTCGTGCTCATCCGCACCGGTTGGGCCCGCCACTTCGATGACGCCCAGCGCTACCTCGGCCAGCAGGACGGGGTCCCGGGCGCCGAGGTCGGGGCCGCACAGTGGCTGGCGGACGCGGGAATCGTGGCGGCGGGCGCGGATACCACCGCGTTCGAACATATTCCCCCGGGTAAGGGTCACAGCGTCCTTCCGGTGCACCGGATCCTGCTGGTGGAGAACGGTATCCACATCATCGAACACCTCGACCTCGAGGCCGCGAGTGCGCGCGGGCTCACCGAGTTCACTTTTGTCATGGCGCCGCTGCGGATCACCGGCGGCACCGGATCGCCCGTACGTCCGGTCGCGGTGGTGTCGCGATGAGCACAACCGCTCGCCACGACCTCGCGGGCACGGTGGTCGGCCGCCTGGCAGCGCTGGCCGACCGGACCCGCACCGACGGGCTGTCCGCGGAACTGCGCAAAGATGTCGCGCGCCGCGTTCTCGACGTTCTCGGTAACTCGCTCGCGGCGCAGGACCAGCCTTCGGCCCGTGCCGTCACCGCGGTGGCCCGCGACTGGGCCGGTGCCCCCCGCGCCACCGGTATCGGCACCGGGGAACAGTTCCCGGCCGCCACCGCGGCTCTGATCAACGGCACCCTCGCCCATTCGATGGATTCCGACGACACCCACCTGCCGTCGGTGCTGCATCCGTCGGCGTCGGTGGTTCCCGCCGCGCTCGCGGTCGGCGAAGCGACCGGAGCCGCGGGCCCCGCCGTACTCGACGCGGCGGGCGTGGGTATCGAAATCGCGGTCCGGCTCGGAATGGGCGGCTACGACGAGGAACTCGGCAATTCGGAGTTCTTCGAACGCGGCCAGCACGCGACGTCGATCTGCGGTGCTGTCGGCTCGGCGGCCGCCGCGGCCATGCTGTACGGCCTGGACGTCGAAGGTATCGCCGACGCGATGGGTATCGCCGCCAGTTTCGGTGCGGGGCTGCTGGAAGCCAACCGGACCGGTGGCACGGTCAAACGCGCGCACTGCGGTTGGGCGGCCCATTCCGGTGTCACGGCCGCGGAATTCGCCCGGCACGGCCTCACCGGCCCGCCCACCGTGATCGAGGGCCGCTTCGGTTTCCTGCACGCTTTCTGTGGCGACCGGGCGAATACCGCGAAGGTTCTCGACCGGCTCGGCGAGCATTGGGAATTACCCGGCATATTCTTCAAGCCGTACCCCTGCAACCATTTCACCCACGCCGGTATCGATGCGGCCCGCATTCTGCGTCGCGATATCGACCCCGCCGATATCGTGGAAATAGAACTCGGCGTCCCGAAACCGGTACTGCGCACCATCGCCGAACCGCCCGCGGCAAAGGCCGCGCCCGAATCTGGTTATCACGCGGCCTTCTCGGGCCCCTTCACTGTGGCTCGCGCACTACTCGGCGGATCGGGTCTCGGTGTGGGTCACGCCGATTTCACCGATGCGGCGGCGCAGGACCCGCGTACGCTCGAACTGGCGCGGCTGGTCACCAGTTTCGGCGATGACCGCTGCGACGAGATCTACCCGCACCAGTTCCCGGCAGTGCTACGAGTACGCACCCGGGACGGTTCATGGCATCAGGCGCGCGTGGAGCACAATCGCGGCGGCCCGGCGAACCCGCTCTCCGATGATGAACTCACGCTGAAGTTCGACCTCAACGTCGAAGAACGGCTGGCGCCGGACGCCGCTCGTGCGGTTGCCAGGTATGCGCTCGCGCTCACCACGGCCGAATCGCTCGGCACGCTGATGGCGGCGGTACGCGGCTGATCCCAGCGCGACCGGCTGTGCCGCGGTCCGGGTTCAGATACCGCCCTCGGGCAGTTTTCCGCCGGGGCACCATCCATCTACGCCGGAATTTGCCGACCCGGTGGTGAGGCATTCCAGCAGAAACGCCCAGCCGCCCGTCGGGTCGAGGTCGGAGACGGCCTGTGGCGACGAGGTTCCGGACCGATTGTGAGCCGGAGCGTCCGCCCAGCCGGCCGGCGCGGTGAGTCCGAGAGCGGTGACGATCCCGATTCCTGCAATAGCGAGTCGCAGCGTTTTACGCATTACCTACCTTCGAAATATTTCGGTCACGGCCGGTGATTCCGACGATCACCGGCCTTGTGCCGACGGTACCGATATTCTCAACACCGGGAAATGCGATACCGCTCAACGGGACCGGCGGTTTGGCAGCGGCGCTATATCGGCGGGAACGAAATTCGGCCGATATGCCCGATTTGTCGAATATACAAAGAACTCGAAACAACACCGAATTGCACCGTTTCGGAAAGAATGCCGGACCACGGTCGCCCGGCACCAGGTACTGCGGGCAGCTCCTCGCCGAGTCGGTTCTCAGGCGGGCGGCGGTCGGCATCGCTGCGCCCACGGCGAACAAACCGGCCCCGGAGGTGCCCCGCCGGTAGCCTCGGTCCGGGAGATCAACCCGACAACGAGGGAGTCATGCAGATGAGCCGACCGGTTCGGATCGGAATTCAACTCCAACCCCAGCACGCCCCCGATTACGGACTCATTCGCGACGCGGTGTTGCGGGCCGAGGACGCCGGTGTGGATATCGTGTTCAACTGGGACCACTTCTATCCCCTCTACGGCGACCCGGACGGCGCCCACTTCGAATGCTGGACCATGCTCGGCGCGTTCGCCGAGCAGACCGAACGGGTCGAGATCGGTGCGCTGGTCACCGGCGGCGGCTACCGCAACCCCGATCTGCTCGCCGATATGGCCCGCACCGTCGATCAGATCAGCGGCGGCCGGCTCATCCTGGGGATCGGTTCGGGCTGGTTCGAGCGCGACTACGACGAATACGGCTACGACTTCGGCACCGCGGGCAGCCGCCTGGATCTGCTCAAGGACTATCTGCCCCGGATCACCGGGCGGCTGGGGAAACTGAACCCGCAGCCTGTCCGCGAGATCCCGATCCTCATCGGCGGCGGCGGTGAGAAGAAAACGCTGCGGCTGGTCGCCGAGTACGCCCATATCTGGCACAGCTTCGGTGAACTGGATGTATTCACCCACAAGAGCCAGGTCCTCGAGGAGCACTGCTCCCGGGTGGGCACGGAACCGGCGAAAATCGAGCGGTCGGTGGCCTGGCCGGGGACCGAATCGGCACCCGCCTACCACGCCGCGGGGGCGACGCTGTTCACCGTGGGTATCAACGGGCCGGATTACGACCTCACCCAGGTCCGGGAGGCGGTCGCCTGGCGGGACCAGACCAACCCGGAGCCGGTCAGCGGTATCGCCTGAGTTGCTGATACGCAGTACGGCCCCGCCCTGAACAGATCAGAGCAGGGCCGTACCGTATTCCGGGGATCTTTACCGGACGGTTCCCTACTTCTCCGCCCAGCGCGTGGTGCCGGGGGGTGCGGTGAAGGTATTGATCATGTCCACCGCGGCGATGATCAGGGTCGGGCCGCCGACGACGATCGTGCCGATTACACCGCCGAGGGCCGCGCCGGTGACGATTCCGGCGGGTATTCCGACGCCGGTCGGAACGGTGATGAGCAGGCCGGCAACTGCGCCGACAACCGTCCCGATGAGCCCGCCGATGGCGGAGGCCAGGCCGATCTGGGAGGTGAGATTGTCCTGGGCCGCGAGATTCTCCCGCGGGGAAGCCACCGGTTCGGCGGCCGGACGCGCCGTCGCCGGATCCTTGACTGCGGTGAGTTCCAGGACCCGGCCCTCCTCGCGGACCGCGTGCGGCAGCGGGTACTCGGTGCCGCCCTCGCGGACCGCCAGCGGCAGGGTGACCACGGTGGCGCCGGATTCGTCGACGATATCGACCGTTTCCCCGGCTACCTCGAAGGTGCCGTGGGTGAGCGTGGTGACAACGGTTTTGCCGACCAGTTCGGTGCGGTAACCGATATCGGGCGCGGTGGCCGGCGCTGCGTGTGCGGTGGCCGCACCGAAGGTAGCGGTGGCTATGAGCGGCACGACGGCCGCGGCAATCTTGCGGATCCTCATTGGTTCATATGTCCGATCTGATCACGGTATCGCCAAGGGTGGTTGACCGTCGGGACGACCGCGCCGACCGAGTTCCGCCGGACCGAAACGGCTGGGTCCCGGCGGTTTCGAACGTTTGAGACACTACGCCGCCGAGGGCGCAAGTGCGACATATTTTAGGGGAATTCTCTCCGAAAAAGTTTAAAGGTGGGATGAATCGGCTACTCAGCAGTGCCTGCGGGATCGAGTTGACCAGGCCTCGGTGCAGCGCCGGTGGTCCCGGCGTGGCGGTCTCCGTATCGCACTCCGGAAAGTGGGCCCACCACCCGCGCCAGCCCGGAATCCCCCTCCGTATGCGTGTCGTACGCGGCCGGGGCCATGAGATCGGCGAACATGTGGCTATCTGCACTGATGCGCACTTGATAATGTAACTGTGTGCGTAGTTCCAGCTGACCGTTTCGAGGAAAGAAGGAACGCTCATGACAACGGCACATGCTCAGCACACCGAACACGAGCACGAACACGGACCGGACTGCGGCCATGTCGCGGTACCGCACGGCGACCACGTGGACTACGTCCACGACGGCCATCTGCACCGCGAGCATGCCGGCCACTACGACGAATGCGAGCCCGCGGCGCATACCGAACACGGCGGCCACGACCATGTGCACGGTGAGGGCTGCGGCCATGTGGCCGTCCCGCACGGCGACCATGTCGACTACATCCACGACGGCCATCGCCACGCCCCGCACGACGGCCACTACGACGAACACTGACCCCGACGCCACCGGGCCTCCGGAACCGGTCACCAAGATCGCTGTCGTGGGCCCGTGCACGCCGGGCGGCGCCGGTCGCGGCCGCACCGGCGTAATGGTCACGGCCTTCGGGTCCGGTAACGCCCCGACCCTCTCGTATCGGCGGCCGGTAACAATGGAATTGCTTGGCGAACAACTGTTCCCGGCATATCAGGATTCGATTGTATCCATCGGGACCTGCCGCAACGGTGGGTCCCGATGAATACGTCGTGCGTCCCGCGGTCGATCCGGGTGTCAGTTCTGCGGAGCCGCCTGTTTCTTCGGCGCCCACTGTGTGGTGCCCGGTGGCGCATTGAGGGTGTTGACCAGCTCCACTGCCGCGATGACCAGGGTGGGACCACCGACGGCGATCGTGCCGATGATTCCACCGATGGTGGCGCCGGCGATAACGCTGGCGACAACGCCCGGCCCGGTGACGATTCCGGTGAGACCCACGAGCGCGCCGATCGCGGTACCGACGAATCCGCCGATGGCGGTGGCGATCCCGAACTGCGACGCGAAATTGTTCTGGGCTGCCAGATTCTCCTGAGGTGAGGCCACGAATTCGGCGGCAGGTCGCGCCGTCGCCGGATCCTTGACCGCGGCGAGTTCAAGGACCCGGCCGTCGTCCCGGACCGCGTGCGGTAGCGGGTATTCGGTGCCGCCCTCGCGGACCGCCAGCGGCAGGGTGACCACGGTGGCGCCGGATTCGTCGACGATATCGACGTTTTCACCGTCCACTTCGAAGGTGCCGTGGGTGAGGGTGGTGACAACGGTTTTGCCGGCCAGTTCGGTGCGGTAACCGATATCCGGGGTGGTGGCGGGCGCCGCGTAGGCGGTGGCGGCGCCGAAGGTCGCGGTGGCTATCAGCGGCACGATGGCCGCGGCAAACATGCGGATCCTCATGAGTTCACACGTCCGATCTGATCACTTCGTCGCAAAGGATGGTTTACAGCCGGTACGAGCACGCTGTCCGGGTAGCCGGGAGGAATTACCTGCTCACCGGCGTAATCGAACATTCGGGACACTACGCCCCGGAGGGCTTCCGGGTGGCCGGATTTCGCGGAAATCCGGTGGTACCAAGCGCAGTGGGCCGCACTGTATATCGGCGAATCGGTGAATGTCCAGCTATCCGCTGCGAATCGGTTTCGGGCGGATCAGCGTGGGCGCAGCACGATCTCGGTGGGATGACCGTCGCGAGGGGTGTCGATCGCGGTCCGCACCGCGCGGGCGACCGTTTCCGGACGCAGGAACTGGGCCGGATCATAGGCCCGCCCCTCCCCGGCCACGATCTCACGCTGCATATCGGTATCGATCCGTCCGGGGTGGACGGAGGTCACCCGGATCGACGGTTCCTCCAGCCGCAGCGCGTCCCCGAATGCCCGAAGACCGAACTTGCTGGCCGCATACGAGGACCATCCGGCGTTCGCGCGCAGCCCCGCCCCCGAATTGATCAGCACTACGTGACCGTGCGCCGCGCGCAGGGCGGGGAGCAACAGCCTGGTCAGCTCCACCACCGCGATCAGGTTGGCTTCGAGCGTTTCGCGCCACTGGTGTACCGAGGTGTCGGCGATAGTGCCCAGGTCGGCGATACCGGCATTGTGCACGAGGACATCGAGCCGCTCGATCGGCGCCGCCGCGGCAGCGACGGCCGGATAATCGGTGAGCTCGGCCGGCCAGCCCGTCGCGCCGGGCAGCTCGGTCAGGATCGGTTCCAGGCTCGCGGCGGTCCGTGCCCCGAGCAGCAGCTCGTGGTCGGGCGCCAGCTCCCGCGCAATCGCCGCCCCCAGCCCGCGCGCCGCCCCGGTGACCAATGCCACGGCCTGCTCCCGGCCGGTCCCTTCAGCTCCACGTTGCACAGCAGAAGTCTATTGCCGCACAGATCTGCGCGCGCCCAGGCCCCACCCCCGCCGCGCGGATTAACAGAGCCAACATCCAGGTGAAACCCCACCCGAGTAAAACAACTATGGCCGGCCTCGAGCACCACCGACCCCGACACAGCAGAATCACCGGCGAGCAATTGCTCCAGGCATGCCCTGATCTGCGCCCCCTCGAACCTCGCGGCACCGAAGGCGCCCAGGAGACAGCGAGCAAGATATAGAGATGGCACATCCCGGCTTCACCCCGACGCAGCTCGCCGCCCGCGCGGCATATCTGCTGCGTGGCAACGATTTGGGAACCATGACCAGCGCCGCCCCGCGACTGTATCCGCATATGTGGAGCTGGGACGCGGCCTTCGTCGCGGTGGGTCTGGCGCCGTTGAGCGTGGAACGCGCGGTGATGGAACTCGATACGCTGCTTTCCGCGCAGTGGAAGAACGGGATGATCCCGCACATAGTGTTCGCCAACGGTGTGGACGGTTATTTCCCGGGGCCGGCCCGCTGGGAATGCCGGTTGCTGGCGGTGCAGGCGCCCGACGGTCCGGATACCTCCGGGATCACCCAGCCGCCGGTGCATGCCATCGCGGTGCAGCGGATTCTGGACCATTCGCGCCGGCACGGGCGCAGCACGCGTGCCGTGGCCGAGGAGTTCTTGAATCGCCGCTGGTCCGATCTGGTGCGCTGGCATCGCTGGCTGGCGCATGCCCGCGACCCGCTCGGCAACGGCCGGATCACCCTGTATCACGGCTGGGAATCGGGGATGGACAATTCGCCGCGCTGGGACCGCGCTTACGACAATGTTCTGCCCGGCGCGGATCTGCCGCCGTATCGGCGCGAGGATGTGCTCGTCATCGATGACCCCACCCAGCGCCCGACCGACCGCGAATACGACCGGTACCTGTGGCTGGTGGAGCAGATGCGGCGTGCCCGCTACGACGACGCCGAACTGAGTTCGGTGATGCATTTCGCCGTGGAGGATGTGTTCGTCACCGCGATTTTCGCTATGGCCTGCGAGGTGCTGGGGCAGATCGGCGAGGAATACCACCAGCCGAAGGCCGATACCCGGGAGCTTTTCGCGTGGGCCGACCGGTTCCGCGCCGGCGTGATCGCCACCACCGATACCCGCACCGGCGCCGCCCGCGATTACGACACCCGGCTGGGCCGCTGGATCACCACCGAAACCCTGGCGATGTTCGCGCCCCTCATCAGTGGCGGGTTGCCGCGGGCCACCGAGCGCAGCCTGCTGCGGATCTTCGAGGGCCCACGGTTTTGCGGCCACCCCGACCTGCGTTACGCGCTACCGCCCTCCACGTCACCGGTATCGAAGGATTTCCGTCCCCGGGAGTACTGGCGTGGCCCGGTGTGGCCGGTGATGAGCTGGCTTTTCTCCTGGGTTTTCGCCCATCGCGGCTGGGCGGAGCGTTCCTTCTTGCTACGCGCCGAAGCGTTGCGCCAGGCCAGCGACGGCAGCTTCGCGGAGTATTACGAACCCTTCACCGGGGAACCGCTGGGCAGTATGCAGCAGTCGTGGACGGCGGCCAGCGTGCTGGACTGGCTGGGCTGAGGATCAGGCGGGTTGTGAGCTGGCGGCCGATTCGCACGTGTTCTTCAGCGAACATCCCCCGCAGGATCCGCCGCAGCCGCCGGTCTCCGGCGGCGGGGCGATGGCCTCGGCGGCCCGCGCGCCCGCATTGGCGCCCGCGCCGAGGGTGAACAGCGCGATGACCAGTACGCCCACGGTTACGAGGATGCCGGTGAGCGTTGTCGCGGCCAGCACCACCAGCCCGCCCGCGGCGAGCAGTGCGCCGGAAACCACCGAGGTGGGGGCGGCGATCCGGTTCGCGGTGCGGAACGCGGTCTCGTCGCGCAGCGCGGCTTCGGTGTGCACACCGATGTAGCGGTTGCCGGGCAGCCGGCCGAAGAAGCCGAGTACGCCCGTCGTCAGGGCAACGAGGGCCAGGACGAACAGCAGAATCGCGACGACAAGCACCAGCCGAGAATACCGCAGGGGGTTCGGCGGGCCGCGCCTCGGCCGGGGGCACTCGCAGGGAGTAGACCCAGGTCACACCTTCGTGCAAGGGCGCGGCTGTCGGCCGGGATCAGCCCATCGTATGCCGGGTAAGTGCCGCGCCGTTCCGGTCGTGATCGATCGTGAGAGGGCGAGGAAGGAAGATGCGAGCTTGCTTCGCCGCTTCCATCGGTGATTCCGCGGGCGGTGTCCACTACCCGCCGGGGCATCCGCGTGCCGGCTCACTCAGATCGGTTGCCATGTGGAGGTCGCCGTGGACGAGAACAGCGGTCACGGCCGGCTGGTGCTGCCGCAGGCGCCGGCCGGCCGCGGCCTGACCGCGTGCAGCGCCCCGGCCGCGGTGAACCGTGCACGAACACGGGGGCTACCTGGCAGAGGGCTGCACTGCCGCCGCGCCGGCGGCGCGATCGGTCGTGGGTATCCGACTTCCTGTCTGTGCGCAGTACGCGGGGCCGCGGCGCGGGCCGTCTCGCATTCGGCCCGGTGGCCGGGCACGATCTGTACACCCACCCTTTTGGGCTTGTCAGGGGGCAAGTCTTAGGCTGTCGACGACGGATTTCTCCCCATCAGCAGCTAGAGAAGGCAGGACCGTGCAGGACTCCCGCGCAACCGAGACGGCCGGGCAGAGCTCGGTAGACAACGGCACCCCGGTCCGGGGTGACGATACGCCCGCCCATCGGTACACCGCTGCGCTCGCCGGGGAGATCGAACGCCGGTGGCAGGAGCGCTGGAACGAGCGCGGCACGTTCCATGCGCCGAACCCGGTGGGTCCGCTGGCGGGGGAGGTGCCGGCGGACAAGCTGTTCGTGCAGGACATGTTCCCGTACCCGTCGGGGGCGGGGCTGCACGTGGGGCATCCCCTCGGCTATATCGCCACCGATGTGTTCGCGCGGTACCATCGGATGCACGGGCGCAATGTGCTGCACGCGCTGGGCTACGACGCGTTCGGCCTGCCCGCCGAGCAGTACGCCGTGCAGACCGGCGCGCATCCACGCGCCACCACCGAGGCCAATATCGTGACCATGCAGCGGCAGCTGGACCGGCTGGGCCTGGGGCACGATCGGCGGCGGTCCTTCGCCACCACCGACCCGGAGTACTACAAGTGGACGCAGTGGATCTTCCTGCGGATCTACAACGCCTGGTACGACCAGGAGGCCGGCCGGGCCCGGCCGATCGAGGAACTGGAGCGGCAGTTCGCCTCGGGTGCCCGCCCGGCGCCCGGCGACAAGGACTGGGCGAGTATGTCCGCCGCCGAGCGGCGGGCGCTGATCGACTCGTACCGGCTGGTGTACCAAAGCGATTCGATGGTCAACTGGTGCCCCGGTCTGGGGACCGTGCTGTCCAACGAGGAGGTCACCGCGGACGGCCGCAGCGAACGCGGTAACTTCCCGGTGTTCCGTAAGCAGCTGTGGCAGTGGATGATGCGGATCACCGCCTACTCCGACCGGCTGATCGACGATCTGGACCATGTGGATTGGCCGGAGAACGTCAAGGCCATGCAGCGCAACTGGATCGGGCGTTCGCGGGGCGCCCGGGTGGAGTTCGCCACGGCGGCAGGCGATGTGGAGGTGTTCACCACCCGCCCCGACACGCTGTTCGGCGCCACATACATGGTGCTGGCGCCGGAGCACGAGATGGTCGATGCGCTGACCGCGGCCGCTTGGCCGGCCGATACCGATACCCGCTGGACCGGCGGCAGCGCGACACCGGCCGACGCCGTTGCCGCCTACCGTAAGGCCATCGCGGCGAAATCGGATCTGGAGCGGCAGGAGAGCAAGGAGAAGACCGGCGTCTTCCTGGGGGCCTTCGCCACCAACCCGGTGAACGGCGCACAGGTGCCTATTTTCATCGCCGACTATGTGCTGAGTGGGTACGGGACCGGCGCGATCATGGCCGTGCCGGGGCAGGATCAGCGCGACTGGGATTTCGCGACCGTATTCGGCCTGCCGATCATCCGGACCGTGGAGCCGCCGCAAGATTTCGACGGTGAGGCCTACGCCGGTGACGGCCCGGCGATCAACTCCGACTACCTGAACGGGCTGTCCATCGCCGACGCCAAGGCCGCCGTGATCGCCCGGCTGGAGGCCGACGGCCGCGGCGCCGGCACGGTGCAGTACAAGCTGCGGGACTGGCTGTTCGCGCGGCAGCGGTACTGGGGTGAACCGTTCCCGATCGTCTACGACGAATCCGGCGCCCCGCACGCCCTGCCGGAATCCATGCTGCCGGTGCGGCTGCCCGAACTGGACGATTTCGCCCCGGTCACCTTCGACTCTGACGATATGAATTCCGAACCTTCCCCGCCGCTGGCCAAGGCCACCGACTGGGTGGAGGTGGAACTGGATCTGGGTGACGGACCGCGCACCTACCGCCGCGATACCAATGTCATGCCCAACTGGGCAGGTAGCTCCTGGTACCAACTGCGTTACGCCGATCCCACCAATTCCGCGGCGTTCTGTGCGAAAGAGAACGAGAACTACTGGCTGGGTCCGCGCCCGGCCGAGCACGGCGCGGACGATCCGGGTGGCGTAGATCTGTATGTCGGCGGTGTGGAGCACGCCGTCCTGCACCTGCTGTACGCCCGGTTCTGGCAGAAGGTGCTGTTCGATCTGGGAGAAGTGAGCAGTAGCGAACCGTATCGGCGCCTGTTCAACCAGGGCTATATCCAGGCTTTCGCCTACACCGACGCACGTGGCGCGTATGTTCCGGCGGCCGAGGTCGTCGAACGCGATGGCACGTTCTACTGGACCGACGCCGCCGGCACCGAGATCGTGGTGAACCAGGAGTACGGCAAGATCGGCAAATCGCTCAAGAACGCCATCTCCCCCGACGAGATCTGCGAACAGTACGGGGCGGATACGTTCCGGTTCTACGAGATGTCGATGGGCCCGCTGGATACATCCCGCCCCTGGGCCACCAAGGACGTCATCGGCGCGCACCGCTTCCTGCAGCGGGTGTGGCGGCTGGTGGTGGACGAGGAGACCGGCGCGACCCGCGTCACCGAGGACAATCCGTCCGATGAGACGTTGCGGTTGCTGCACCGGACCATCGCCGGGGTCGACGAGGATCTGGCGGCCATGCGGGACAACACCGCCGGCGCCAAACTGATCGAGCTGACCAACCACCTGACCAAGGCCTACCCGAAGGGCGCGCCCCGTTCGGCCGTGGAACCGGTGGTGCTGATGCTGGCGCCGCTGGCCCCGCATATGACCGAAGAACTGTGGGAACGCCTGGGCCACACCGGTTCGCTGGCACACGGCCCGTTCCCGGTGGCCGATCCGGCATTGCTGACGGCGGAAACCGTGGAGTACCCGATCCAGGTGAACGGTAAGGTCCGCAGCCGTATCCAGGTGGATCCGGAGGCCGATCAGGCCGCGATCGAGGCGGCCGCGCTGGCCGATGAGAAGATCGCCGCGCTGCTGGGCGGGAAGGCGCCGCGCAAACTGATCGTGGTGCCGGGCCGGCTGGTCAATATCGTCGCGTGATCGGGCGACACGGTGACCCGGCAATCCCCGGGTTACCGTGTTGGCCGGTAGTTAATCTGCGAGACTCCTCGGACTTGCCTGCGTCGGCTAGCGTGCGTGCGTTCAGCCCGGAACAGGAGTCCACTGTGAAACCTCTTGCGCTCTTCGTCGCACACCAACCCGCCGGCTCCCGGTCGCGCGTGACCTGCCAGTACAAATGCGGTAACGCCTGCTTCCACGAGGTACCCAACACCTCGTCGAACACCTACTTCGGGGATATCGTGGCCGGGATCTCCCGCCGTCGGGTACTGCAGGGCGGCGCGGCCGCGGTGGTCGCGATCGGCGCCGCCGGCACCCTCGCGGCCTGCGGTGACGACGCCGGGGCCGGTAGCGCCGAAAGCGGGCAGGGAATGGGGACCGGGTTCGCGCCGGTCGCGCCGAACACCGAGGATGCGGTCGTCATCCCGGACGGCTACGAACAGGGCGTGGTCATCCGCTGGGGGGATCCGCTGTTCGAGGATGCGCCCGAATTCGATTTCTACGGCCAGACTCCCGCCGCCCAGGCCAGGCAGTTCGGTTACAACAACGATTTCGCGGGACTGCTGCCGATCGAAGGGGAGCCCGGCAAATACCTGCTGGTGGTGAATCACGAATACTCCACCGAGGTGTTCATGTTCCCCGGGTACAAGCCCGAGACCATCAGTAAGGAGCAGGTCGAAATCGCCATGGCCGCGCACGGCCTGTCGGTGGTCGAGGTGCACGGCGAGCCCGGAACCGGGCAGCTGAAACCGGTTTTCGGCAAATACAACCGGCGTATCACCGCGACAACGGAGTTCGAGCTGACCGGCCCTGCCGCGGGTAGCGCGCTGCTGAAAACCACCGCCGACCCCACCGGCACCAAGGTGCTGGGCACGATCAACAACTGCTCCGGAGGCGTAACCCCTTGGGGTACCGTGCTTTCCGGGGAAGAGAACTTCAACGCCTATTTCATCGGCAAGGCCGCCGATCCGGTGACCGCCGAACGGCTGGACCGCTACGGCATCGGCGAATCCGATTCCCCGCATTTCTGGGAGAAGTTCGACAAACGTTTCGATATCGCGGCCGAACCCAACGAGGCCAACCGTTTCGGCTGGGTGGTCGAGGTGGATCCGTGGGATCCACAGTCCACGCCGGTCAAGCACACCGCGCTGGGCCGGTTCAAGCACGAGGCGGCGAATATCCACGTCACCGCCGACGGCACCGTGGTCGCCTACAGCGGCGACGACGAACGCTTCGACTACATGTACAAGTTCGTCTCCACTCGCAAGATCGAACCCGGCACCGGCGCCGCGAGCCGCCGCCACAACCGCACCATCCTGGACGCCGGAACCCTGTACGTCGCGAAACTCACCGGCGATCACCCCGACCGGATCGACGGTTCGGGCACCGTCCCCTCGGATCAGGGCTTCACCGGTAAGGGGCAGTGGATCCCGATCCTGCGCACCGGGGAAGACGGCCACGGGGAATCGCTGGTGGACGGGATGACCGCCGAAGAGGTCGCGGTGTTCACCCGCCTCGCCGGCGACAAGGTGGGCGCCACCAAGATGGACCGGCCCGAGGATTTCGAGGCCAGCCCGAAAACCGGCAAGGTGTACGTGGCGCTGACCAACAACAGCAAACGCGGCACCGACGGCGAGGCCGCCGCCGACGAGGCCAACCCGCGCAACGAGAACAAGAACGGGCAGGTCCTCGAGCTCACCGACGATCACGCGGGCACCGAATTCACCTGGTCGCTACTGCTGGTCTGCGGTGACCCGGCGGCCGCCGACACCTACTTCGCGGGTTACGACAAGACGAAGGTCAGCCCCATCTCCTGCCCGGACAACCTCGCCTTCGACCCGTACGGCAACCTCTGGATCAGCACCGACGGCAACGCCTTGGACGCCAACGACGGACTGTTCGCGGTGGTCCTCGACGGCGACCGCCGCGGCGAGACCAAACAGTTCCTGTCGGTCCCCGTCGGCGGCGAAACCTGCGGTCCGGTGATCACCGAGGACCGGGTCATCGTCTGCGTGCAGCATCCGGGCGAAACCGATGACGCCTCGGTGGAGGCACCGGCCTCGCACTGGCCGGATGGCGGCACCTCGCAGCCGCGCCCGTCCGTGGTCGCGGTCTGGAAGGTCGGCGGCGGACGGATCGGCGTCGAGTAAGCATTGCGCCGCAACGGTTCCGGCCGGGCCACCTGGTTCCGGCCGAGACCTGCCCGCCCCCGGCGGGTTGCCGCCGGGGGGGGGGGTGAGCGGGGGTGGCCCCCCGGGGGGTTTGGCCCAGGCGGGGAAAACCCGGCACGGCGCCCACGGCGGGAGCCGAACCGACCCGGATCGTTTTCACCGAGGACGGGCCTGCGCTGGTCGACGGCCCCGTCGAACTGGTGACCGCAGACGGCGCGGTGATCCACGCGGACCGTTTTCTCGTCGCGCTCT
>NZ_JARWNW010000266.1 GCF_029868325.1 Nocardia carnea
GGCCGCGACCATCGCCATGCTGGCCAGCGATTACACCACCTACCTGACCGGTGAGGTGGTCTCGGTCAGCAGCCAGCGCGCGTGACACGTGGGGGGGGGGGGGGGGGGGGGGGGGCCGGCCCCCCCGGCCCGCCCCCGGGGGGCGGGGGGGTGGGGCGCCGCGCGGCGGGGCGCCGGGGCGGCGCCCCCCCGCCCCCCCCCCCCCGGCCTTAACTCGGGGGTGCCGGTTGCTCCGCACACCGCGCCCACGGATTGGGGGGAATGGCCGAAGGGCTCAGCCGGGTGCCGGGTTCACCACCCGGCACCGTGCTGCTCGTTCGCGGTCGAGCCGACTCGTTACGCGCGCCATGCTCACCTCCACGTCGAACGATGCGCTTTACAGCCATGATGACGCGGCAACCACCGGGACGCATGTCCGCAGGGCACAGTTTTGGTCCCGCTGGTTGTTCGATTTCTACAACGACGGGCGGTCGTCGCCGAATGCGGCGAGATCGATCGTCATCGCTAGGCGCGTGCGCGCATCCTCCAGGTCCAGGACGGCGACTTCACGCATTTTCCGCATCCGGTTGCGGACGGTGTTCGGGTGGACGCCGAGCCGGCCGGCGGCTTCGGCGAGATCACCCTGGGCGTCGAGCCATGCGCGCAGCGTCGCAACGTAGGCGGTGGCGTGCACGCTGTCGTATCGGCGCAGCTCGGCGACCGGACCGCGGGCCGGTATGCGGCCGGTCTGTGCGGCGGTGCGCAACCGTTGCAGCAGGATCTCGCCCCAGGATTCGTCGTAGGCGGGGGAGTCGCTCTCGGTCGACCCCTGTTCGTGCAATGCCAGGCATTCGTCCGCCTCCTGCCGCGAGGCCGGCAGATCGGTAGCCGTGGCCGGCCCGCCGATTCCGGCCGAGAGCGTGACTCGGGCGGGCAGTGCGGCCCGCAGGGCGGCGACCCAGTCGCGGGCGGTGCGGACCTGCTCGCCGGGCAGGATCGTGTAGACGGTGTTGTCCGACAGTGTGCTGCGTCCCGGGCGGGACCAGCCGAAACCGAAGGTGGCCTGTTCGAAGGCGAGCAGTAAACCGGCATGGCGTTCGGTCGCGATCTGCGCGCGCACCGCGACCACCCGCAACGGTGCCGGCGCCAACCCGAGCCGGCCGGTCACGGTCGCCGCGTCGGGGCTGCCCTCCAGCAGCCGGATCACCAGCTCCGATTCCACCTGACGCTCCAGATCCGCGCTGGCCCGCGACCGCAGCAGATGCAGGGCCACCGTGCGGGCACCGTCGGTGAGCGCGCCCCGGCGGGTGCGGGGCAACGGCTTCGTGCAGGCCACCCACACCGAGCCCAGTAGTTCGCGGCCCACGCGCACCGCGACCACCATCCGCCCGTCGAGACCGAGCCCGGTATCCGGCTCGACGAACAGCGGTTCGTCGGATCTCAGCAGATGCGCGGGCACACCGCGTGTTTCGAAGAGTTCCCGCAGCGCAACCGGCTGCTGCCGATGCAGGACGGTCTCCGCCAGCGCCCGGTCGGCGGTGCCGTGCAGGGTGGAGTGGGCCATCACGCGCGATAGCGGATCCTCGATGGTGACCGCGCCGTCGACCGCGTCCGCCAGGCTGTCGGCCAGCGCGAAGAGATCCGTCGGCCCACGTCCGGACGCGGTTTCACGCCCTTCCAGCACCAGCCCGTACACCACACCGGCGAGCTGACTCCACGACACCGCGGGATCCACCACCAGCACCGCGACCCCGCCGCCGGGTCCGATCGCGGCCGTCTCCCGTTCGGCGTCGGCGCCGCCGCGCACCAGCACCGCGACCGCTTTCGCCGCCCGCGCCCCGAGCACCGCCTCACTCACCGACCCGGCGCCGACGGCGAGGAAGATATCGCCGGGCGCGGCTTCGGAACCGGTGGCATCGTGCATCGCGACGCTGCGGATCATGGTCGCCCGCGATACCGGGCAGCAGCGCAACCGCACGCCGTATCCGCCGAGCACGTTGACGAGATGATCCAACCGCACCATGAGCGACTCCTGTCCACACCGGTTCCGTCACCGTAGCCGCCGCCTCTCGTGCCGCACGGTTCCCGGCGGGGCGACGCGGCCCGGGTGAACGCGTATCGGGGTGGGTCAGGTCGTCATCACGGCGCGCCGGACGGTTTCGCGGAGCAGCGCGCGACGCCGGTCGTGCGTCTCCCGCGGTTCCTCCGATGTGGCGGCGTAGACATTGCTGACCGGGGACCAGGCCATGGACATCGAGATCACCAAGGCCATCACGTCGAAGGGGTCGCCGGAGCAGACGAGGCCCGCGGTTTGCGCGTCGGCGATGGCGCGCAGTTTGTGATCGTCGAGCCGGTCGGCATCGTCGACCAGGTGCCCGGCGGGCCGGCGCTCCAGGCGGGCCCAGGTGGCGAGCCGGATCAGGTCGGGGCGGCGGAGGTATTCGTCGTACAACCGCACTGCCCAGTCCGCGAGATCGGCCGCGTCGATGGGCACGACGTTCACGATCCGCTCCAGTGAACCGGTGAAGATCGCGTCGAACAGGCCTTCCTTATTGCCGAAATAGCCGTAGAGCTGCGCTTTGTTCGTGCGCGCTTCCGCGACGATTCGTTCGATCCGGGCCCCGGCGATACCGTGTGCGGCGAACTCGCGGGTCGCCGCCTCGAGGATGCGGTCGCGGGTGGCGGCGCCGCGGGCGGTCAGGGGCCGATCGGTCATCCATCCAACCTACAACAGAACAGTCTGTTTACCGATCGCCGATTCCGGGCTACG
Organism: Nocardia carnea; assembly: GCF_029868325.1. Taxonomy (GTDB): domain Bacteria; phylum Actinomycetota; class Actinomycetes; order Mycobacteriales; family Mycobacteriaceae; genus Nocardia; species Nocardia carnea_C. The sequence goes on from NZ_JARWNW010000266.1 coordinate 2,750, forward strand.
CTCGATAGACAGAACAGTCTGTTTAAGGAGCTCGATATGAGAACAACGGTCGGCTGGCACGCAACGGACGCCGCGACGCTACAGCGGATGCCCGTCCCGCGTCGCGTACTGCGCCCGGACGATATCGCGGTGCGCGTGGACTACTGCGGTGTCTGCCATACCGACCTCCACGCCGTCCGCGGTTATCGCGGCGAGCCGGGCTCGATACTCGTCCCCGGGCACGAATTCACCGGTGTGGTAACGGAAGTCGGCAGTGATGTGGCCGGATTCGACATCGGCGATCCGGTCGCTGTCGGCAATATCGTCGACTCCTGCGGTGACTGCGCCATGTGCCGGGCCGGTCAGGAGAACTTCTGCCGCGAATTTCCCACGCTCACCTACGGTGGCACCGACCGGCGCGACGGCTCGGCCACCTTGGGTGCCTACTCCCGCGAATACCTGGTTCGCGACCGGTTCGCCTACCGCCTGCCCGGCGGTCTCGACCCCGCCGGTGCGGCTCCCTTGCTGTGTGCCGGAATCACGGTATGGGAGCCGCTGCGCGCACTCGGGGTCGGGCCGGGCACCCGGGTCGCGGTTGTCGGACTGGGTGGCCTGGGCCATCTGGCGGTGAAACTGGCCGTCGCGCTGGGCGCCGAGACTGCAGTGGTCAGCAGATCCCGGGGCAAAGCCGCCGACGCGCACGGGCTCGGCGCCCACCAGTTCCTGGTTTCCACCGACGATGCCGAAATGAGTGCCGCCGCGGACAGTTTCGATGTCGTGATCGATACGATTTCCGTCCCGCACGACCTCGGCCCCTATCTGCGGCTGGTGGCCCTCGACGGAACACTCAGCCAGGTCGGATACCTGGGCCCGGTCACCGTGCAGACCACCGATCTGCTCATCGGCCGCAAGAAACTCGGCTCGGCCGGTAGTGGCGGCCGCCCCGCCACCACCGCGCTGCTGGACTTCTGCGCCAGGCACGACCTCACCGCCGATATCGAAGTCCTGCCGTCGGCGCGGGTGAACGAAGCCCTCGACCGGCTCGAACGCAACGACGTCCGCTACCGTTTCGTGCTGGACCTGTCCGACCTGGACTGACCGAGGACCGACCCGTGATCCTCAGGGCATCCGCGCGGTCCCGCCGAGTCCCACGTCGACCACCGACCCGGTGGTATAGCGCCCGGATTCACCGACCAGATAATCGACCGCGTCGGCGATCGCCTCCGGTGGGCACCACGGGATCCGCATGGGGCTCATCCGTGCGTACCGTGGTTCGACCTCTTCCCTGGCAGGGTTGTCCATGTCGGGGGCGAACAGGGAATACAGGGCCGGGTTGTGCAGCATCGGCGTGTCGACATTGGTGGGACAGACGACATTCGCGGTCACACCGGTTTCGGCGTATTCGAGAGCGACGGATTTGACGAGGCCGATCACACCCCATTTGGACGCCGAGTAATGCGCGAGATTCGGGGTGCCCTGCCGCCCGCTCATCGACGAGATGGCGACGATCCGGCCCCATCCGCCGGTCATATGGGGCAGGACCGCGCGAAGACAGTGGAATGTCCCGGTCAGGTTGGTGGCGAGCATATCCGACCACATGGCGTCGGAGAGTTCGGTGACGGGTGCGAAGCCGACGATTCCCGCGCAGGTGACGAGGATATCGATCCGGCCCGACTGCTCGGCGGCGGAATCGGCGAAAGCTGTGACGGCGGCGGCATCGCGGACGTCGAGGACGGAGGTGGTGCAGTGTCCGCCGTCCGCCTCGATCAGGCGGGCGGTTTCCGCGAGATCGTCCGCGGTGGCCAGGGGATACGGGGCGGTATCGCTGAGCGCGCACAGGTCGGCGAGCCGGAGGGTGGCGCCGCGGCGGGCCAGCGCCCGCGCGATAGCGCGACCCTGGCCGCGCGCGGCGCCGGTGACGATTGCGGTGCGACCCTCGAGATCACCCCTGGTGTTGTCCGGCGGCATCGTCCATACTCCTCTCGACAATCTGCTTGACCTGCGCCTTGGCGATCTTTCCGCCTGGCGCCAGCGGCATCCGGTCGAGCACCCGCAGCCGTTCCGGCAGGTACTCCCGGGTGATGCCTTGGTCGCGTAACCACGAGTTCAGGTCCGCGAGCGTCAGCTGCCCGGCCTCCGGGGCCAGAGTGACGGCGGCGCAGAGCCGTTCACCGAACAGCGGGTCGGGGACCCCCACCGCCGCGACCATTTCCACGGCGGGATGTTCGCGTATGAAGTCCTCCACCTCGAGCGCGGAGATATTCTTCCCGCCGCGGATGATCAGATCCGCCAGCCGGCCCACCACGCGCAGCCGGTCGCTCTCGTCGACTTCGACGATGTCACCGAGGCGGATCCATCCGTCGTCGGTGAACAGTTCAGCGTTCGCGGCCTCGTCGTTCCAGTACCCGGGGGACATGAGCGGTCCGTGTACCGCGGGCTGTCCGCGCCGGATACCCGGGCCGCCCGCACCGGTCCCGTCGTCGAGAATGCGGACGTTCATCTCCGGAATCAGGCGCCCGCCTGTCCCGAGCCGGGTCTCCTCGTCGTCGTGGACGGTGGTGCCGCTCGCCGCCCCGGTTTCGTTGGAGCCGTAGAACTGCAGGACCAGCGCCCCGGTGGCTTCCTCGAAACGTTTGGCCTCGGCATAGGGCACGGCCTCGCCGCCGGTGAACATGGCACGTAACGCGTCGGCTCGTGCCACGTCCCGGTCCGGAGTCTGCAACATCATCCGGAACTGGGTGCTCACGCAGGCGAGAATCGTGGCGCGATGTTCGGCCATCAGATCGATTGCGACCACCGGATCGAACCGGCTCATCACCAATGCCGGCCGGCCGAGCAGTGCGGGCAGGAAATGTGAGGTCCACAGCCCGAAACCGAACGGTGCGGGAACGAATGCGGCGACGACCTCCGCGGGCCGCATAGCGGCGTTGCGGCAGGCGATCGCGGCGAACGTGCTCCACCGGCGCTGGGTCTGCATGACCAGTTTCGGTCGCCCGGTGGTGCCGGAGGTGCTGTTGAGCAGGCAGATATCGTCCACCGAGAACCCGGGGACATCCGGGCCTCGATCGCTCGGCGCCGCGGCGCCGTCGAGGGTGACCTGCGTTCCCTCGACCAGGACCACATGCGCCGGTGTCGTATCGCGCAGCCGCAGCTCCTGCACCAGTTCGGCGACCGGCACACCGCGGTTCTCGCCCGCGGTCACCAGCACGGAGGACCCCGAGGCCGACATCAGATGAGCCAATTCCGCCGGCCCCGAACGGGCGCCGACGGCGACGGCGAGGATTCCGGCCCGGTAGGCGCCGACGAGCGCGGCATGGAACTCCGCGGTATCGGGCAGGTACACCGTGACCGCCGCGATATGGCCGAGGGCGCGCAGCGCGGCGCAGACGCGGTCGGCGAGGCGGTCGTATTCGGCCCAGGTGGTGGCGCCGGCGGGGCTGATATACGCGGGTTCGTCCGCGCGGGTGTCGGCCCATCGGCGGACGAGGTCGCTGACGGAGTATCCGGTGCAGGCCTCGGGGTCCGCGGTGAACTCGGGGGTGATTTCGGCTAGGGGAACGTGTTCCATCACAGAGCTTCCTCGAGCATCCCCATGGATGCCCGGTAGGCGGTATCGAGTGCGCCGGCGGTGTCCTTCGGCTCGGACAGCGATCCCCGGATCATGACGTACCCGCGGTCGACGATCCGGGCCACCCGGTACAGCGCCGGTTCGGCAACGAGCACCGTAATACCCGAATCCGCCAGTGCGCGAACGTGGTCGAGCAGTTCACCGGCGATCTTCGGGGAGAGCCCGGTGGTCATCTCGTCGAGCAGCAGCGCGCGCGGCTGCACCAGCAGGGCTCGGGCCAGCAACAGCATCTGCTGTTCCCCGCCGGACAGTACACCGGCGAATTGTTTCGCCCGGGTCCGCAGAATGGGGAAGCGGTCGAACGCCGAGTCGAGGACATCGTTGCGGGCGCCCAGTAACCGGGCACCGATCTCCAGGTTTTCCCGCACGGTCAAGCGCGGGAACAGTTGCCGGCCCTGCGGGACGAAGGCGACGCCGGTGCGCAGCCGCTTCTGGGCCGGCGCGCCACCGAGATCGTGTTCGTCGACGGTAACGGTCCCGGTGGCCGGGGTACTGCCGAACACCGCCGACAGCAGGCTCGACTTACCCGCCCCGTTCGGCCCCACCACCGCGGTGACCTCACCCGAACGGGCCTCGAACGCCACATCGCGGACGGCGACGGCTTTTCCGTAGCGGACGGTGAGTCCGTGGGCGCTGATCATCGGGCCTCCTCGGTGGTGCCGAAGTACACGGATTGCATTTCCGCGCTGCGCATACAGTCCTGCGGGCTGCCGGTGAACGCGACCGCGCCGTCGGCCAGCAACACCACCGAATCGGCCAGTTCGGCGATGAGGTCGACATTGTGGTCCACCAGAACCACCGAATGCCCCGCCTCGCGGACCTGGTGCACGGCATGGGAGATCGCCGCGATCCCTTCGGTATCGGAGCCGGCGAAAGGTTCGTCCAACAGCAGGACACGCGGCTCGGCGGCCATTGCGCGGGCGATTTCGACCAGCCGCTGAGAGCCCAGACCGAGACTGCCGGTGGGTACCCGGTCGGTGGTGACCCCGTACTCCGCGGCCACCGCCGCCGCCTTGTCCAGCACGGTCCGGGGCGTGCCCGCGAGTCCATGGAGCAGCGCCCGCAGCGAGGCACCGTAGGAGCCGATCGACCGTCCGACGATACCGGGCACGATGTTCTCGACCGGGGTGAGTTCCAGCGCCAGTTGCGGATGCTGGAAGGTGCGGGCCAGCCCGGCCCGCGCCCGCACCGCGGGACCATCGGGCAGCACCCGGCCGTCGACGTGCACGGTGCCCGCGTCGGGGGTCTGGGTGCCCACGATGCAGTCGACCAAGGTGGTTTTTCCCGCCCCGTTAGGCCCGACCAGCCCGAGCACGCGGCCCGCGGGCAGATCGAAACTCACCGCGTCGACCGCGGTGACGCCGCCGTAGCGTTTGGTCAACCCGGTCACGGACAGCAGAGCTGTGGATGCCATCGTCGTCACCTCCTGTCCTTGGTCCGGGACGGTATGAGCCGTTGCAGAAGCCGGTGTGCCCAGCCGATCACACCGCCGGGTGCGAGCAGGAGAATCACCAGAACGACCACGGCCAGCAGCAACTCACCCGACCCCTGATATCCGGGCATGTTCAGCGTGACTCCCACGACGATCAACGCCCCGAGCGGGGCGCCCCACGCCGATCCGCGGCCCCCGATGATCGGCATGAAGATCGCCAGGAACACCAGGTCCAGCCCGAAGGTCTCCGGTGTCACCGCCTGAACCGAGACGGTGAACAGCGCACCACCCGTGGACGCGATGGCCGCGCCGACGGCCAGCGCCACCACGGTCAGATGGGTCGGGGAGATCCCGGCGGACTGCACCGCCGGCGCATTCTCCCGCGCCGCGGACAGCGAAAGTCCCCACGCCGACCGGCGTAGCCGATCGATCAGCACCGCGACCGCGCAGACGAAGACGATCGCGGCCACCACCTGGGCGTAACGCGGTGGTTCCCAGCCGAACAGCGACGGCACCGGAATATTCGCGATTCCCGACGAGCCGCCGGTGATCGAAGTGGCGTCGCCGAGCCAGTGCTCGAAAGCGATGGCGAACAGCAGGGTGACCGCGGCGAGATAGAACCCGGACAACTTCCTGGTCGCCACGGCGAGGACGAGAGCGACCGCGGCGGCGATCGCCATACCCGCGAGCCAGCCCCACCAGGGTGAAAGCCCTTGTTTCACCGACAGATACGCGACAGCGTAGGCGCCGATGGCCGCATAGGCGCTGTAGGCCATGGACAGCGAACCGGCCAGCACGAACGGCAGGTACATACCGAGCGCCACCAGTGCGTAGGTGGCGGCCAGGAACACCAGGTCCTGCCGGTAGAGGCTGGGACCCATCCAGAGCAGTACCGCGGCGAGGACGGCCAGGCAGATACCCAGCTCCCCGAGTACGGTCCGCGCCGCGGTCGTACCGGTTCTGGTGGCCGGGACAGCGGTTTCGGTGGTCGTGACAACAGCCATCACACCCGCACCTTTCGTTGGAACAGGCCTTCGGGCCGGAACGCGAAGAACACGAGGGCGACGAGGAAGATGGCGATCGAACTACCGGTCGCGCCGAAATAGAAACTGCCGAACACCTGCACCCAGCCGAGCGCGAGCCCGCCGATCAGCGGCGCCCACGGCTTTCCGGTGCCGCCGACGACCAAGGCGAGGAATCCGGTGAGCGTCCAGGACAATCCGCTGGTGAACTGGGCGCCGGATTTGGCCGCGAAGATGATCCCCGCGATTCCGGCGATGGCGCCGGACAGGCCGAAGGCCCACAACCGGACACGGTTCACATCGACGCCGATCATCCGGGCCGCATCGTGGTTGTCACCGACCGCGCGCAACAGCTGGCCCGTGGCGGTGGAACGCAGCCAGAACACGGTGGCCGCGAGCGCGACCGCGGTGACCAGGATGATGGTCGCCGTCGTACCCTGCACGCCCACCGACCCGATGCGGAAATCGGGCAGTCCGAGCAGATTCGGCACCGAGACCGGGGTCCGGCCGAACACCGTGCCCGCCAGCTGCTGAATCGCGAACAGCGTCGCCGTGACGGCGACCAGGGCGGGTAGTTCGGCGCCACCGGAGCGACGCTGCACCGGCCGCACCACCACGATCTCGGTGACCAGCGATATCACCACCGCCACCGCGATACCCAGGATCGCGCCGATCAGGATCGGCACACCCCAGTGCGCGGCGGCGTAGCCGGCGAGGAGCGCGGCGGCCATCGCGTACGGGCCCGCGGCGAAGTTGAAGAACGAAGCGCCCACCACGACCAGATAGATCGACAAGGCGACGAGCGCGAAGAAACAGCCGATTTCGATGGCGGCCAGCCACAACTGCGGATCAGTCATCGACCGGCTCCCTTCGGCGTGCATTCCGGCTGGTATTCCGGCCAGGGGCCGGTGGGAACGTTATCGGGGCCGAATTCGACGAGCACCAGACCGCAGGCCGAATCGGGGGCGATATGGTCGTCCGGCGCGAACGACAGGGTCAGCGGTGCCTGCCCGAAGCTCGCCGGAACATCCCGGACCTGCTGCATCGCCTCGTTGAGCCGCTGCCGGTCGGTATGGGTTCCGGCGAGTTCGATCGCCCGCGCCAGCAACATCACCGAGTCGTAGGCCTGCGCGTCGTAGGCGGTCAGCGAGTAGTCCGGTCCTTTGACGGTCCGCAGCCAGTCCTGCAGTTCCGCGGTCCGGGGGTTGCTGTCGCTCAGACTGCCCATGTACACGAGACCGTCGAGCGAACCCGGTGCCGCGAGTTTCCACGACTGGGGCTGGTTTCCGATCGACGCCAGCGAGAAGCGCTGCAACCCGGGCGCGAGCCGGTGCACCGTGTTCTGCGCGAGCAGCTCGAAATTACCGCCGACGCTCGCGACGAGCACCACATCGGGGTCGCTGTCGAGTAGCCGGCTCACTCCGGCGGTGAGATCGGCAGCGTCGACGGCGGCTTTCGCGGTGCCGACGATATCGATGCACTCCCGCAATTTCGGGTAGAGGGTATCGAGAATGCCCGCGATCGCGGGACTGGAATCGGCCAGCACCCCGAGCCGCTTCTTGCCCTGTGCCGCGAACGCGCCGCAGTAGACGTCGGCGTACTGGGCCAGCGGATTGGGCACCATATACGCGTACTCGTTACCGGGCGGCCCGGCGACCGCATCGGTCAGCGCGGTCGGTGCGATGGTGACGACCTCGGTGGACTGCGATATCTGCTTGGCCTGCAACGCCGAACCGCTCCCCGTGGCGAGGATGACCGCGGAGGCGCCCTGGTCGACCAGTTTGCGGATGATGGAGGGCGTATTCGTCGGACTGCTCTCGTCGTTCTCCACCACCAGCCGGACCTCTTTGCCGCCGATACCGCCGTCGGCGTTGAGCCGGTTCACCGCGGCGCGGACGGTATTGCCGGCGATCGTCGAATACGACGCCCCCGGTCCGGTCGAATCCTCGTCCATCCCGATAACGATGTAATCGTCCACCGGTTCGCGGACCTGGGCACATCCCGCCGGCAACAATGCCGCGGCCAGCACCCAGGCGAGTACCCGGGCACGTCTCATGAGACCACCACCAATCAAGCAGGCGCTTGGTATGAACCAAGCGATCGCTTGAGAGTGTGGCCTGTGCCACTGCTTCTGTCAACCAGTTACCGTGCGCTGCACGGGCACGAAGCGGGCTACGGCTCGTCGACCAGGCGTTTCGCCAGTTCGTCGAGCCGGTGCTCGATCCGGTCGAGCCGGTCGATGATCGGACGCTCGGCACTGTCCGGGCCGCCGCTCGCCACGGCCGCCGGGGCCGCGCCACCGTCGACAAAGGCCGCCACAACGGTGTCGGTCACCTCGTCACGCCGCTCCGACAGATGTTCGCGGTGATACCGGATCGACCACCACACGCCTTCGCGCAGCATCCGCGCGAAATCGACCGGGTCGAGCCCGGCGCGTAGCTCTCCATTCGCGCTCGCGCGGGTGGCGGCGTCGATCCAGAACGTATGCGCCGTACGCACCGCCTCCGCGATCGCATCGGGCGCGCCCGGCCCGTGGTACGACATCTCGTTCTGATAGATCTCGGTGGCGTACGGATGCATCTCGGCGATCTCGATCGACGAGTAGACCAGCGCGCGCAACTCTTCGCGCATCCCGCTCACATGCGGCAGTACGGAGCGGTAGCGGGAGTTCAGATCGGTCAGGAAATCATCGAGGATCGCGAACGCGATCGCATCCTTCGACGGGAAATGGTGGTAGAGGCTGCCGGACAGCATACCGACCCCCTCCGCGATATCCCGGACGCTGGTGCCCGCCACTCCGTTCTCGACGAACAGCCCGGCGGCAACACGTTTGATCTGATCTCGGCGGCTGACCACCCGCTCATCCTTCCTGCCGATCACCGCTACTGTCGAGCGGCCGTGCCTGGGAGTGGGACAGTATGGTCGCTACAGCTGCCGGTGGGCGCCGAGTGCACGCGTGCGGGAGTGAGGCAGGAGCGCACGCCGGTGTCGAAGCCGCCCCCGGTCGCCGAGAGCGTTCCGGCTTCGGCAACGGCATCGACGTGGCCCTGGTGATCACACCGCGACGGCGGGCAACTCTGTCGCCGGAACCGGGCGGCGGGCCGGATCGGGTGAGGGCACGGCGGCGACGAGAGCGCGGGTGTGGGATCGGCGCGGGTGGGTGAACACGGTGTCGACCGGGCCCACCTCCAGTACCGACCCGGAGCGCAGCACCGCGACCCGGTCGGCGACCTGATGCACCACCGCCAGGTCGTGGCTGATGAACAGGCACGCGAACCCCACGTCGCGCTGGATATCGGTGAACAGGGTCAGGACTTCGGCCTGGACGGAGACATCGAGGGCGCTGGTGGGTTCGTCGGCGATGAGCAGGCGTGGGCGCAGCGCGAGGGCACGGGCGAGTGCGACGCGCTGGCGTTGCCCGCCGGAGAGCTGGTGCGGGAATCGGCCGGCGAAGGCGGTGGGCAGGCGTACCGCGTCCAGGAGATCGAGGACCCGTTGCCGGCGCTCGCCGGGCGTACCCACCTTGTGCACGTCGAGGGGTTCGCGAACACTGGCGGCGATCGTGAGCCGGGGGTCGAGGGATGTCGCGGGATCCTGTGGCACCACCGCGATATCGCGCCGTAGTTCGCGCAACCGGCGCGGGGGCAGGGCGGCCAGATCGTGGCCGTCGACGAGTACCCGGCCGCCGGTGACCGGTTCCAGGCCGGTCGCGATCCGGCCGAGTGTGGTTTTCCCGGAACCGGATTCGCCGACCAGGCCGAGTACTTCGCCGCCGTGGACCGTGAGATTCACCGATTCGACGGCGCGGAAGGCGGGTTGCCCGTGGCGGGCCGGGTAGGTGACGGTGGCCGCGTCGAATTCCAGAACCGCGGGAGTCGCGGGCCCGGCGCCGGGTGCCGTCGAGCCGGGGTGTTCGGGCAGCCGGGGCACCGCGTCCAGCAGGGCACGGGTGTACGGATGGGTGGGGGTGTCGAACAGGGAATGTGTATCGCCGGTTTCGACGATCCGGCCGCCCTGCATCACCAGGACACGATCGGCGTACTGGGCCACGACACCCATATTGTGCGTGATCAGCAGGACCCCCATACCGGTGCGCCGGCGGATCCGGTCGAGCAGGGCGAGGATCTCGGCCTGCACCGTGACGTCGAGCGCGGTGGTCGGCTCGTCGGCGACGAGCAGATCGGGTTCGCCCGCCAGGGCCAGCGCGATCGCGACCCGCTGCTTCTGCCCGCCGGACAACTGGTGCGGGTAATACTTCACTCGCCGGGCCGGATCGGGGATCTCGACGCGGTCGAGCAGTTCGACGGCGAGCCGATCGGCTGCGGCGGCCGATATGCGGCGATGGGCGCGGATCGCCTCGCGCAGTTGCCAGCCCACGCGGCGTACCGGGTTGAGGGCGTTCTGCGGGTCCTGGAAGACCAGCGCTACCTTGGTGCCGCGTAACCGGTTCAGCTCGGTTTCGGTGGCGCCCAGGATATCGGTGCCGTCGACGGTGATCGCCCCGGTGGCGGCGGCACCGCCGGGGAGCAGCCCCAGGATCGCGCGGGCGGTCAGGGACTTACCGGAACCGGATTCGCCCACCAAGGCCACGATCTCACCGCGGTCGACCGCGAACGAGATTCCGTCGACCGCGGGTTGGCTGTGCCCGAAGGCGAGACGCAATGAGCGGACGGTCAGCAGGGCGGTGGACGCCGGGACGGGAGTGGGCACGGGAGCTCCTTCGAGCCGGTGGGGTCACTGCCGCCGGGACCGGGCGGCGAGTGCTTGGGAGATCAGCAGCAGGCCGAGCACCAGCACCACCACGACGGCGAGCGGGCCGACCACGAAGAACGGGGAATGGTAGGCGCTCTGGGCTCCCTCTTTGATGAGGGTGCCGAGCGACGGCGGCGGCGGGGTGACACCGAGCCCGAGGAAGCTCATCGCGCCTTCGATGAATACGGCGACCGACATGGCCAGGGCGAGCTGGACGGTCAGCGGTTCCAGGCAGTTGGGCAGCACATGCCGTCGCAGGATCCAGCGCTCATCGGCCCCCAGGGCCCGGGCCGCTTCGACGTAGGGCAGCTGCCGCACGGTGAGTACCGAGGTGCGGGTGAGGCGGCCGAATACCGGGATCTCGGCGAGCACGATCACGAGGCCGATGGTGCCCACACCCGGGCCGGCGATCATGGTCAGGGCGATGGCCAGGATGATCGTGGGGAAGGCGAGGATCAGGTCGAAGGACCGCTGGATCGCGGTATCGATGCGCCCGGAGCGGGAGGCGGCCAGTCCGAGCAGTGCGCCGAGCGCCGCGCCGATCGGTACCGCCAGGAAGATCACGAGTAGATCGATCCGGATGCCGTACAGGGTGCGGGAGAAGATATCGCGGCCGACCGAATCGGTGCCGAACGGATGCGATCCGCTCGGGCCGGCCAGGGTGGCGCCGGCGAACTGCTGATCCGGTGCGTGCGGTGCGAGCCAGGGGGCGAGCAGCCCGGCGCCGGCCACGAGCGCCACCAGGATCAGCCCGGCCGGACCGCGACCGGTGCGCAGTGCGTCCCAGCGGCTGTCACGGTCGTGCTCGCCGGTTTCGGGGGCGTCGTCCGCAGATGCGGGCCGGATGTGCAGAGTCATACCGTGGCTCCCAGCCGGATTCGCGGATCCAGTGCGGCGTTCACCAGATCGGTGATCAACTGCACGACCACGAACAGGGTCACCGAGAACAGCAGCATCACCTGCACCACCGGGTAGTCCCGGCTCGAGATCGCGCGTTCGATCAGATGCCCGAGTCCCGGCCAGGCGAAGATCGCCTCCACGAGAACGGCGCCGCCGAGCAGATGTCCGATCTGGATGCCGAGCACGGTGACGGTGGCCGGTAACGCATTCGGCAAAACCTGTGTGAGCACAATGCGATACCGCGGAATGCCGAGCGCCCGGGCGGTGGTGACATACGGTTCGGCGAGCCGGCTGCGCAATGATTCGGTGAGGAAGCGGGTCAGCGCCGCCGCGATCGGCAGGGCCAGGCAGACCGCGGGCAGGATCAGATACTGTGCCGAGATCGCCGGATCGTCGAGGAAGCCGTGGCGCGGTATACCGCCGGCGGGCAGCACCATCCAGACCACACCGAACAGCACCACCAGGATCGTGCCGGTGACGAAATTGGGGACGGCCACCGCGATGGTGCCGAACGCGGTGACCACATTGTCGAGCCATTTCCGGTGGGCGATCACCGAGCCGATGGCGGCGGTGAACGCGATCACGATCGCCAGCAGCAGTGCGGTCACCGCGAGGATCAGCGTATTGCCCAGGGCATCGAGCAGCAGGGTGGCGATATCGCCGCCGAGGATCAGTGAGCGCCCGAAATCGAGGGTGGCGATATCGCCGATCCAGGCGAAGTATTGACCGAACTGGGAACCGGTGAGCCCCAGCTCTTCCCGTAACGCGGCCAGCGCTTCCGGGGAGGAATCCGGGCCGGCCAGGATCAGTGCCGGATCGCCCGGGACCAGCCGCAGCAGCGTGAAGATCACCACCGAACCGGTGGCCAGGACGAGTAGTGCGGACGGAATCCGCCGCAGACTGTAGTTCAGCAATGTGGTCAGCTCTCCAGGTAGGCGTCGCTCAGGTCGAGCTCGGACCGCTTCGACCAGGTCACACCGTGCAGAGCGGGCGACATGGCGAGTTCGTTCTCCTTGTTGAACAGTTCGATAACGAAGACGTTGTCGAGCAGTTCGGTATTGAGTGCCCGGTAGGCCTCCTGTGCTTCGCGGCTGGTCGGATCGACAGCGCGCCAAGCGGATTCGACGGCGCGGAAATAGTCCGGATCGGTGAAGTTGGAGGTGTTCTTGTGCGCGTTGAACGGGAAGGCGCCGGTGGGCAGTGTTACCGGCGTGTACTGCGTGTAGGTGTGGGCGGTGATCCACAGGCCGCCGAAAGTGCCACCGATGAGATGTTCCAGGGTGGTCGGGTAGTCCATCGGCTGGAGCGTGGTCTCGATTCCGGCGGCGGCCAGATCGGCCTGGATGATCTGGGCGACGGCCTCGGAATCGAGTGATCCCGTGGTGTAACCGATCGGGATCACCGGAATATCACCGACTTCGGCGACCAGGGCCCGAGCCCGCTCCACATCGTGGCCGTAGGTGGTGTTGCGGCTCGCATCGTAGGCGGGGGAGTAGTCGGGCCACGGGAGATCGGCGACCGTTCCGTGCCCATGGTAGACATCGGCGAGAAGACGTTCGGGGTCCACCGCGTACGCGATGGCCCGGCGCAACCGGACATCGCTCAACCCGGGTGCCCGCACATTCGCGCCGAGATACCAGTTGTGTGCGACTCCCGTCTGCGTCACGACCTGGAGCGCGGATCGGGCGGCCAGCGCGTCCGCGTCCCGCGGCGCGACCGAAAGCAGCAGGTCGAGCTGGCCGGTGCGCAGCTGGGAGATACGGGTCTGCGGATCGGGCACGATCACGTATTCGACCCCGTCCAGATGAGGTGCGCCGCCCCAATAGTGGTCATTGGCCTCGAAATCCATCGACACACCCGGTTTCCAGCCCGTGAACCGGAAGGCACCGGTGCCGTTGTAACCGCGGCCGGTGTCGAAATCCGCGAGCGTGTGGCGGTCGATGATCGGGACGATCTCCAGGAGATCCAGGATGTTCCCGGCGGGCTGGGCGAGTGCGAGCGTTATCGCATGCGGGTCGGCGGTGTCGTAGCCGGTGATCAGGGCGGCGGTGCGGGCGAGCTGACCGGCGCGAGTGGGGTCGGCGTAGGTGGTGAGGCTGAACTGCACGTCCGCGGAGGTGAAGGGGCGGCCGTCGTGGAAGGTCACATCGTCACGTAGCTCGATATCGACGGTCCGGCCGTCCGGAGCGATCTGCCAGGATTCGGCCAGTGCCGGTTGCGGGGCCAGGCTGTCCGGGGGATAGGTGATCAGTGTGTCGTAGACCAGTCCGGTGATCATCGTCTGCGCCGGCGCACCCGCGTACAGGGAGGCCGGGGTGAGATCGCCGGCATCGCCGATCCGCAGTACGCCACCGTCGGTGACCTCTGCGCCGGCCCCGGAACCCGCCTGGTCCACCGCAGACCGGCAACCTGCCAGGGCGAGGATCGCAGCCAGGCACAGGGCGAGAACCGGAAGGGCGCGTACGGACGCGATGCGGCTGAACACGGGAAGTCCTTTCGAGGCCGGGCGGACCGGCCCCGCGGGTGCGGAACCGGTCCGATCGGGCAGCGGATGGATCAGGCGTCGAATCCGGGGAAACGATCCACGGGATCGACGATCGAGAAATGCGAGGCATCGCCGGTGCGGATACGGCTGGGCTCGTTGTCCACCGAGACCGGGATATCGCCGGCCAGCGTCACCCGGTGCACACTGCGCTTGTGGTCGCCGTAATCGGCGATCCCGTAGTGCTGGGTGGCGCGGTTGTCCCAGATCACCAGATCACCCGGGGTCCAGGCCCAGCGCAGGGTGTTCTCCAGGCGGACGATGCGATCCTGCAGCAGCTGGAACAGCGCCGCCGATTCCGAGGTCTTCAGACCCACGAAATTCTTGACGAAATGTCCCAGCAGCAGCGACTTCTCACCCGTTTCGGGATGAATACGCACCACCGGATGTTCGGTTTCGAACACGATGCGGGTGAAGTTCTGCATATGGTTCGACGCGGCGAGACCCCGGGCCTTGGGGTCGGCGTGGACACCGGCGTAGTCGTATTCGTTGCTGTGCACCGCCCACAACTTCTCGACCAGCGCCTTCAGTGGTTCGGGCAGCTGATCGTAGGCCGCGGTGGTGGAGGCCCAGGTGGTGGCGCCGCCGTAGGGCGGGATATCCACGGCGCGCAGGATGGACGCCTTCGGGATGCGGTCGATGAAGGTGACATCGGTATGCCAGCTGTTCGCGGCGCCCTCGATCACCAGCGTCCGGTTGTCCTCGGAGGTGAGGGTCGGATGGGTGGTGGTCGGCGAGCCCAGCGTCGAGGCGAACCGGTATTGGGTGTCGTCGTCGACATGGTGCTGGCCGCGGAAAACCACCACCTTGTTGGTGGCCAGGGCGTAGCGGATGGCGAACGCGGTCTCGCTGCCGATATCGCCGGAGATATGGACGCCCTCGATGAGCGCGCCGATATTCTCGCCCAGCTTGGTGACGGTGATACCGCCGGCGGCGTAGATATCGGCTGCGGTGACGGGACGACTCTCGGTGGTGGTCACGGTGGTCTCCTGACGGTCGAACGGTGGGTCGGCCCCGGATCGGATCGGGCCGGAAAGCGGGCCGAACGTCAAAGTAATCGCGCCGCATTAATTTGATAATGAATGCGATCCCGATGATTTTTGCTTGCGCGCATCACGCGGAATGGGTTCTCCGGCACCGCGGCCGGGCGGCGGGCGCGCTGCTCGGCCGCGGTCCGGCCGCGAGCCGGAAACCGTTGCCGGGGCGGTAGGGTGAACGGCCATGACCGCCAGACGCGGCCGCTACGGTGCGGGTGAAGGAACCCGGGTTCTCCTGATAGAAACAGCCGAGCGCCTGTTCGCGCACCGAGGGTACGACGGTGTCACCCTGGCCGATATCCGCCACGCCGCGGGGCAGCACAACGCCTCGGTGATCGGGTACTACTTCGGTTCCAAGCAGAACCTGCTGGACGCGATTTTCGCGCACCGGCTGCCCTCGATCAGTGCCGACCGGGAAGCGCTGGTCGCGAGTTCGCGGGCGGACGACGGCGCACCGGCAACCCGCGCGGCCTTGTGGATCATGGTGCAGCCGCTGGCGAATACCTTGCGCGACGGCAACAACTACGTCGGCCTGCTCGACCGGCTGATGGAAACCGAAATCCTCGCGCGCACCTTCGGTTCCGTCGATCCGGAGATGACCGCGAGTGGGTTCGGGGTGAACCGCGCCCTGCACGCTGCACTCGAGGATGTGCCGGAAGAGCTGCGCCGGCAGCGGATCGGCATGGTGTACGAGAGCGTGCTGCACACCCTGGCCCGCTACAACCGCTCCAACACGGCGCCGGATCGAGGCGAGCTGTCGTCCCTCATCGATGCATGGGACGGTTTATTGCACGCACCGGCGTCGGATGAGACCCGATTGATCCGGGACGGTATCCGGACATAGCGCAGATCGCCTGGGCAACTCACCGGCGCCCCTGATATATCGGGAGGTCGACCCTGGGAAACGTCACAAGGGACACGCGAACCGCGGTGAAAGATCGAATGCGGCGATAGGATCCGGCAGTTATAGATCCAATTCGTTTGCCCGACAGGAGTTTCCGGTGCGTTACTTCCCTTTGCCCCGTTGGATACCGAGAGCCGCGAGTCGAACAGCCGCGACCCTTCTATGCACTGTTTTCGCGCTGGCGACTCCGGGGACGGTCGCCGCTGCCGAACCCGTGCCGGGTGGGGAAGACACTGTCCCGGCGGCGTGCTCGACGGCCCCCACCTCGGTGACCCGCGAGATCGCCGGACAGCCGTATCTGCTCCGTGTGCCGAGCGGTCTGACCGGCCCGGCGCCGCTACTGGTGGCGCTGCACGGCGGCGGCAGCAATCCCGGTAAGCACGAGGTGGAATCCGGCTGGACGGCATTCGCCGAACAGCACAAGTTCATCGTCGCCTACCCGCGGGGCGGCAAGGACGATATCAGCGATCCGCAACGGCCCGACGACCGTAGCTGGTACTACGAGAACGGCGACCGCCGCGATGTGGATTTTCTGCTGGGAGTCATCGCCGATATCCAGTCGAACTGGTGCGTCGACATCAAGCGGGTCCATCTGGCGGGCCACTCCAACGGCGGCCAGATGACCTCCCGGATGGCGTGCGCGGCCTCGCCGCAGCTGGGCGCGGTGGCGATGTATGCGGGTGGCTCGCACGGCGGATGCGAAGACGGTGTCCCGGTGCGCAAACTGTCGTTCGGCTTCTTCACCGCCGATAACGACTTCACCCAGCCGACGGTCTTCGCGGCGCACCTCCAGTGGCGCGGCACCATCGGCTGCAGCAACGATGCGGCGACCGAGACCGGCCCCGAGGTGGCCGAAGGATATCGGTACTCCTGCGAACAGGGCGCCAACGTTGTATGGCGCAAGTACAAGGCCGGCGGCCACGGATGGCCCGGCGGCAACCAGGGCGCCGACCTGCGCAACCGCATATGGCAGCTCTTCGGGAACCATCCACTGCCCTGACATCGGGGCGCGATCCGGCCTCGGCACGGTATATTCGCCGGCGCCTGGCCTATCGAGGATCGGTGAGCAGATGGACCCACGACGGATCGAACTCAACCGGCGGCACAGCCGGGAGATGGGGGAGCTGTACCGGCGATTCCTGGATATTCATCCGGAAGTCGAGTGTGACGATCTGCCCATGTCGGACGCGGAGGATGCGGCCTGGGGTGAGTTCAGCGCCGATGTGCTCGCCCGGCACCAGGCCGAGCGAGCAGCTCTGGCGGCGCAACTCGAAGCCGAGCAACAGCCACGCCGTACTGTTCCCCCGGCACGATAGCGGCGTCGGAGGCGCTCGGGCCGGACTGTGCGTCAGTCGCCGATTCGCTCGCCGGATACAGGATGGAAGAGGTGGACGGCGGCGTCCGGGCGGACAGCCATCGTCGCGTTCTCCGCGAGTTTCGCCGGTGACCTGGTCGCCGACCGGGCGACGAAGGTGATCGGTAATCCGTTCGGTGCGGGGTTGGCTCCGCCGGCGCCGCGGGCGTAGACGTAGGATTCGCTGCCCAGCTCCTCGACCAGTTCGACGACCACACCGAAACCGATGCCGTCCCGGCGCAATTCGAGATGTTCCGGGCGAATGCCGACCGTGACCCGCTCCAGGCCGGTTTCGGCCAGGCGGGTCAGGGCGGCGCGGGGCAGTTCGAGGGTTGTCGTCCCGACCTCCACTCCGCCGGTGGTGAGGGCGGCGGTGAAAAGGTTCATGGCGGGGGAGCCGATGAATCCGGCGACGAAGGCGTTGGCGGGGCGGTCGTACAGTTCGGTGGGCGTGCTGAACTGCTGGAGCCGGCCGGATTTCAGGACCGCGACCCGATCGCCCATCGTCATGGCCTCGACCTGGTCGTGGGTGACGTAGACGGTGGTGGTGCCGAGGCGCCGTTGTAGTGCGGCGATCTGGGTGCGGGTCTGGACCCGGAGTTTCGCGTCGAGGTTGCTGAGTGGTTCGTCCATGCAGAACACGCGCGGTTCGCGGACGATGGCGCGTCCCATGGCGACTCGTTGGCGCTGCCCGCCGGAAAGTTTGCCCGGTTTGCGGTCGAGGTATTCGGTGAGGTCGAGCAGTTTCGCGGCCTCGGCGACCCGGCGCTTACGTTCTTCGTGCGGTATCCCGCGCATTTTGAGGGCGAAGCCCATGTTCTCGCCGACCGTTTTGTTCGGGTACAGCGCGTAGTTCTGGAACACCATTGCGATATCCCGGTCCTTCGGCGCGACACCGACCATATCCTCGTTGTCGATCGTGATGGTGCCGCCGTCGATTTCCTCCAGCCCGGCGAGCATGCGCAGGGCCGTGCTCTTCCCGGACCCGGACGGGCCGACCAGGACGACGAATTCACCGTCGCCGATATCGAGATTCAGCGAATCGACCGCGAGCTGGTCGGCGCCCTGATAGACGCACGACGCGTTCTTGTACGAGATCTCGGCCATAACGATTACTCCTGATTCTGCAAGGCGGGGAGGTTATTTGATCGCGCCGAACGACAGGCCGCGCACGAGTTTGTTCTGCGCGATCCACCCGGCCAATACCACGGGTAGTGCGGTGAGCACTGCCGCCGCCGAGAGCTGCGCCCAGTACAGGCCCTGACCGGTGATGAAACCGACCAGGAACACCGGGACGGTCTGCGCCTGAACGGCCGTCAGGTTCACCGCGAAGAAGAATTCGTTCCAGGAGAAGATGATGCAGATCAGCGCTGTCGCGGCGATCCCGGGGGACACCAGCGGCAGGATCACTTCCCGGACCGAGGTCCACAGGCCGGCGCCGTCCATACTCGCCGCTTCGAGTAGTTCGCCGGGAACCTCGAGGAAGAACGAGCGCATCATCCACACCGCGATCGGCAGATTCATGGCCGTGTAGAGGATGACCAGCGTCCAGATATTGTCGAGCATCCCGATATCGCCGACGATCACATACAGCGGAATGATCGCCGCGACCACCGGCAGCATTTTGGTGCTGATGAAGAAGAACAGTGCGTCCCTGGTCTTACGTACCGGGCGCAGAGACAGGGCGAATGCGGCGGGGATCCCGAGGAGCAAGACCAGAAGGGTCGAGATACCGGTCGCGAAAACGGAATTCAACAGGGTCGTGCCGATACCACTGTCCAGGACATCGCGGAACTGCTGCAGTGTCGGGGTGAAGAACAGTTTCGGCGGGTCGGTGTAGGCGTCGCCTTCCTCCTTGAAGGCGGTGAGCACCATCCACAGGACGGGAAAGAAGAAACCCAGCGCGATCACCCAGGCGAGAACCGCCCACACCGAGTCACGGGCGCGGCGCCGGGTGGGCCGCAGAGGTGTCGCCGCGGTGTCGTCGATATCTGCGGTAGCAGCGGTACTCATCAGGCCGCCTCCTCGTTCCCGGTGAAACTCTTGAAGATCAGGCGCAACGCCAGGGTCGAGACGATGATCGTCGCGACTACGGTGACCACGCCCATGGCAGCCGCCTGCCCGATATCGAATCCGAGGAACGCGCGCTGATAGATGTAGTAGGGCAGGTTGGCGCTGGCCACCCCCGGTCCACCGGAGGTCATCATGTACACGGCGTCGAAGGTGTTGACCAGGTAGATCGCGCCGAGGACGGCGCCCAGTTCGATGAAGCGGCGCAGATGCGGCAGGGTCAGCTCGCGGAAGATCGCGAACGCGCCGGCGCCGTCGACCCGGGCCGCCTCGACGATATCGCGGGGCATGGACTGCAGTCCGGCGAGGATGAGCAGCATCATGAACGGTGTCCACTGCCAGACCAGATTCGCCATCACCGCCGGGAGCGGGAATTTGCTGATCCAGTCGATTTCGCCGACGCCGAACGGCTGCAGCGCGAAGTTGACCAGGCCGAAGACGGGGTCGAGCATCGTCGTCTTCCAGATCAGGGCCGCGGCGACCGGGGTGACCAGGAACGGGGTGATCAGCAGTGTGCGCACGATTCCGCGGCCGAAGAATTTCCGGTCCAGCAGCAAGGCCAGCAGCAGTCCGAGGATCACCGAGATCACGACGGTACCGGCGATCATGAGCACGGTATTCATTGCGACGGTGCGGAATTGACTGTCGGAGAAGACGTCGATGTAATTGTTCAGGCCGTTGAACTGCTGCGATCCGGGGCGTACCAGGTTCCACGATTGGGTCGAATAGTAGACCGTCACCAGGAACGGGATCTGGGTGACGACGATCATGAAGATCAGTGCGGGCAGCAACGGACCGCGGCGCCGCCAGCCTTCCGCGCGGGAGACGGCGCGTCGCCGCGACGGCGGTATCGCTTTGTCGGGCCCGGGGTCGGCCGGGGGAGCTTCTGCTGTGGTGGTGCTCGACATGGCTACTGCGCCTCCCGGTAGGTCTCGCCGACGACCTCGGCATACTGCTGCGCCTGTTCGAGCGCTTCACGGACGCTGATCCGGCCGGCGATCGCGGCGCTGATCTGCTGACTGACCCGGGTACCGAGATCCTGGAATTCTGGAATCGTCAGGAACTGCACGCCCGTGTAGGGGACTGGTTGAACCGTCGGGTTCTCGGGATCGGCCTTCTCCATCGCCGCCAGGGTGGGTGGGCCGTAGGCGGCGGCCGCCTGTTCGTACTCCGGGATCGCATAGGTGGACAACCGGCTACCCGGCGGCACCCGCTCCCAGCCGAGTTCGTTGCCGACCATCTCGAGATAGTCCTTATCGGTCATCCAGGACACGAACTTCCAGGCCGCGTCGGGTTTGTCGCTGGTGGTCGGAATACCCAGCGACCACGAATACAGCCAGCCGGTATCGGATTTCACCGCGGCGGGAGCCGGGGCGTAGCCGATCTTGCCGACGACCCGGCTCGCCGCGGGATCCTCGAGGACCGATACCGCGGCGGTCGAGTCGTACCACATGGCCGTGCGGCCCTGGGCGAGCTGTGTGGCGCATTCGCTGAAACCGCTCGTCGCGGCGCCGGATTGCCCGTGGGTGCGGACCAGATCGACGTAGAACTGCACCGCCCGCACGGTCTCGGGGCTGGTGAGCTGCGCGTTCCAGTTCTCGTCG
Source organism: Nocardia carnea (assembly GCF_029868325.1). GTDB lineage: Bacteria > Actinomycetota > Actinomycetes > Mycobacteriales > Mycobacteriaceae > Nocardia > Nocardia carnea_C. Next base: position 23,974 of record NZ_JARWNW010000266.1, read on the forward strand.
TACCAGCGTCCGCCGAAGGCGTTGATCACCGTGTTGAGCGGGGCGAGCATTTCGCCCCAGCCGGGTTTACCGCGCAGGCAGATTCCGGAGGTCTCACCGGGTGCGTCGAGGGCGGCGGCGTATCCGGCCACCTGTTCCCAGGTGGGTTCGGCCGGCATATCGAGGCCGGCCTGTTCGAACAGGTCCTTGCGGTACATGAGGAACGAGGACTCGCCGTAGAACGGGACCGAGTACATACTGCCCTCGTAGGACAGCGATTCGCGCAGTGAGGGGATGAAATCTTCCTCGTCGTAGCCGGGTGTTCGGTCGGCGTATTCGGAAAGGTTGGTCAACCAGCCGTTTTCCGCCCACTGCGGGGTTTCGTAATTGCTGATCATCACCACATCGAATTCACCGCCGCCGGTGGCGACCGATGCGGTGATCTTCGCTCGGGCCTCGTTCTCCGAGAGCGAGACGAATTTCAGTTCGATACCGGGATTCTCGCGTTCGAACCGGTCGGACAGGGCGATGGCGTCCTGCATCTGTGAGTTCGAGATGATCGCGATGGTCACCGCATCGGCGCCGCCGCCGACGAACGAGCCGGCGCCCGCGCAACCGGACAAGGTCAGCGTCATCGTTGCCGCGATCGCGGCGGCCAGATATTTCGAACGAATCCTCATCGGGGCGCTGCCTCCTTGTGTTCTACCAGCCACCGCGCGGTGTCGATATCGGTGACCACGATGTCGGCCAGCCCTGCGTTGAGTGCGCCGAGAATCGCCTCGTGTTTGGCTGCACCGCCGGATACCAGCACGGCGGCCGGGCAGGCGCGTACCGCGTCGAGCGGGACCGATACCGTGCGGGCGGTGAGCGAACTGTCGATATCGGCGCCCTCGCGGGTGTAGAACCGCCCGCCCATCTCGCCGACGGCACCCAGCCTGCGCAGTTCGTCCAGTAGCGCGGTATCGAGGTAGCTGCCCTCGAACAGGGTCGTCGCGGTGGAGACCGGTCCGATTCCGAAGATCATCACATCGGCGTTGCGGCCGACCTCGAGCGCGCGGCTCATCAGCGAATCGTTGTGCAGCGCGGTGACCGTCGCCGCGTCGGCGTACAGCGGCGCGTGCAGCCGGACCGGGTCGGCCTGCAACAGCTGCGCGCAGGTGCCGAGGGTGAAATCGACACCGGTCTGATAGTTCGTGGTGGTCATCGACCCGTCCAGTTGGACGACAGTCGCGCAGCGCGCCGATCGTGGTTTGAGCGCCTGCGCCACGGCGACGGTTTCCGGACCCCAGGTGAAGCCGAGGGTGTCTCGTTCGCGCAGCCGCCGCGTGAGCACGCTCACCGCGGCCCGGCCCAGCGCGTAGTACCCGGCCGGGGATCCGTCGGGTACGGCATTGGTGACGACGGCTTCGGTGAGACCGAAGATCTGCTCGAGCTCGCGTTCGAGTTCGGTGTGCACGGTCGCGCTCAGCTCGTCCGGGACGCTGATCTCGATACGGATCAGTCCCTGCGCGCGAGCCCGGGCGATGAGCCGGCCCGCCGTGGGCCGCGATACTCCGAGTTTCGCGGCGATCTCGGCTTGGGTGGCGCCCTCCAGGTGGTAGAGCGTTGCCGCGCGCAGTGCCAGCCGGACATCTTCGGATGCGAGCGGACGGGGCGGCTCGGTGGTCACGGGCACTCCTCGGTGAGCGGGCCGGTCGGCGGCCGGATCGGGGAACGGACCCGGCTCGCGGCGGCATCCCGGCGGTGCCGCGATGAGCCGAACATCCGTGAGCAGATGATCAGACCATGAACGGGTGCTCACACAAGGTAGCATTCCGGTTGTGACGTACACAACAGAAATCCGCCGGAGGGCTTGACGAGTGGGTGCCGAAAGCTCGGGAAGGAATGCGATGCAAGGACAATCGGTGCTTTCCGGACCGGTGCGGTTGTGCGCCGCGGCGATCGAGCAACTCGCCGGGGTCGTCTCCGTACCGTCCTACGACCGATCCGGTATCGAAACCGGCATCGTGCATTTCGGTGTCGGCGGGTTCCACCGGGCCCATCAGGCGATGTATCTGGATCGGCTGCTGGAACTGGGCGAGGCTCGCGACTGGGGGATATGCGGGGTCGGGGTACTTCCGTCCGATCGGCGTATGCGCGATGTCATGCGCGATCAGGACTGCTTGTACACGCTGTCGGCCACCCATCCCGACGGCACCTGGGAGACCCGGGTCGTCGGTTCGATCGTGGAATATTTGTACGCGCCCGATGATCCGGAGGCCGTCCTGGCGAAACTGGCCGACGAACGCACCCGCATCGTTTCGCTGACGATCACCGAGGGCGGCTACAACTTCGCGGCGGCGACCGGTGAATTCGATGCGCACAACCCGGCCATCGTCGCCGACCTCGCACCCGGGGCCGTCCCCGCCACCACCTTCGGGATCGTCGTCGAAGCGCTGGCCCGGCGCCGGGCGCGCGGACTGGCGCCGTTCACGATCATGTCCTGCGACAATATCGAAGGCAACGGGCAGATCGCCCGTACCGTTTTCACCGCGTTCGCCCGGCTGCGCGATCCGGGTCTGGCGGAATGGATCGAGCGGACCGGCGCGTTTCCCGATTCGATGGTCGACCGGATCACCCCGGCCTCGACCGCCGGGACAGCCGCCGAAGTAGCGCGGCGCTACGGGATCGACGATGGCTGGCCGGTGGTGACCGAGCCGTTCACCCAGTGGGTGCTGGCGGATGAATTCACCCTCGGCAGGCCCGCCTACGAGAAGGTGGGAGTCCAAACCGTTGCCGATGTCGCGCCCTACGAGCTGATGAAACTCCGCCTGCTGAACGCGAGCCATCAGGCGCTGGGCTATCTCGGCTACCTCAGCGGATACCGGCTGGTCCACGAAGCTGCGCAGGATCCGGTGTTCGAGCGATTCCTGTTGCGGTACATGGATACCGAGGCGACGCCTACCCTGCGTCCGGTGCCCGGCGTCGACCTGGACGTGTACAAGCGCACCCTGATCGAACGATTCGCCAACCCCGCCATCGGCGATACCATCGCCCGCTTGTGCGCCGAATCGTCGGACCGGATCCCCAAATGGTTGCTACCGGTGGTGCGCAGCCGATTACGCGACGGTGGGGATATCACCTGCGCGGCGGCGGTGGTCGCCGGCTGGGCGCGGTATGCCGAGGGCGTGGACGAGCAGGGTGAACCGATCGAAATCGTCGATCCACTGCGGGAGCGTCTCGGTGCGCTGGCCCGGAGGCAACGCGCGCAACCCACGGCCTTCCTCACCGAACGCGGCGTATTCGGTGGCCTCGTCGACGAGCCGGCCTTCGTCGCGCCCTACCTGGCCGCATTGCGGTCGCTGCACGAGAACGGCGCGCATGCGACGGTCGCGGCCTCAGCCGAGCAGTGGTGAACCGTCGGTGAGATCGCGGACGGCCTCGTACCGTTCCCGGATACGCGGAGCCGGTTCCGCCTCGTGAACCGTGACGGCCGGGCGGGGCCACGGTGGCGGGGTGGCCGCGCCCGAAAGTGCCCAGGCGGCTTGGCGCGCCGCGCCGTCGGCGACATATTCGCCGGGTTCGGGTACCGCGACCGGCATCCCGAAGATCGCCGGGGCGAGTTCGCGGACGGCCCGCGAACGCGCACCACCGCCGACGAGCAGTACCCGGTCTGTACGTACACCCTGCGCGCGAAGCCGATCGAGACCGTCGGCGAGCCCGCACAGCAGCCCTTCGAACGCGGCCCGGGCGAAATGTCCCGGTGTCGCGTTGGTCAGGCGTAGTCCGTGCACTGCGCCGGTGGCAGCGGGCCGATCGGGTGTGCGCTCGCCACTGAGGTACGGGACGAGAACCAGACCGTCACTCGTACTGTTCAGCGCCAGCTCGGCGAGGCGCTCGTGATCGACGCCGAGCAGCCCGGCCACCGCATCCAGCACCGGAGCGCCGTTGAGGGTGCACAACAGCGGAAGTTGCCTGCCGGTGGCGTCGGCGAACGCGGCCACAGCGCCCGAAGCGTCGCCGACGACGGTCGAGCTGACCGCCGAGACGACCCCAGACGTTCCGAGCGACACGATCACCTCGCCCTCGCGAGCGTCCAGGGCGAGAGCGGCGGCCGCATTGTCGCCGGTTCCGGGACCCAGCGCCGCGCCGGACGCGATTCGCGCTGCGGCGCCCGCGATCTCGTTCGGGGCGGCGACCCGGGGCAGCACCGGCCGCCGGGTGCCGAAGGCGAGTTCGAGCAGATCGGGCCGGTATCGGTCCGTGGCCGTCGCGTAGTAGCCGGTACCGCTCGCGTCACCGCGGTCGGTGACGATCGACTCGATACCTCCGGCGCCGGCCAGCTGCCAGCTCAGCCAATCGTGTGGCAGGCAGACGCCGGCTGTCCGATCGGCCGCCGCGGGCTCGGTATCGGCGAACCAGCGCAATTTCGCGACCGTGATGGCCGCGAGCGGTACGACACCGACCTCCTGGGCCCACGCGCCGGCGCCACCCAGTTCCGCGACGAGTTGTTGCGCCGCCCCCGCCGACCGGGTGTCGTTCCACAGCAGGGCGGGCCGGACACAGCTGCCGTCCTCGGCAAGGGGCACCATGCCGTGCTGCTGGGCAGCGACCGACAGAGCGTCGATATCGTCGAGTCCACCGGCCGCGGCCGCCGCCCGCTCGAAGGCGGACCACCAATGCGCCGGGTCGATTTCGGTGCCTGCGGGATGGGCCGCGCGACCCTGCCGCAGCAACGCACCGGTCTCGGCATCGCGAACAACGATCTTGCACGACTGCGTGGACGAATCGACACCGGCAACGAGTGGCATGGGGTCAAGCGTAGGGGCCGCCGCGATCGCGGGTCGTCCATCTTCGCGCGGCTGGTATCCGGCGGAGTCCGCCGCCGGAACGGGATGCTGCGCCCGGGTCACCGGCCCTGAACACAGTGTGGGAAGTTTCCGGCGACCTCGGCAAAACCGTCCATGCCGGAGGGTGTGCAGGTTCACACTGGGAGCGTGGACATGGACGACCTGGGACTGTTCGCGGGCACCGATGGGGTGGTCGGCGAACAGTTGTCACTGGAACGTCGCGCGGCAGGTCTCACCTGCCTGGAGCTCGACAATGCCGCGTTCCTGCTGCCGGGGACGACCATGCATGCCGAACGGGGTGGAAAGCTGTCGCGCAGGTCGCTGGAGGCGATCGCCCTGGTACTCGGGTTCGACCCCGGGGAGTTCTCGCAGGCATGTGCGCGGGAGGTTCGTCGCCGGTCGAGTTGAGTGCCGGGCGGGGTTTCCGGCGCCGGGCTCAGGGGCGCGGGCTCAATCCTGTGATGGCGAGGCGGAACAAGTGGTGTGCGCGGCCGGTGGGGTCGGGGAGGGATTCGGTGGCCAGGGTGATGCCGATGATGAGTGTGATCACATCGGTGATGGTGGCGTCCGCGATCACCGCCCCGTCGCGGACCGCGCGCCGGAGGAGTGGGTCGCCGGCCTCGTGAATCGTTGCCGCGCAGGAGTTCTCCTGTAGCGAATCGGGTTCGAGGTCGTAGGACAGCGCGGCCGCCAGGCCCCGGGCCTCGACGCAGTAGGTCACGACATCGCCCAGCCAGTCCAGGAGCGCCGCCCGGCTGTCGGCGGCGCCGGTCAGCTCCTCGGCACGCGCACGCAGGACCTCGACCCGTTCGTGGGAGACCGCTTCCAGTAGGGCGCGACGGGTGGGGAAGTGGCGGCGCACCGTGGCCGAGCCGACCCCGGCGGTGCGGGCGATCTGCTCCAGTGAGGCCGCGGATCCGTGGGCGGCGACCTCCGCCTCGGCGACAGCGAGGATGCGCGCGTAGTTGCGCCGGGCGTCGGCGCGCTGCTGATCCGGCATCGCTTTTCCTCTCGGGATTGCTAAGTGGCGGGGCCCGCCGTATTCTATCGGAAGCTAAACGGCGGGCCCCGCCATTTAGTGTTTCGCCGTGATGGAGGAAAACTCATGTCTGTAGGAACCGCGCCCGTCCTGGTAACCGGAGCCACCGGCAAACAGGGGGGTGCCACCGCCCGTGCACTGCTCGCGGCCGGTATTCCCGTCCGCGCTCTGGTCCGCGATCCGGCCGCCGAGCCGGCGCGTGCGGTCGCCGCGCTGGGGGCCGAACTGGTCGTGGGCGATCTGCGTGACCGGGATTCGGTATCCCGGGCCGCGGCGGGTGCCCGCTCGGTCTTCTCGATACAGCAGGCGCCGCTGACGGCATCCGGTTTCGACTTCGCCGGGGAATTCGACCAGGCCGTCAATCTGCTGGAGGGTGCGCGGGCCGCCGGGGTATCGCAGTTCGTGCACACGTCGGTATCCGGTGCCGGCCGGCATACCGAGATCCCCGGTTGGGCAGAGGGCCGCTGGGATGCGGTCGCGCCGTCACTGAACACCAAACAAGCCATCGAAGAACAGGTTCGCGCCGCCGGGTTCGACCGCTGGACCATTCTCAAACCGGGGTTCTTCATGGAGAATTTCCTTCCCGAAATGGCCTTCCTCTTCCCCCGCGGAATCGCAGGTGGCCTGGTAAGTGTGCTGAAACCGGGTACGCGGCTGTCGCTGGCCGCGGTGGCCGATATCGGGCGGGCGGCAGCCGCGGCCGTCGCCGAACCGGAACGATTCGATCGGGTGGAACTGGAACTGGCGAGCGACTATCTGTCGATGACCGAAATCGCCGAGATTCTCTCGGAAGCTCTCGGTACACCGCTGGCCGCTCCGGATATGACCGAGGAGCAGGCGGTGGCCGCCGGAATGCCACCGATGGGCGCCTCCCATGCCTTCATGAACGTCGAAGGCCAGCCCGCCCGGCCGGAATATGCGCGGGCACTGGGGATTCCGCTCACCGGATTCGCGAGCTGGGCGCGTCAGCATATGCGCAGCTCGTAAACCCCCAGCGGCAGCGGTGACTTCCCGGACGGACCGCCCTTCGCGCCCGGAGTATCGGCGCAGGGATTGACAGTCCGGTCCCGCACCGATAATGTCAGCCGCCTCATGGGTACTTTGTTGTTCTTCCTGTAATCACGCCCCCGACGCGTCGAGCGCCACTCCGCTGATGAGTGAGCCTCCGCGTTTCTTCACCCACCACGCCTTCCGGCCCCGGCCGGCTCCTCTCGCGTGTGGGTTCCCGTGATCACGGCCATGGGCCGGGAACAGGAGGACATATGCTCACCGCTGCTCAACTCACCCTCTCCGAAATCACCAAACGCTACGGTGACCGCACCGTTCTGGACCGCGTCTCGCAATCGATCCGGCCCGGCGAAACCGTCGGTATCGTCGGCGACAACGGGTCCGGTAAATCGACACTGTTGCGGCTGCTCGCCGGGCAGGAATTGCCGGACAACGGCGAGGTCCGCGTTTCGGCGCCCGGCGGGATCGGATATCTACCGCAAACACTCGCACTGCCGGATACCGCGACCGTCGCCGACGCGATCGACCTGGCGCTGGCCGATATCCGCGAACTGGAAATGCGTATGCGCAGTGCGGAAGCGGAACTGGGCGGTAACGGTCCGCTGGGACCGGCGCTGGACCGTTACGCGGAGTTACTGGCACGGTTCGAAGCGCGCGGCGGATATCAGGCCGACCAGCGCGTGGATACCGCGCTCGCCGGGCTCGGGCTGCCCGGCCTCGCACGAGACCGGCTGCTGGGCACCCTGTCCGGCGGGCAGCGGTCCCGGCTCGCGCTGGCGGCCACCCTGGCGGCCGCGCCGGAACTGCTCCTGCTCGACGAACCCACCAACGATCTCGACGATATCGCGGTGGGATGGCTCGAACGGTATCTGCGCGGCCACCGCGGCACCATCGTCGCGGTCACACATGATCGGGTTTTCCTCGAACGCATCACGACTGTGGTGCTCGAGGTCGCGGACGGACAGGTTGCCCGGTTCGGTGACGGATACGACGGCTACCTGCGGGCCAAAGCGGCGCAACGGCGGCGGATGGCGGAGGAATATCAGCGATGGAAGGAGGAACTGGCCCGTAATCGACGCCTGGCGGAGTCGAATGTGGCGCGGCTGGATGCCATTCCGCGCAAACTCCCGCTGGCGGTGTTCGCGGCGGGACCTTTCCGGGCGCGCGGCCGCGACCACGGTGCTCGCGGCCGGATTCGCAACGCCAAAGAACGCCTCGAGCGGCTCACCGGCAACCCGGTCGCCCCGCCGCCGGACCCGCTGAATTTCACCCCGGACCTCGACGGCCACGTACGGATTCCGGAGGGGCCGGTGGCCGAGATGACCGGCGTGCGGGTGTGCGGCCGGCTCGAGGTCGGCGAGATAACCCTCGCCGCCGGTGCGCGGCTGCTGATCACCGGGCCCAACGGTGCCGGGAAGACCACACTGCTGCGGCTGCTCGCCGGGGAACTGCCACCCGATACCGGTTCGGTGCGGGTGGCCGGCCGCGTGGGCTTTCTACGACAAGAGGAGGTTCCCTGGCCCACGGGGATGACCGTGCTGCAGGCGTTCGCCCACGGACGCCCGTGGCATCCGGAGGAGCACGCCGGCGACCTGTTGCGGCTGGGACTGTTCCGGCCGGAGGACCTGGCTCTGCGCGTCGGCGAGCTGTCGTATGGGCAGCGCCGCCGGATCGAGCTGGCGCGCCTGGTGAGCGCCCCGGTCGATCTGCTGCTACTCGACGAACCGACCAACCACCTGTCCCCGGCGCTGGTGGAAGAACTGGAGGAGGCACTCACCGGCTATCCGGCGCATTGGTGGTGGTCACCCACGACCGCCGGATACGCGAACGCTTCGAGGGCACCCGGCTCGAGATCCGGGACGGGGTGTGCGGGCGTGCCGCGACGCCGGAAGCCCGGTCGGGCCGGACCGCATGAGCCGGGAGGTACTCGATCGGTGAAATATCGCCCGAGCCGGCCGGGCCAGGCCGTCAGGTGTGAAATGCTCCGTACCGAGCCGGTCGGGCCAGCGTCGGGGTGCCGCGGCGGCGGATGCTCCGAGAGCACGGACTGCTCGAGCTGGGCGATGCTCAGTCGGTGGCCTGGCTGCTCCTCCCGGATCATCGGGCGAGTTCATGAGTCGAATCGAGCCGAACCTATCGCGTTGGGGCGACCCGAACAGGGTGTGCCGGGGCGTCGGAAGCTCCGCCGGCGCGGATGGTGTGAGCTGGCCGCGATGACCTGGGACGGCCCCGCTCCGCCCGGGTCATTACGCGGATGAGGCTCCAGGCCGGTTCGGTGCGGACCGGGCCGGTCGCGGTTCGGGCCGGGTGCGGTTCGAGCGGTCGCGGGGCACGGATTACGGTCCGGCCGGCTTTTCTGCGCGGAAGTGTCGATTTGCCCGGTACTGGATCGTCATGTCTGCGCAAGGGTGAACGCACGGATACTGGATCCGGCCCCTGATGAAGGAGGAACCGATGCGATACGCGTTTCTGATCCACAACGAGGAACCGGCCGAGGGGGAGATCCCCGCGGCGGCGATCGAGGAGATGCAGCGGGCATTCGATGCCTATGGGCGGGCGTTGCAGGAGGCCGGGGTGCTGATCGGCGGCGATATCCTGTTCCCGCAGGCGGCGACGACCACCGTGACCAGGCGCACGGGCACATTGCAGGTGCAGGACGGCCCGTTCGCCGCGACGAAGGAGGCGCTGGCCGGAGTGTTCGTCCTCGAAGTCCCCGATCTGGATGCCGCGCTCGGCTGGGCCGAGAAATGCCCGGCCGCGACCTACGGGACGCTGGAGGTGCGGCCCGTGGCCACTGCGTGTATCGCCGGAGAATGGACGGCGTCGTGTGTCGCCGGAGAGTCGACGGCGTGAGCCGTACAGAGGCGAGGGTGCGGGCCGCCGACGCGGCCCGTACCTCCTACGGCCGGTTGCTGGCGTTGCTCGCCGCCCGCTGCGGCGATGTGTCCACGGCGGAGGACGCTCTGGCCGATGCGTTCGAACGGGCGGTGCGGCACTGGCCGGTCGAGGGTATCCCCGCCAACCCCGACGCCTGGTTGCTCACGGTGGCCCGCAACCGCATCCGTGATGTCGTCACCGGGGCGCCCGCCCGCCGCACCGTCGCATTCGACCCGGTACTCCATGATCCGGGCCTGCTGGACCGGATCGATCCGGACGCACTGGAGGACCGCCGGCTCGAGCTCATGTTCGTCTGCGCCCACCCGGCCATCGATCCGCCGACCCGGACCCCGTTGATGCTCAACACCCTGCTGGGGTGCACCGCCGAACAGATCGGCCGGGCGTTCACCGTGCCCACCGCGACGATGGCGGCCCGCCTCACCCGCGCCAAGAAACGAATCAGGCAGGCGCGCATACCGTTCCGTGTGCCCGAGCGGGCGGAACTACCGGCGCGGGTGGACGCGGTGCTGGAAACCGTCTACGGCGCATTCGCCATCGACTGGCACACCACCGGCCGCGAACGGAACGACTCACTGACCGGGGAGGCACTCCACCTGGCCGAAGTACTCACCCAGGTCCTGCCCGAGGACCCCGAGGCACATGGCCTCGCCGCCCTCATCGACCTGTGCACGGCCCGCGCGGACGCGCGCACCGATGCCGCGGGTGACTACATTCCGCTCGAGCGTCAGGACCGCGGTCGCTGGGACGCCGATCTCGTCGCGCGGGGCTACGCCCATCTCCGCCGCGCGTATTCGTTCGCGACCCTCGGCCGGTATCAGCTCGAGGCCGCGATCCAGGCGGCCGAAGGCGCCGGCGCCGATCCGGTCGTTCTCCTCGACGCCCATCGTGCGCTGCACCGTTTCGCTCCGACGCTCGGCAGCGCGACCTCACTCGCCGCCGCGGCCGCCCGCGTACACGGGCCCGCCGCCGGGCTGTCGATCCTCGACTCCGAGGTCGACGACCGGCGGTTCCAGCCCGCCTGGGCGGTCCGCGCCCATCTGTGCGGTCTACTGGGACGGAAGGGCGAGGCGTACGCCGCCTACACCAAGGCGATCGACCTATCGCACGACACTGCCGAACGCCGGTTCCTCACGCAGGCACGCGACGCGCTGGGCGGACAGTAGCCGGCCTGCCGTCCGGACAGGCCCCACCCGGTGGGGGCGTAGGTCAGGCGTCGCCGGTCGCACGTTCCAGGCCGGGGATTTCGCCGTTGCGGAAGGCGTCGATGAAGAGCTCGTGATCCGCGCGGGTACGGCGGGCATAGCTCTGACCGAAATCGACCATATCGCGGACGAATTCCGTCTCATGCGAACCGATGGCCGCCATGATCGCTTCTTCGCTCTGGAAATCGACGAGGGTCTGCTCGGAGTCGGCGTCGGAGACACAGTGCATCCCTGCGGTGGCCTGGCCGAGGTACTCGATGACCGGTCGCATCTCGGAGGGTTCGGTGAGGTCGGACCAGTCGAGATCGCTCACATACGGGGAGAGTTCGGAGACGATATAGCCCGCCGCGCCGATCTCGGTGTAACCGAGCCACGGGTCGGCGTGGGCCTGGAGCGCGCGCTGGGAGACAGCGGTGCGGTGCCCGTGGTGATGGAAATATTTGCGGATCCGCTCGTCGCGCACGATCCGGCTGGGTGCGGCCACATTCCCCTGTTTCATGGAGAGAATCACGTCGTTTTCCAGGGCCTCGGTCTGCCCCTCCACGAGGATGTTGTAGGCGGGCAGTCCCGCCGACCCGATCCCGAAACCCTTGCGGCCCACAATATCTTTGACTTCGTAGGTGATGCTGCGGAAGCGTTTGTGCTCCGGGATGGTGTCGAGGTACCGGGTGAACGCGTCGAGTACCAGTGCGCGTTCGTCGTCGTCCAGAGTCCGGACGCCTTTGCCCGGCCGGAACCGGCGCTCGTAGTTCTCGACCACCGTGGTGCCGGCCAGCAATGCGGTACGCGTATTCATCCGGGCATCCAGCAACACATCGTGCACCGGCCCCGTGGTATTCCGCAGATGTAGTTTGAAATCCTGTTCGTCGCGGCTGCCGTCGTGGAAGGCGCGCACCATACGCACATAGGACCGTGCATAGGTCGCGATCAATTCCTCGATATCGGCATCGGAGACCGCTTTCCGGCGGGCCAGCAGCGCCACACTGGCGCAGAACCGTTTGATATCCCAGGTGAATGCGCCGAGATAGGCCTCGTCGAAATCGTTGACATCGAAAACGAATTGGCCCGCGGAATCCATATAGGTACCGAAGTTCTCCGCATGCAGATCGGCCTGGATCCAGATCCGGCCCGTGCGTTCATCGGCCCACGGATCGTCGCTGGCGGCCATATCGTGGTAGAAGAGGCACGCCGAACCGCGGTAGAACGCGAAAGGGTTATCGGCCATCTTGCGGAATTTCTTGCGGAAGGCGTCCGGATCGGTGGCGATCATGTCACCGAAGGCATCGGTGAAGACCTCGACGATCTCGGCCTTGCGATCGTGCGGGGCGTGCTCACTCGTCCCGGAATGCGTATCCACGGTGTGGGCCGGTCCTCTCGTCGTGCCGTCGTTGCCGCCGCGGCGCCGGGCGGCGGTACCGGTTTCGATCGTGCCAGAACCGGATCTGCCACGCCGACTGCGCCGCGGGCTCGAGCCGCCGCGGAATAGGTCGGCCCGGTATCCGGTTCCGGTGAACTGGGGCATTGCCTGCGCCGCCGGGCGAGCCCCTGGGCAGGCGGTCGCCCTTCCCGGGTTACCGGACACACGGCGAAAGGGTGAGCTGGGTTCACCTCGGGAGGATGACGGATGACGCTGCGCCAGTACGAGTACGCCCTCACCGTTGCCGAAGCGGGCTCGGTGACAGCGGCAGCGGAGTTGCTGCATGTGGCGCAGCCGTCGATATCGCAGCAGATCCGCGGCCTCGAACGTGACCTCGGCGTCCAGCTGTTCGCCCGTACCCCGGCCGGGCTGGTACCGACGGTGGCCGGACGCGCGTTCCTGCGTGAGGCGGCGGTCGCCGTGGACGCATCCCGGCGGGCGAAAGCGGCGGCCCGGGCCGATTCGGCCGAGCTGGTCGGCGAACTGGTGGTTGCGGTACAACTGGGCTTCGGCGCACGGCAGCTACCGCGCGCACTGGACGCGCTGCGCCGCCGCTTTCCCCGGGTGGAGGCCACCGTCTTCGAGGAGCCGAGTGCCGCCGAACTCGACCAGCTGTGCCGCCGGGGGGCGCTCGACCTCGCCCTGATGGCGAAATGTGAGAAAACCCCCGAGAACGCGTATCCCCTCGGTGCCGAGGAATTCGTTGTGGTGCTGGGCGCCGGGCACCCCCAGCTCGCCGCGGACCGGGTCGAACTACGCGAGCTGGGGGAGGAGCCGTGGATACGGTTCGGTCGAGACAGTGCGCTCGACGGCGTGCTGACGGCCGTGCTGGGCGATAACGCGCTCACCCCGGGCACAGCCGGCCGGGTATCGCAGACGGCGACGGCCGTGCGCTGGGCCGCCCATGGACTGGGGGTCACACTCGTGCCGGCCTCGGCGGTACCCCACGGTTACGAACATCTCGCACGGCCGGTGTTCCCGGTCGTATCGCAGCCTGTCGTCGCGGTGGTCCGGCGGGGCGCGGGCCCGGCGGAAGCAGCTCTGCTCGAGCTGTTGCGCCAGGAGAGCTGGACCGAATCCGGTCGCTTCGCGGCGGTGCCCTGACCGGCCGTGGGCCCGCACCGCCGGAACCGGCCATACGTATCAGCCCCGGTGGAACTCGCCGCCGTCCACGACGAGACTGCCCCCGGTGAGCCAGCTCGCGTTATCGGAGACGAGGAACATCACCGCGTGGGCGATATCGCCCGGCCGGCCCTCACGTCCCAGCGGAACGACCGGAATGTCGACCCCCGCCGCCGCCGGGTCGAGGTCTGCCCACTGTGCCCGCGTCGTCTCGCCGCCGGGGGTCGCGGTCCGTCCGGGCGACACAGTGTTGACCCGGATCCCGAACGGCGCCAGTTCCGTCGCCAGGCCCAGGCTGTAGTTCTCCAGCGCCGCCTTCGCGGCGGTGTAGTGCAGGAACTGTGCCACCGGGGCAGGGACCGCGGCCGAGGAGATATGGACGATCGCCCCCGAACCCCGCTCCTGCATCCCCGGTGTGAGCAGCGCGTCCAACCGCACCGCGGCCAGCAGATTCAGATCCAGCGCGTCCTGCCACTCCGCATCGGGAATGGCCGAACTACCCCGGTGCGGTCGTGCACCACCCGCATTGTGGACGACGATATCCACCCCACCCAGCGTTTCTTCGACGGCCCCGGCGAGTGCTTCCGCACCGGTGCGGGTCCGCACATCGGCCGCCACGAATGTGGCACCGTCCGGCCCGGTATCCGGGGCCGACCTGGCGGTGGCCAGCACCTCGGCGCCGGCGTCCAGGAATCGGCGTACGACGGCGGCCCCGATTCCACGGGAACCACCCGTCACAAGGGCCCGTTTCCCGGCGAGTTCTGTGGTTGCCGACGCGTTTCCGACAGTGGTCATCGCCACCGTTCCTTTCGATTGCGTAGTGATCCGCCCGGCGTGAATACCTGAATATGCCTGAGTGGCAATTAGTTTGGGAGAATGTTCGCTCCCCGTCGGGCTTCTCGAGCGTAAGTCGGAAACGGGGCGAGAAGCAAAGACGAAAAGTCAGTGGGCGCCATAGGGGTTGCCTATGTGTGGCGGGACGGGTCTCAGCGGTGTCCGATGGTCCCGGCCCAGCTCTCGGTGAGGACGTCCAGCATCTCTGCATATCCGGCCCCCCACTGCCCGGAAGTCCAGTTCCGGGCGACGTGGTCGAGTTCGGTGATCGCGAGGACGCTGCGGAACCGCCGGGTGCCGGCGGGGAAGCGGTCCGCGCGGTTCAGTCCGTCCTCGATATCGCCGATGGCCTCGTTCAGCCAGGCGTCGAAGAGTTCGCGGATCTCCGGATCGACAGCGGCGGCTTCGAATGCCGTGGTGGTGTAGGGGCGGATCGTTTCCCAGCGTTGTGCGCTGGCGGCGAGCCAGCCGCGGATCCGTTCGCGTGACCCGTCTTCGACCACGGCGACCAGTTCGCGTTCGGTCGTTCCGTGTTCGGCGGACGGTATCCGGTTGAGCGCCGCATTGAGCCGCTCGGCGATGAGGGCTTTCATCAGGTCGACCTTCGAGGGGAAGTACGCGTAGAAGGTGACTCGCGTCGTCCCGGCGGCCGAGGCGATCTCGTCGACCTTGGTCGCCGTGTATCCCTTCGATACGAACAGCTCCACGCCGGCATCGAGCAGGAGCTTTCGGGTCATCTCCTTCTGTGCCTCACGAAGCCTCGCCATGCAGGTCAGCCTAATGCACCGTGACTGTGTTCCGTGCCCACCGGCTGTCGTGAGTACGGGCCGGTAGGACTCTTTGCGCCGCGTAAACCGGCGTGTGTGTTTCCCGGCGTTCCTGGAGGAGCTGCCAGTCACCGCGCAAGGGCAAAGAAGATTTACGGAAAAGATGATTTCTTGACAGCATGTAAAGAAATGTGGCACCGTCTCATGGAGACGGCGTGACCGCAGTCACCGGCCCGGACCGCGGGCCATGAGCCGGAGGCGCCATCGGAGCGCGAGGCAGCCGCTCGAGAAAGCGCTCGAGAAAGAAAGACATCGACGTGATCCACGTCGGCATCGAAAGGACATGCCAGTGACCGGCGACCGGACTGCTGTGCGCAATACCGTGACCACCGTGCTCGGCCCCGTCCCCGCATCTGAGCTGGGCGTTGTGGCCGTGCACGAGGCCCTGCTCTCGGTGTTGCCGGGAGCGGAGTACGCCTTCGATATCCCCCTCGACCGCGCCGAGATCTTCGAAACGCTGGCCGCGAAGCTGCGAGAATTCCGCTCCCGGGGCGGCGGCGCGATCGTCGACAGCACCGGGATGTTCCACGGCCGGGACGTGCGCCTGTACGAGGCACTGTCGCGGGCCACCGGTGTGCATATCGTCGCCTCGACCGGAATGGGCCCGGAGGAGCTACTCGGCGGCTACTTCCTCACCCCGCAGACCAACCCGCCGACACCGTGGCCGGCCGGAAAGTTCGCCGACCTGTTCACCAGGGAGATCACCGAGGGCATGGTGGTGCCCCGGGTGGAGCGGCGTGGCGCCGCAGGGCTCGTGATGACCGCCGCGACGCGGACGGGAACGACGGCAACCGACGAAAGCCTGCTGCGCGGCGCGGCCAGGGCCGCTCTGGCCACCGGCGTCGCGGTTTCGCTGCGCTACGGCGCGGACGCGGTGCACGACCTCGGCATCGTCCTCGACGAGAACCTACCGGCCGACCGTGTCGTGGTCGGCGGGCTCGACCGTGCGGACGCGGTGACCGCCGGTGCTGCGCGGGAGATCGTGCGACGCGGGGCTTATATCGCCGTGGACAACGTGGGGACGGCGGACGACGGATATATCCGGGACGAGGAGCGGGCCACCCTGGTGCTCGACCTCGTCGCCGAAGGATACGCGAACCGGATCCTGCTGTCGGGCAACGCGATCGGCGTCGCCAAAGGGCATCTCGGGCGCGATATCCCGTTCGGCTACGTCCTTTCGTCGTTCGTGCCGCTGCTCACCGCGCAAGGGCTCAGCGAGGCGGACCGCCACCGAATCCTCGTGGACAACCCGCGCGACCTGCTGTCGGTGCGCTGAGCGCCGGCCATCGAAATCCGTCTTTCCCGAAGGTGAGTGTTGTGTCGAGAGTCAATACCGTGCTGGGCCCGATCCCGGCCGAAGAACTGGGGATCGTGGCCGTCCACGAGCACATCGGATACGGCATGCCCGGCTCCGAGCTGGACACGCAGTGGTGGAAAACCCCCGAACAGCGTTACGCCGAAACCGTGCCGAAGCTGCGGAAGTTCCACGAGTACGGCGGCGGCACCTTCGTCGAAGTCACCGGTATCTGCAACGGCCGCGACGTCGACTACTACAAATCGCTGTCCGCGAAAACCGGCGTCCATATCGTGGCCTGCACCGGTTTCGTCGGCGGTGATACCGCGCTGCCGTTCTTCGCCCGGGCGAGCGTGGACTACCTGACCGACCATTTCGTGCACGAGATCACCGTCGGTATCGGTGATACCGGTAGCCGCGCCGGGGTCATCAAGGTCGGCGTGAGCCGCGGCGGCCGGATGACCGAACTGGACAAACGCATCTACCGCGCCGCCGCCCGCGCCGCACTGCGCACCGGTGTCCCCATCCTGACCCATCTCGCCATCGACGCCGAGAACGCGATCGCGATTTTCCACGACGAGAAACTTCCGCTGGACCGCGTCCTGTTCGGCCACGCCGACGACGGCGTGAACGCCGAGAAGACCCGCGATACCTGGATCGCCGAACAGGGCGGCCGGGTCGGCTTCGACACCTTCGGCTACGAAACCGAACTCGAGGACCCGCCGTTCTGGGCCCGCCCCCGCAAGGAGCGCCTCGACCATTTTCTCCGCTTCATCGACGGCCACCTGGACAAGGCCCTCGCCTCCGCCGACGCCAACTGCAGCCCGCTGGGCTGGCCGGGCGTGAAAGGCCACACCGTGAACTACCTCTTCGAGGACCTCATGCCCGACCTGCGGGCCGCGGGGGTCGACGAGGCCACCCTCACCACGCTGTTCGTCGACAATCCCGCCGCGTTCCTGACCATCCAGGCCTGAACCGTGCACGCGGAGGCAGCACGCCCGGTGCGCCGCCGCGCACGCGTATCCGTCCGGCGCACCGCCGCGCCCGTCCAGAGAGAAGGACCATGCAAGCCGCCGACCTGAAGAAACTGAAGATCGCCGTCGTCGGCGCCGGATACGGTGGCGCGGCCGCGGCCAAAGCATTGAGTGTGCTCGGGGCACAGGTCGATGTGTACGAGCGGGCCACCGAGATCCGGGAGGTGGGCGCGGGAATCGGGTTGCGCCCCGGCACGATGCAACGCTTCCGGCAGTGGGGGATCTTCGATGCGATCGCGGCGGTGAGTTCGCGCAGCGACTACTTCGAGATCCGCACCGCCACCGGCGACGAGATCATGCGCGAAGAATGGCCGGGTCGTACCGAACAGACCACCACACATCTGATCCACCGCGGCGATTTCATCGATGCACTGCTGGGTGCGCTGCCGCCGGGCATGGTGCATCTCGGGCACAAGCTGGACACCGTGGTGGACCGCGGTGACCACTCGGTGCTCACCTTCGCCAACGGCGCAACCGTCGAGGCCGACCTGGCGATCGGCGCCGACGGCATCAAATCCGTGGTGCGGCAGCAGCTGTTCAGCGATAAAGACCCGGTGTTCTCGGGGGAGCACGCCTATCGGGCGGTGATCTCCGCCGACGACGCCTACGGAATGGTCGTCGACGACAACCTCCGGATGTACATCGGCAAGGGGACGAAGGTCTATCTGCTGCCGCTGCGGCACCGCAACCAGGTGTCCTTCGATATCACCGCGCTGTGCGACGACGGAACCTGGGCGCCGCGGGTCACCCGGGACGATATCGTCGCCACCGTCGAGGGATTCGACGAGCGGATCGTGAATATCGCGCGCGAACTGGATATGGACACCGTGAATGTGCGCGCCGTCTATGATATCGACCCCGTCGACACCTGGCATTCGGAGTCGGTCGTCCTGGTGGGCGATGCGGCTCATTCGATGCTGCACCACCAGGGGCAGGGCGCGAATTCGGCGATCCTGGACGGCGGTGCACTCGCGGATGCCCTGTCCACAGCGGATTCGGTCGCGGCGGCGCTGGCCGCCTATCAGGCGGCCCGCAAACCGGTAACCGATGAACTGCAGCGTATTTCGCGCCGCGGCTGGACCGAGGACGAGGTCGACGACGTGTTCCCCGGCCAGAAGACCCCCGCCCAGGCTGCGGAATAAGGAGAACACAGCTATGCCACTGCATCCCGAAATCGCCCGCGTGATCGCCGACCTGCCCGCCCCGCCGGAGGGACCACTGGACCCGGCGGCTATGCGCGCAGGAGAGGAGGCACAGGTCGTACCGCTCGACCAGCGCCTCCCGTTGCCGGCCGTCGAAGATATGACCGCGGCGACCCCGGCCGGGGAGGTGCCCGTGCGCATCTACACGCCGGTCGAACCGTCCGGAGCCCCCGCGGGCTACAGCGTGCTCGTGTACTGCCACGGCGGCGCCTACTTCCTGGGCAGTCTCGAAACCCACGACCACATCGCGCGGCACCTGGCGCGGGCGACCGGGTACAAGGTCGTGTCCGTCGGCTACCGGCGCGCACCCGAAAACGCCTATCCCGCCGGACTCCAGGACTGCTACGGCGTGGTCCGCTGGGTCGCGGGCAGCGGTGCGCACCACCTGGGGTGGGACGGAACGACCCTCGCGCTGGCAGGCGACAGCTCGGGCGGCGGGATGGTCGCCGCGGTCACGGCGCTGGCCCACGACGACGGTTTCGACAGCATCACCCATCAGGTGCTGTTCTATCCCTCCCTCGACCTGGACTTCGACCTCGGCCGCTACCCCTCCCTACGGGAGAACGCGCAAGGCTACGGCCTCGAAACCGCCGCGCTGAAACCCTTCAACGCCTTCTACACCGGCAGCGGGGCCGACCCCGCCGACCCGCTCGTCTCACCGATCAAACGTGCCGACCTCTCCGGGCTACCGCCCGCGCTGATCGTCACCGCCGAATGCGATCCGATGCGCGACGAAGGCGAACGCTATGGCGAGCGACTCGAACAGGCCGGGGTTGCGGTGCAGGTGACGCGCTACCCGGGCGCCAATCACGGTTTCGTGCAGAACTTCTCGTGGATTCCCGAGTACCGGCGAGTGTTCGAGGAGACCGCCGCGTTCCTGACCGGCCGGAGTGCCTCGTGACCCGGGAAGTCGCAGTCCATCCGCTCTTCTCGCCGTGGGGGCGGTTCGGCCTTTACAGCTTCTTCGTCGACGCACCCGAACCGGCCATCGTCGATACCGGTATCGCGACCTCACCGGCCGGGGCCATGGCCCCGGCACTGGCGGAACTCGGCCGCGATATCGCCGACGTGCGCTGGATCCTGCTGACCCACGGGCATATCGACCATATCGGCGGAGCGTATGCCCTGTGGGAACTCACCGGGCGTCGCGCCCGGGTGGTGATCCACGCGGCCGATGCGCCACTGCTGCGGTCACGGCAGGCGCATATCGACGAGTACTCGGCGGGCCGGGGCCGGTACCTGAACGACCCCGCGGGCGTGGCGAAACAGGCCGAGGTCACGAATGCGGTCATCTCCGGTGAGATGGAGCCCACGGTACTGGCCGAGGGCGGTGAGACCCTGTCGCTGGGCGGGGAGGTCACGGTGTCGGTGCATTCCGTTCCGGGACATACACCGGGCTCGGTCGCCTACGTCCTCGACGGGCAGAACGATGTATTCGCCGGTGACGCCGTGCAGGTCCACGGCGCCGCCAACGGTTTCCCCGGCTACGCGGACCCGGACGCCTATCGTGCGAGCCTGCGCTACCTACGCGACGAAATCCGCCCGCGGCACCTGTACCTCGGGCATCCGTACCGTCGCGCGAACGGCGAACCCTACGGGGTCGAACTGGACAGCAGCCAGGCGCGCGAAGCCCTCGACCAGAGTCTCGATATCGAGAACCGCGTCCACGAATCCACTCACCGGTGCCTGTGTGCGGGGTCGCCGGCCACCGGCTCGGTGTACTCGCCGTTCGCATCGGTCGCCGACGACCTCGGATACCACGGCGACCCCACCCTCGAACCCTCGCCGTTCTTCACCTCGATGCACGGCTATCGCCAGCGGTTCGACCAGTTGCCCTGACACAGAAGAGGAGTCACCGACTCATGGCCGAATTCCACACTTTCGACGCCGGCGGGCAGACCATCCATATCCGGAAGGATCTGCGGGTGCCGATGCGCGACGGGGTCGAGCTGGTCGCCGACACCTACCAGGGGTTCACCGATACGCCCCGGCCCGCGCTGGTCGCGCTGAGTCCGTACGGCAAGGAGTTGCAGGCGCTCGCACTCACCACGCCACCGCAGCGACGCCCCAGCCCGATGTGGGACGGCTGTATCGAGGCCGGTGATATCGCCCGCGTCGTCGGTGAGGGCTACGTGCACGTGATCGGTGATCTGCGCGGGTCCGGCGGGTCCGGTGGCGAACATATCGGCAACTACAACGCCGGCGGGGTACCGCTCGGGCAGGACGCCTACGATTTCATCGAATGGGTCGCCGGACAGCCCTGGTGCGACGGCAATGTCGGCATGATCGGCATCTCGTATTTCGGTTCCATGCAGGTCATCGCCGCTGCGGAGCGTCCGCCGCATCTGAAGGCGATCTTCGTTTCCGGCGGCCACTACGATTTCTACGAAACCACCTACCACGGCGGCATCATGTGGTTCATGCCGCGCGCCGCGCGCGAGGGCCGCGGTGGCGACTCGGGCTGGGCGTTCACCGACAACACCAGATCACGCATGCTGGAAACGTATTCGCCGGAGGAGATCCGCACCCGCGTCGCCGCCCGGCTCGCGGACCCGGATGTGGCCGCCTGGCCGAACCTGGTTCATGTACTGAACTATCCGAAGCACCACGAAGCCTGGTTCGACATCGTCATGAACGAGCTGGACGGCGAATGGTACGAGGAGCGCAACCCGGTCAATCTCGCCGCGAATATCGACATCCCCGTCTACCTGCAGATCGATCAGGGGCGCGGTTGGACGATGGACGGCACCGTCGAGTTGTTCCACCGGTTGAACGGGCCCAAGAAGCTCGATATCGGCCCGTACCCGCCCATGCAGTCGCGTCCCTTCGTCGAGGAACACGACAAAATGTTCCGCTGGTACGACTACTGGCTCAAAGGTATCGACAACGGAGTGATGGACGAGCCCGCCGTCACGGTCTTCGTGGAGGGCTCACGCGAGCGGGTCACCGCTGACAGCTGGCCGCCGAAGGAAATCGGCCACACGTCGCTGTACCTGCGCCCACGCGGCAAACTCACGCCCGAACCCGAACCGATGGGCGCGCGTTACGCGGCGCCCGAAGGTTTCTATCAGGCGCCGCTCACGGTCACCGACACAGTGGAGATGCTGCGCTGGCACACCGCACCTTTCGCGGAAGCCACCGAGTTCATCGGTACCGGCGCCGCGCATATCTTCGCCGAAATCGATCAGGACGATACGAATTTCATCCTGCGGCTGTGGGACCAGGCCCCCGGCGGTACACGTCAACTTCTCACCACCGGCTACCTGAAGGCCTCACACCGCGAACTGGACGAGCGCACCACCGAAGGCGATCCGTACCATCCGCATACCCGCGCGGTACCGGTCGAGCCGGGAGCGATCGAGGAGTACGTGCTGCGCCTGTACCCGTTCGCGGCCACGCTGCTCCCCGGGCATCGTCTCGTGGCGGAACTGTCCTGTGACGAACCACTGGCCGACGACCACAATGCGCTGTTACCGCCGGATGCGTTCCACCTGCCGGTCGGCCGCCCGGTCACCCACAAGATCTATCGCGACGCCGCCCACCCGTCGCGGCTGGTCCTGCCGCTGACGAAAGGAGCGGTTGCGCATAACGGTTAGCCGGCCCCGGCAGTTCACTCGGCCAGGTGCCCGCCGATCTCTGTGGTCCCCGGCCGATAGTGTGGCACCACCGCCGCCGACGTAGCCGGGCTATTCGCTGGTGCAGGGTGATTCGCGCGCCGCCACCTGCCAGGCGACAGGCGCTGTCCCGGATTTGCTCGGTGATGGCCTTGCCGGTGTGCCGATGCGGGCAACGGCGTGTTACCCGGCGGTTCGTGTGGTGGGCGAAACGCATTGCCGTGATGTTCCTTCCGGGCCTGGGCGGATCGCGCGAGAGAAATTACACTCGGCGTCGGGTTCGGGTGAAGAGCCTGTGCCCGGCTCCATGCGTTGGCCCTCGTGGAGGGTATCGAGTAGGAACTGTCGGGCTCGATGGGGAATGCGGGATCGGCCTCGCGAGCGTGGATCGGTAGGAACTGGAAACGCTCATGGGCAAGGAAGCTCGCGACCCCACCGCGGCGCTGGCGGACCGTCTGGACAACGACCCCGCTACGACAACGGTTTCGTCGTTCGTCGTCGAGGCGCGTCGCCGCGGTGTGGATCCGTCGCAGTTACTGGATGCCGACTTCTTTCTCCGCGGCACCGACTAGTTCGCTGGGCCGGATCCCGAACGCCCGGCAGATCTTGTACAGCTGCGTCACGGTCATCGCTCGTTCGCCGTGTTCGAGCCGGGCAATGGTCTTCTTGTTGTAGCCGGTCGCCTCGGCCAGTGCCTCCTGGGTCCAGCCGCGGCGGGCGCGCATCGCACGCACCTCCGCGCCCAGCGCCGCGTCCAGCCTCGCCTCCTCGGCGGTCGCGTCCTCCGACTCGGCGGGCGTCGCATTCATGTCGACCATTCTGGGAGGGGGCAGGGTCTTAATCAAGTGCCCGATAGCTTCGGCACGGCGTGCAGAGCGTCTCCTTTCAAAGGGACCGTACGGGGGTATTTACAGACTGAAATAGGTTGAAAAGCGACCAATGCGGGCATACTCTGAAGTAGAGCGGGTGACTATCACCGCAGTTCAGAACCTCGAACTGTGATGGTTGCCGGCGGCACCGGGAATCGCGCGGTGCATGCGCAATTCGAACGAGGGCAGGAGGGTCCGATGAGCTGGAGCGGCGACCCGATCTGGCTGGCCGATGTGCTCCGCGACGCCGGCCTCGCCGTTATCGAACACGACGGCTGGCGCGAACGCGGCCACGGCGATTTCCTCGATATCCGCGGCGTCCTGTGCCATCACACGGCCGGCGGCGGCCCGGACGACTGGCGCGTCGTGCAGAACGGACGCCCCGGGCTCCCGGGGCCACTCGCACAACTGGTGCTCGAAAAGGACGGCAGCTACCGGGTGATCGCCGTCGGTGTCTGCTGGCACGCCGGCCGCGGCGGTTGGCCGGGCTGGCCCACCGACAACGCGAACTATCACACGATCGGAATCGAAGCCGTCTCCCGCGGCACCCCGCCCTGGGACTGGACCCCGGCGCAGCTCGATGCCTACAAACGCGGCTGCGCCGCGATCCTGGGCCGCCTCGGCCGCGGCGCCGGCGATTGCGTGGCCCATCACGAGTACTCGAGCGAGGGAAAGATCGACCCGGCGGGTATCGATATGAACGCCTTCCGCCGGGATGTACAGGCACTACTGGACGGAAGGGGCGAAGAAATGGCCTTCCTCGATGAGAAGATCACGAACCACCACGGTGACGAGGTCACCGTCCGGACCATGCTGCATTACCTCGACAAACATGTCGGGCTCGCGCTGGACCAGCTCGCCGGATCGGGCACCGCCCGCGGCGCGGATTTCCCGGGCTGGGATTTCCTGGGCGACCGGACGACCGCCGAGGCGCTCGGGGTGATCGGTGCGGCCCTGAAGATTCCCGGGTTCCGCGACCCCACCAGCGACCGGCGCGCCTGAGGGGCTGCGCCGATCCGGCCGGAGAGGAGGACAGCATGCTCACCGAACTGGCTTCTGTCCTCGGCGGCCTGGTCACCGGCGTGGGTGGTGTCTGCGCGGCCGGGTTGCTCAGCAGGCGTAAACGCCGGGCCGATGCGGTTCAGGTACTCACGCAGGCGGCCGCGCAGATGGTCGAACCGCTGTCCCGGCAGATCGCGGCCATGACCGCCGAACTGGAGGCACACCGGCGGGTGGTCGCCGATTCCGAACAGCGCTGCCGCCTCGCCGCCTCTCAGCACACGGCCTGGGACGTGGTGGTCCGCTCGTCACTACTGAATCTGGGTGTCGATGTGCCGCCCCCGCCGCCCATGACCGACGACGGGTCCGGCCTGCCGCGACACGCGGACCCGCGACCGTAACCGGACTACGCGGCCGATATCGCCGCGGCCGTCATCGTGGCGCGGTTGCGGGAGGAAAAGGCGCCACGCACTGCGCGCCGCTGATCAGGCGCGTCGCCCGCACGAATGCGGGGACCGCCGCGAGCTTCTACAGCGCGCTGCCCACCGGGACCGCTGTGCGAGTCGATCGTCCGACCGTGTTCAGATGCCCGATGGACTGGGCGTAGGAGGCGATGACACCGGTTTCGCAGTAGGGCACCCCGAGATCGGCGCAGTACGCGGCGACGATCGGCTGGGCGCGGCGCAGGTTGGGGCGGGGCATGGACGGGAACAGGTGGTGCTCGATCTGGTAGTTGAGGCCGCCGAAAGCGGTGTCGACGACGAATCCGCCGCGGACATTGCGTGCGGTGAGCACCTGACGGCGCAGATAGTCGGTGTTGTCACCGGCCGGGAGCACCTCCATACCCTTGTGGTTGGGCGCGAAAGTGGAACCCATGTACAGGCCGAACAGGCCCTGCTGCACCACGGTGAAAACGAGCGCCTGCAGCGGCGGCAGGACCAGGAACACGACGGTCAGATAGCCGGCGGCGTGCGCGAACAGCGTCGCGCCTTCCAGTCCGCGCCGGGGGATATCGCGGCGCACGATGGCGCGGACGCTGGAGAAGTGCAGGCTCCAGCCCTCCAGCAGCAGCATCGGGAAGAACAGCCAGCCCTGGTACCGGAAGATCACCCGGCGCAACCCCTGGCCCGTGCGGGCGCGCAGGCTCGAATGCGCGAGCACCCCCATGATGTCCGGGTCCGCATCCTCGGTGTTGGGGTGCGCGTGGTGGCGGTTGTGGTTACTGGTCCACCAGCCGATACCGACCCCGATCGCGAGGTTCCCGAAAAGAATCCCCAGCAGATAGTCGCGGTTGCGGCGGCCGGTGATCTGGCGATGCCCGGCATCGTGACCGAGGAAGGCCAGCTGTGCGAAGACCGCGGCCAGGAACGCCGCGGTTGCGAGCTGCCACCACGATTCGCCGATCAGGACGAAAGCGGTCCACCCGGCGACCAGCGCGAGCAGAACGGCCGCGGCCTTCCAGATGTAGTACCGCGGCCGGCGGTCCAGCAGCCCGGCGTCGCGTACCTGCTGCAACAACCCGGAATAGTCGCTGCTCCGGGTGGTGCGGGCGCGTCGCGGTTCGTCGATCCGGTCGGCGGGAACAGCGTATTCGGCGGCTTTTGCCGTCATGTGGTAACCGATCTCTGCACAGGTGTTGTTTCGCCGGTGGATCATCCGTGACCGCCGCCGGCCGACCGTCGCGGTCGACTGTGCGCTCACCCTACCGTCGCCGCTGCGCATTCCCGGTCCCGGTCGCACAAATCGGCGGGTGACCGCGGCGCCTGGCGGAACTGGCCGGTTCGTTTCCCGGCGGAGCGGGTATGCGCGATCCGCCGGCAGTGTCCCGAACCGGAACGAGGCGAGTGATGAGCTATCGCACCCTGATCCTGGCGACCCTGATCGCCGCCGCCTGTTCCGGTCCGGTGCCGGCGGTCGCGCAACCGTTACCGCCGCCGGACGCTCCGGCCGAGAGCATGCCGGCGCGGAGCGCGGTTTCGGTGCGCGGGCCGAACGGGCTGCGCTGGGGGACGCCGAACGAATTCGAAACCCGCAGCGCGCTGTCGATGGCCAAGCTCTACCTGGCCGATTACGCACTACGCCATGGCGACGGTTTCCCGGCGGACCGGATGCATGCCGAACGCATGATCCGGCTCTCCGACGATGCGGCCGCCGATCTCGTGGCCGCGAAATATCCGCAGGCCATCGGTGCGGTCGCCGTGGAGTACGGCCTGGCGCAGACCACAGCGGGCGCGGGCTGGAACACCGCCACGACCAGTACGGCCGATCTCGCCGATTTCCTCGCCGCGAAACAGGCGACCGATCCTACCTCGCCGATTCTCGGCTGGATGGCGAGTGCACCGCCCACCGCCGCCGACGGTACCCAGCAGAACTGGGGTACCGCGCGGCTGCCCGGCGTCCAGGGCAGTAAATGGGGCTGGTCGGATCTTCCGCCGCCGGAGGTCGCGTCGGCATCCTTCGGTCCGGGGTTCACCGTCGCGGCCCACACCCGCGGCAGCCCGCAAGACCAGACCGCCGATGTCGAACAGGCGCTGGCCGAGGTTCTCTCCCAGATCACCGGTGGTCCGGCTGTGGTCGCGGTGCGGTAGGAAATCACCCGTTCGGCGGCCACCGAACGGCGCCGTCGACAACCCCGAGGCCGGGCAGCATCGTCCGATCTCGTGAGCGGCTTCCGGTAACGGACATCCGGTCTATACCTGGTGCCGGATACCTTCGCTGGCGTGGAAGCTGGCCTCCTCGGGGCTGACCAGACCGAGCAGGGTCAGGGGGCGCGGGGTGACGGCGTTGGTCAGGTAGGTCAGGGTGATCGCCCACCGGTTGAGCCCGCGCGGCACCGCGTACGTGTGGTAGGCGCGGGTGACCGCTTTGGCGGGCAGGCCCGAGAGGCGAAGCCCGAGCGGGTTGGCGACGGCGAAACGCGGACCCAGGTCCACCACCAGTCCCATATCGCGGTGTTTGTACGGCACCGGCGCCCCGATGCCCAGGCTCGCGGCCACATTGCGGGCCAGGACTTTGCCCTGACGGGTGGCGTGCTGGGCGGTGGGTGGCGTGATCTTTCCCGGCTGCGTCAGATCCGGGACCGCGGCCGCGTCACCGCCGGCGAATACGTCGGGATGGCCGGGGACCCGGAGATCGGCGTTCACCGTCAACCGGCCGCGTTCCATCGGCAGATCGAGCGTGCTCAGCACCGGCGCCCCGGTCACACCGGTGACCCACGCGACCGTGTAGGTCGGCACGGTGGTGCCGTCGGTGAGCACCACGCGGTCAGCAGCGAGTTCCTTCAGCGACATTCCGAGGCGGATATCGATCCCGCGGCCGCGCAGCACGGACAGCACCTGATCGCTCAGTTTCTCGCCGACCTCCGGCATCACCCGGTCGGCCATATCGAGCAGCAGGAAACGGATCTCGGACGGGTCGAAACCGCGGCGCGCGGCGTAGGTGTCGGCGAGGGCGCGTAGCTGGGCGACCAGTTCGGTCCCGGCGTAGGACGCGCCGACCACGACAACGGTGCGCCGGGCCTGCCGGATATCCGGATCGTCCTCGTGGTCGGCGAGTTCGAGTTGCCGGATCAGCTGCTCGCGCAGATACAGCGCTTCGGCGACGGTTTTCAGGCCGCGGCCGTGTTCGGGCAGCCCGGGTACATCGAACAACCGGGTCACCGATCCCGGGGTGAGCACCAGCCGGTCCCAGGTCAGTTCGCGGGTGCCGTGGTTTTCGCCGGCCACGGTGAGCGTCTTGTTGTCCAGGTCGATCGATTCCGCGGTCGCGACGATCAACCGGACCCGGGGGAGCGCGTCGGTCAGCGAGACGGCGACGAACCGGGGGTCGATGAGCCCACCGGCGACATCCGGCAGCAGCGGCGTGTACAGCATGTAGTCGGTGGGCGAGACGAGCACGACCTCGGTATCGTCGCCCGCCGCGGCCAGGGTGCGGCAGAGTTTACGAGCACAGGTGAACCCGGCGAATCCGCTGCCGACTATGACCACCCGCTGTGGTCGCGGCTCGCTGTCGGCGCTCTTGTGATGGTCCGGCACGGCCACCCTCCTTCTCCGTTCGGTTTCCGGCGCGGTTCCCGGAACCCGCCGGTCGAAACGTGCGCAGCGGTGGATCCCTTATGTATGGGGTCGGGACTCGTCAGCGATAGAGGCCGAGCAGTACGCGGACCGCGGCGTCGACGATCTCGTCGGCGGATACCGGCAGGCTGCCGTCCAGCCAGGCGGTGACGAGTTCGGCCATCCCGCCGATGAAGAACAGCCCGGCGGTTTCGTCGGCGGTATCGCCGCGGCGGGAACCGCCGAAATGTTCCCGCGCCTCGAGTGCCGATTCGTGGGCCAGATGGCGGAGCAGTTGGGTGCGGCGCTGCCGTAGTTCCGGGACGGCGACGGCTTCGATGATGGCGACTCGGCCCTTACGGGGGTCGTCCTGCAGGAGCTGGACGAACGCGCGGACCGAGGCACGGACCCGGGCTTCCGGATCCGGGCCGGCCCCGTCGGCGGCGCGGCGGCTGATCTCCTCGATCTCGGCGGCGATATGGTTCAGCACCGCCTCGAGCGCCGCGTCCAGGCCGGAGAAACTCTCGTAGAAATAGCGCTCGCTCAGGCCCGCCTCGGCGCATACGGCGGTCATCGTCGTCCGGGTTGCCGGATCCGCCCAGACGGTCAGCGCGGCATCGAGCAATCGGCTGCGCCGTTCGGCGGCGCGATCGGCGGCGCTGACGCCCCGATACACCCCAGATTGCACAGCCACGTTTTTCAGCATGCCACAGGCCCGGCGGATGAAAGGTTGACAGGACGTCCTTCCTGAATCAGGCTGGACGTGACAGAGACCACACGACACGAGGTGAACCATGACGGCCGAGGCCCTGGGACCACGCGAGGAAACGGCACCGGCGCAGACCGCGGCGCCGCGGCCGATTCCGGTTCAGCACCGCGACGACCGGGGCCTGCCCGTGCTCGGCCAGGTTTTCGAATACGCCAAGGATCCGGTGGCGCTGTGCCGCAGCCGCTGGGAGCGCTACGGCTCGGTGGCGCCGTTCCGTGCACTCGGGAAATCGGCGGTCATGCTCCTCGGGGCGGACGCCTGCGGTGAAGCCTTCCAGAACAAGGACAAGGCACTGGCCAACGGGCCGGCGTGGTCGGAACTGGTGGGCCCCTTCTTTCATCGCGGCCTCATGCTGATCGACTTCGAAGAGCATCACGGGCACCGGCGGATCATGCAGCAAGCCTTCACTCGCCCGCGCCTCGACGCCTACACCCGCCGCCTGCACCCCGCCATCGAACAGGGTGTGGCGGGCTGGGAGCCCGGCAAGGAGTTCCCGTCGTACTGGAAGCTCAAGCAGCTCACCCTCGATATCGCCGCCGATCTGTTCATGGGCGGCGCCCAGGACACCAGCCAGGCCGAAATGGACCGCATCAACAAGGCATTCATCGCCTGCGTCCAGGCCGCCGCCGGAATCGTGCGCGCCAACGTCCCTTTCACCCGGTGGGGCCGGGCCTACCGCGGCCGCAAGGTGCTGGAGGATTTCCTGCGCCACTATCTGCCCGCCAAACGCGCCGAGCAGACCGACGATATCTTCTCGGTGCTCTGCCACGTCGAAACCGAGGACGGTGAACGGTTCTCCGACGACGACGTGGTGAACCATATGATCTTCCTGATGATGGCGGCGCACGACACCTCCACCATCACCACCTCCACGATCCTGCAGTACCTCGGCCAGCATCCGGAATGGCAGCAGCGGTGCCGCGAGGAGTCGCTCGCGCTCGGCCCGGAGCCGACCATGGCCGAACTCGAGGGTCTGGTCTCGATCGATCTGGTGATGCGCGAAGCGCTGCGCCTGCGCGCCCCGGTGCCGGTCCTGGTGCGGTACGCAGTGAAGGACACGGTGATCCAGGGCGTCCGGATTCCGGCCGGTACCGATGTCATCGTGGGTGTCCAGTTCACCCACATGATGGAGGACTACTGGACCGACCCGGCGTCCTTCGATCCCGCCCGCTTCGGCCCGGACCGCCGCGAGGACAAATCGCATCGCTTCGCGTGGGAGCCGTTCGGCGGTGGCGTGCACAAATGTATCGGCCTGTATTTCGGCGGCCTCGAGGTGAAGGCGATCATGCATCGTCTGCTGCGCGACTACCACTGGACGCTCGACCCCGCGTATGTACCGCCGATGGACTATCACTCCCTGCCGTTCCCCAAGGACGGCCTGCCGATCACCCTGCTGGAGAATCGGGCGGCGAGTTCGGCGTCCGCGGGGTGATCCGGCGCGGCAGGGATGAACGCCACAACGCCACGAGGCCGTCTATCCTTGACCGATTCCAGAAAACGGACGAGACTTTCCGGTGTGCAAACGGCCGAGGATTTCCAGCAGATGCTGCGGGGGGTTTCGCTACGCGTCACCGCACCGCGGGTCGCGGTGCTGAACGCTGTGCACGACAACCCGCACGCCGATACGGATTCGATCATCCGCGTCGTGCGATCCCGCCTGTCGGCCGTATCCCACCAGGCGGTGTACGACTCGTTGCGTACGCTCACCGCGGCCGGCCTGCTCCGCTGTATCCAGCCGTCCGGTTCCGTGGCCAGGTATGAGACCCGCGTCGGCGACAACCACCACCACGTCGTCTGCCGGGGATGTGGGTCGATCGCCGATGTCGATTGTTCGGTCGGTACCTCCCCCTGCCTGACGGCGTCCGACGATCACGGCTTCGCGATCGACGAGGCCGAGGTCATCTATTGGGGCCTGTGCCCCGAATGCGCGAAAGAGAACCGTTTTCGATAGCAGCCCGCACCACTCGTCAGGAAGGAATATCGTGACCTCCGATAGCCGTCCACCTGCTCCCGACACCGGGACTTCGAGTAACAGCGAAAGCGAAAATCCGGCGATTCCGGCGCCGACCGTGAAAACCGACGGCCGCCCGCGTACCAACAAGGATTGGTGGCCGAACCAGGTCGACGTCTCGGTTCTGCACGCACACTCCTCCAAGTCCAACCCGCTGGGCGCCGATTTCGACTACGCGAAGGAATTCGCGAAACTCGATGTCGAGGCGTTGAAGGCCGACGTCGCGGCGGTCCTGACCGATTCGCAGGACTGGTGGCCCGCCGACTTCGGCAATTACGGCGGCCTGTTCATCCGGATGAGCTGGCATGCCGCGGGCACCTACCGGATCGCCGACGGACGCGGCGGCGGTGGCCAGGGCGCGCAGCGGTTCGCGCCGCTCAACAGCTGGCCCGACAATGCGAGCCTGGACAAGGCGCGCCGGCTGCTGTGGCCGGTCAAGCAGAAGTACGGCACACAGATCTCCTGGGCCGACCTGCTGGTGTTCGCCGGCAACGTCGCATTGGACTCGATGGGGTTCCAGACCTTCGGTTTCGGTTTCGGCCGCCCCGATATCTGGGAACCGGAGGAGATCTACTGGGGTCCGGAGGACACCTGGCTCGGCGACGAACGCTACAGCGGCGACCGGGAACTCTCCGGCCCGCTCGCCAATGTCCAGATGGGCCTGATCTATGTGAACCCGGAGGGGCCCAACGGCCGGCCCGACCCGGTGGCGGCGGCCCGCGATATCCGGGAAACCTTCGGCCGGATGGCCATGAACGATGTGGAAACCGCCGCGCTCATCGTCGGCGGCCACAGTTTCGGCAAAACCCACGGTGCCGGTGATCCGGACCTGGTCGGCCCCGAACCCGAAGCCGCGCCGATCGAGCAGCAGGGGCTGGGCTGGAAGAGTGCGCACGGCACGGGCACCGGCCGCGACGCGATCACCGGCGGCCCGGAGGTCATCTGGACCTCGACCCCCACCCAGTGGAGCAACGGTTTCCTGAAGAACCTGTACGGCTACGAATGGGAGCTGACCAAGAGCCCGGCGGGTGCGTGGCAGTGGAAACCGAAGGACGGGGCGGGCGAAGGCACCATCCCGGACCCGTTCGACGGCCCGGCTCGCGCCCCGAGCATGCTCACCACCGATATCGCCCTGCGCGAGGACCCGATCTACCGGGAGATCACCAGCCGCTGGCTGGAACATCCCGAGGAACTCGCCGAGCAGTTCGCCAAGGCCTGGTACAAGCTGCTGCACCGCGATATGGGCCCGATCAGCCGGTATCTCGGGCCCTGGGTGCCCGAACCGCAGCTGTGGCAGGACCCGGTACCGCCGGTGGATCACGAGCTGATCGACGAAGCCGATATCGCGGCGTTGAAGAGCAAGGTCCTCGATTCCGGCCTGTCGGTCGCACAGCTGGTCAAGACCGCCTGGGCCGCGGCGGCGAGTTTCCGCAGCACCGATAAGCGCGGCGGTGCCAACGGTGCCCGGATCCGGCTCGAACCGCAGAAGAACTGGGAGGTCAACGAACCGGCCGAACTCGCGCAGGTACTGCCCGTCCTCGAACGGATCCAGCAGGACTTCAACAGTTCCGCCACCGGTGGTAAGCGGGTTTCGCTGGCCGATCTGATCGTTCTCGCCGGCGCGGCGGGTGTCCAGCAGGCGGCGAAGGACGCCGGATACGACATCACCGTGCCGTTCTCGCCCGGACGCACGGACGCCACCCAGGAGAACACCGATGTGGAATCGGCCGCGGTACTCGAACCGCGGGCCGACGGCTTCCGCAACTATGTGCGGACAGGGGAGAAGGCCCCGTTGGAAACCCTGCTGGTCGATCGCGCCTACATGCTGGACCTGACGGCTCCGGAACTGACGGTCCTGCTCGGCGGCCTGCGGGTCCTCGGTATCAATCACGGCGGCAGCACGCACGGCGTGTTCACCGATCGCCCCGGCGTGCTGACCACGGATTTCTTCGTCAACCTCCTCGATCAGGGCACCGAGTGGAAGGCCTCGGAATCGGCGGAGAACGTCTACGAGGGCTTCGACCGGCGGACCGGTGAGCGCAAGTGGACGGCCACTGCCAACGATCTGGTCTTCGGATCCCATTCCGTGCTGCGTTCGGTGGCCGAGGTCTACGCCCAGCGCGATGCCGGACCGCGTTTCGTCCGGGATTTCGTTTCGGCGTGGGTCAAGGTCGCCGAGAACGATCGGTTCGATCTGCGCTGATCGTGCAGTCCTGAACCGGGCCGGTCCGTGACGGACCGGCCCGGTTGCGGTTTCCGGGCACGGCTCACGGCGCCGCCGGTGCGGTCGCGATTGCGCCACAACCCGGACACGGGTCCGGTGCATGCGTGCCGGGGTCGCGCCGCCGCCCATATCCTCGACGGAGGACGACGCGGCCCCGCGATTCCGCCGCACCGAGCACGGCGAGGCGAGAGGCAATCCGATATGGCCACACATTCCGAACCGCCGATCATCGTAGGTATCGATGGTTCGCCCACCTCCCTGGACGCGCTGCGCTGGGCGGCCCGCCGCGCGGCGCTGCATTGCTGCCCACTCCACCTCGTCCACGCGATCGGTGCACCGGTCACATTCGGCCCGGAGATCAGTGTCGTCGGCCTGGACAACCAGGCGCTGCGGGCCGATGGGGAGACGATCCTCGCCGCCGCCGAGGAGACCGCCCGCGAAACCGCGGCCGATCTGGAGATCACCACCACCGTCGCCGACCTCGGTGCCACCACGGTTCTGCTCGATCTCTCCGCGGACGCCCGCATGGTCGTCGTGGGCACCCGCGGCCTCGGCACCCTCGGCCGGCTACTGCTCGGCTCCGTGAGCACCTCACTCGCCCGCCACGCCCACTGCCCGGTGGCGGTGATCCCCGATACCGAGGAACCGGCCCGCGACCTCGGGCAGCGCCCGGTGGTGGTCGGCGTGGACGGCTCCCCGCGCGGCCAGGAAGCCGTCGATATCGCGTTCGAGGAAGCCTCCCGCGGGTACGTCGGCGTGATCGCGGTGACCACCTGGTCGGAATCGTTCCGCTACATCTCCCGCGACGATATGCAGGAACAGGCCCGAGTGATGCAGGCCGAGAGCCTGGCCGGCCGCGCCGAGCGGTACCCCGACGTACCGGTCACCTCGATCGTGGCCGAGGATCGGCCCGCCCGCCGGATCCTGGCCGAATCCGAGAATGCGCAGCTCATCGTCGTCGGAAGTCACGGCCGCGGCGGTTTCGCCGGTATGACGCTCGGGTCGGTCGGCCAAGCAGTCCTGCACAGCACCCGGGTCCCCCTCCTCATCGCCCGCGCCCGCGACTGATCGCCCGCACCTGCGACTTACAGGCGGCGTCCGGCGCTGGAGTGACATCCTTGACGACGGCGAAGAGCGCGATACTGCTCACCACTCGCTCGCCGCCTCGCATGGCGGTCAGGTCCGGGAAGGCAGCCGCACGGCGTCGGAGCCGCGGCCTCGCCTTCGGCTCGAGCGAGGTTTTCCCGGCCTGGCCGTGCATCCACCCGTAATTCGGCTGTCCGATTGCGGACCGGTGTCGCCCCTGACCGGTCCGCTCGCTGTTGGTCGCCTCGCAGCTCATCGGCAGCCCGGGCGGCCGATGAGGAACGCGACAGTATCGCCAGGATTGACGATCGGTCGACACACGCGGACTCGGCACGTCTCCTTCCTCACGGCCGACGCCTCGGCGCGGGTTCCGCGCGCTCGAGCCGCCGACAGTGCTCGCGACCGCGGTTACCGCAAACGCCGGCATCGCGGCCGCCACCGCATTGCCGCCCGGCGTCCGTGCGGCCGGTCATGACATTTGTCAGTACTGGCCCATGAACTATTCATCGTGGATCGATGACTGGTCGTACTACTGGTGACCGGCTGTCTCCGTGAGGGTGGGAGGTATGAACAGAACGGAGTACGGATCGCCGGATCCGGGCGCTGAGCGGTCGTATGAGACCTCTGCGGCCACCCGGCCCGCCGCATCGGCACCGGCGAACGATGTCATCAGCGCGCGTGGTCTGCGCCGGACCTACGGCCAGGGAAAGGACGCGTTCGAGGCGGTCCGCGGTGTGGATATCGACGTCGCGGAGGGGGAGGTTTTCGCGCTGCTGGGCACCAACGGCGCCGGGAAGACCTCGACCCTGGACATTCTCGAGGGGCTCACCGCACCGTCCGCCGGGGACGTGCGGGTATTCGGGCTGGATCCGCGGCGCGATCGCGCGCAGGTCCGCGCACAGGTGGGGATCATGCTGCAGTCCGGCGGGCTACCGGCCGAACTGACCGTCGGTGAAACACTCGAGATGTGGCGCGGGACGTGCACCGCCCCGACCACCGCCGAGGTGGTGCTCGCGCAGGTCGGGCTCACCGGCCGCGCCGATGTGCGGGTCGGCTCGCTGTCCGGCGGTGAGCGCCGCCGCGTCGATATGGCTTGTGCACTGCTGGGGCAGCCGCGTTTGCTGTTTCTCGACGAACCGACCACCGGACTCGACCCCGAGAGCCGCCGCGGCACCTGGCAATTGCTCGCCGATCTGAAGGCGGCCGGCGTGACGATGGTGCTCACGACGCACTACCTGGACGAGGCCGAGGCGCTGGCCGACCGTATCGCGATCATGCACAAGGGCACGATCGCGCGCCGCGGAACCCTGCGCGATATCGTCGACGGCCATCCCGCCCGGATCGTCTTCGACCACCCCGGGCTACCGTTACCCCCACTGCCCACCGCCGTCGTCGACGCCGGGGAGCGGGTCACCGTCAGCACCCACGATCTCCAGGGGCATCTGCTCGAACTTCTCGGCTGGGCCGGTGGGCACGGTATCCGCCTGGCAGGTCTGGACGCCCGGGCCGCCTCCCTCGAATCGGTATTCCTCGATATCGCCGCCGAATCCGCCGGCGGATCGATGGACGAGCCGCAACTGATCGGAGCTACCCGATGACCACCATCGCGACCCCGCCCGCCGGTTTCCGCCGCCGCCCGCTGAAGGCACTCGCGAAGGCCGAATATCTGCAGTTCCGCCGGAACAAGACGCTGGTCTACACGGCAACCGTCTTCCCGATCGGGCTCCCGCTGGCCCTTTACTTCATTGCCCGCAGGGATGCAGAACCCACCGCAGCGATGGCGGCGACAGCGTTCGAGATGTTCGCTCTGCTGGCGCTGCTGTTCATGCAGTACTACTCGGTGCTGTCCATGGTGACGACCCGCCGCGGCGAGGGAGTACTGAAACGGCTGCGGACAGGTGAGGCCGCCGATTGGCAGATCCAGGCCGCCCCGGGCGTTCCCGGTGCCGTGGTGACACTGTTCTGTACGGTCGTCATCGCCGCGGTGATCTACGGTACCGGCGCGCCCGCACCGGTGAATCCGTTCGCGATCGTCCTCGCGCTGGTGGGCGGGATCGTCCTGTTCACGCTGCTCGCGCTGGCCACCAGTGCCGCGACCAAGAACGCCGAGGCGGCCCAGATCACCTCGTTGCCGGTGATGACGGTCGCGATGCTCGGTCTCGGCTCGATCCGCGGGATACTGCCGGACCGGCTGGCCGACCTGGCCGAGTGGACTCCGTTCGCCGCCGTATCCGATCTGGTGTTCCTCGGTGCCGCCGGCCGGACGGCCCTCGGTTCCGCCGACGATCCGGCACTCGACTTCGCGGGCACCTTCACCGCACTCGGCCGGCCGTTTGCGACACTGGCGATATGGACGGTCCTGGCGCTCGCGCTGACTCGCCGGAGTTTCCGCTGGGACGACCGCGGGTGAACCGGGTGGCCGCATGGTGGCGCGCGCTGCCGGGGCCGGCCAAGTTCAGGCTGTACATGCGGCTGTCGCTACAAGGGTCGATCCTGGGGATCGTCCTGGCGATAGTCGTTGTCGCGCCGCAACCGTTGCCGGCGGCCGGTATCGCGGTCGCCGGTATCGCGGCGGCTGCGGCGATCGAGGCACGCCCCGAATTCGCCACGTGGGCAAACGCCGCCACACGACAGTGGATGTTCCGCGCAGCGACAGTGGTGCTGGCAGCGGTGTGGGCGATCTATGCCCTGGTGCCTGCGCCGGATGCGGCCGAAACGGCACCCCTCGCGGGCACTCGGGCGGTATGCCTCGTCACCGTGTTCCTGGCAGCCTTCGCCGTGATCCCGTACTTCCGGTACCGATGGTTGATTCTGGCGGCGCTGGCCTTTGCCACCGGTGTGGCGTTGCGTTCCGGCTCGAGTGTGCACCCCGACCTCGCCTTCGTTGCCTCGATCAGTGGGGCGACCTTTTTCGGTGGCGCTTTCGTCCTCGGTACGATGCTGATCAGCATTTGGGGGATCCGGATGGTCGACGAGCTGGAGCGGACGAAGGATATCGAGGCCGAACTGCAGGTGGCGCAGGAACGCTTGCGGTTCGCCCGTGATCTGCACGATGTCGTCGGCCGCGGGTTTTCCGCGATCGCGGTGAAAAGCGAATTGGCAGTGGCGCTTTCGAAGGCCGGCGAAACGGGCCGGGCGGCCGGTGAAATGGACAGTGTGCGGTCCCTGGCCGTCGAGTCGATGGGGCAGATGCGGGCGCTGGTTCGCGGCTACCGGGATATCGACCTGCGCGAGGAGGTGGCAGGTGCGCGGTCGCTGCTGTCCGCGGTGGAGTGTGCACTGATCGTCGAAGGCGATCCCGCCGCCGTTCCCGCGCGCTACCACGACGTCGCCGCGTGGGTGGTGCGCGAGGGGACGACGAATATCGTCGAGCATTCCGCCGCGACCTCGGCGACGCTGATCCTCGGGACGGCGGGAATGTCGTTGCGCAACAACCGGCCACACACCACGCTGGGCGAGCGGTCGGGTTTGCGTGGCCTGGCCGAACGACTCGAACTCGTCGGCGCAACTCTGGAAGCGGGTCTGGAATCCGGCGAGTTCGTTCTCGAAATCCATTGGGAGAAGCAGTGATCCCCGTTTTCCTGGCCGACGATGAAACGTTGATCCGCGCGGCCCTGGCGACGATGCTCGATCTGGAAGCCGATCTCGAGGTCGTCGGGCATGTGGGCTCCGGTGCGGAACTCGTCGCCGCGTGGCGGCGGCGCTGCGAGAGCGGGGACCCGGCCGGGGTGGCCGTCATCGATCTGCAGATGCCCGGTTTGGACGGTATTGCGACCGCCGGGGAAATTCAGCGCCTCACTCCGGGAGCGGGCACGGTGATCGTCACCAGCCACGGCCGGCCCGGATATCTCAAGCGGGCACTGGCCGGCGGTGTGCGTGGTTTCCTGCCCAAGACGACATCGGCGGGCACCCTCGCGGAGGTTATCCGCACCGTCCACGGTGGCGGCCGATACGTGGATCCGGAATTGGCTGCGGAGGCCATCAGCGCCGGCGATACGGTCCTCACCGCGCGTGAGGCGGATGTTCTCGAATACGCCGCCGACGGTGCCTCCGTCGACGAAATCGCCCGCCGCGCGCATCTGTCACCAGGCACGACCCGCAACTACCTGTCCGCTGCCATGGCCAAACTCGGGGTCTCCAACCGCTACGAAGCGGCCTTGAAGGCCCGCGAGAAGGGCTGGATCTGAGCCGATTCCTTGCCCCGTTGGTGCCACCTCCTTATATTGAAGATAATTATGCACATAGATATGTGGCTGTGGAGCGGACCACGGGAAAGCGGGAGACGGGTATGAGGGCTTGGCAGTTCGAACGTGTGGGAACGCCGCTCGCGCTCCGGGACGTACCGGAGCCGCGGCCGGCGGCGGGGGAGGTGCTCATCGAGATCAAGGCGGCCGGGCTCTGTCATACCGATGTCGGGATCCTGCACGAGCCGAAGTGGACGGAACGCATCGGACCTTTCCCGCTGACACTCGGGCACGAGGTGGCCGGGGTGATCGCCGAGGTCGGTGCCGGGGTCGAAGATTATGAGCCCGGTGATCGGGTCGGTGTATTCGCGGCCGGGCGGACCCGGCCGGGGCAGGGACGCGACGGCGGATACTCCTTCCGGTGCACCGCGCTCCCCGAAGATCTCGTGCGGATACCCGAGGGAGTGGGGTTCGAACAGGCCGCACTCGGCACCGACGCCGGCTGCGCGGCCTACCATGCCCTCGTGCGCCGGGGCGGTGTGCGGGCGGGCGACAAGGTCGGGATCATCGGCCTCGGCGGGCTCGGCCAGGTGGCGGCCCGGGTCGCGGCGGTGAAAGGGGCCACCGTATTCGTCGCGGAGAAAAAGCAATCCTTGTGGCCGCTGGCGAAAGAGCTCGGTGCGCAGGCGGTATGTGGCGATATCACCGAGTTCGCCGGGGAGAACCTCGATCTGATCATCGATTTCGCGGGGTTCGGCACCACCACGGCCGCCGCCATCGAGACCGTACGCGAGTTCGGCACCGTCGTGCAGGTCGGTATGGGTGAACTGACCGCAGAGATATCCACCGGCACCTTGATTTTCAAGCAGATCACGCTCATCGGGTCGCGCGGCGGTTCGGTGGCCGATATCGCGGCCGTGTACGACCTGGTCGCCGCGGGGGAGCTGAACCCCCAGGTCGTGCCGATCACCTTCGACGAGATCCCCGCGGGCCTGGAACGGCTGCGCCGCGGCGAGGTCGACGGCCGGCTGGTGGCCGTCTATGACTGAGCCGGTGGCGATCGTCACCGGCGGTGCGAGCGGGATCGGCGCGGCCTGTGCCGAACGCTTGGCCGCCGACGGGTTCCGTGTCCTGGTCGCCGATGTGCAAGAGGAACCGGGCCGGGCGCTCGCGCGGCGGCTCGGCGGGGAGTTCGTGCCCACCGATGTGACCCGGGAGGCCGATATCGAGGCACTGGTGGACCGGGCCGGGGCCCTGGACGTGTTCTTCGCCAATGCCGGGATCTTCGGTGCGCTCGGGCCCATCGAGCAGACCGATACCGCGGAAGCGGACCGGACGATCGCGGTCAACCTGCGTGGCACCCTGCTGTGCCTCAAGCATGCGGTCCGGGTGATGCGGCCACACCGGCGCGGTTCGATCATTGTCACCGCCAGTCCGGGCGGGGCCGTGGGCGGTGTGGGCCCGCATGTCTACAGCGCGACCAAGGCCGGTGTCGCCGGGCTGGTGCGAGCGGTCGCCGCCGAGGTGCGCGACTACGGGATCCGGGTCAATTCCGTTGTGCCGGGCGCGATCGTCTCCCCGATGACCGCCGCCGTCCTCGCTGATGATCCGGCCGATCTCGCCGCCGCCACGCAGGCGATGGCGCCCAGTCCGCTCGTCGGCCGCCCGGGTGTGCCCGGGGATGTGGCCGGGGCGGTGTCGTTCCTGGCCGGCGCGGACTCCGCATTCGTCACCGGTACGGAGCTGTTCGCGGACGCCGGATACACCCACGCCCCGGGCCCGGCGAGTTTCGCGAAGGGGAAGTTCGCCGGGCCCTGAGGGAAGTTCAGCGGTCCCGGCTGAAAACGAACGCGGTCGACTTGGCCAGTCCGTTCGAGACCGTGACCAGCGCCCGCGACGCCTCCGGCACTTGGCGTTCCCCGCCCCGCCCGGTCACCTGCAGCACCGCCTCGGCGAGGTGCGTCATCCCGTGCAGACGGCCTTCGCCGAGCGCGCCACCGCCGGTATTGACCGGGAGTTTCCCGGTCACGGTCGTATGCCCGTCCCGCGCGAACGGCACAGCCTCGCCGCGGCCGACGAAGCCCATCCCCTCGAGCCAGGTGTAGACGAAAACGCTGAAACCGTCGTACAACTGGGCATTGTCGATATCGGATGGTCCGAGGCCGCTGGTGCGCCACAGCGTCCGCGCGATCTGCTCGGCGCCCTCGACGAGATCTTCGAGGGTCATCACCGCCCCCGTCGGCGCGGTGTGGGTGCCGGCGGCGAATCCGGTGAGCAGAGCCGGCGGCTGCCGTAGGTCCCGCGCCCGTTCCGTCGAGGTGAGCAGGACAGCGACCGCGCCGTCGACGGGAATATCGCAGTCCAGGATGGACATCGGATCGGCGATCATCCGGGCATTCAGATAATCCGCGGCCGACAGGGTGGAACCCCGCCAGTACGCATGGGGGTTCTTCTGCGCGTTCTCCCGGTTGGCGACCAGGAACGGCGCCAGATCCGCCCGGGAGTATCCGTTCAGGTCGAGGTATCGGCGCAGTACGGTTGCCGCCCAGGCCGGCGGGTTGCTGAAGCCGAACGGCGCCTGGAACTGATCCGGCCCGGCGGCGATCGTGCTGTCGTAGTTGACGTACTTACCCTTGGGCACGTGCAGCGACCGGTAGACCAGCGCATGCGTGCACACTCCGGAGTGGATCGCCATGGCCGCATCCATCAGGCTCTGCGTCACCATGCCGTTGGTGGATCCGGTCCAGGTGATCTGCGGTCTGATCCCCAGCAGTTGCGGCAGGTGATACGGCGTGACGACGTCGATACCTTCGCCGGTACCTTTCGTTCCGCCGTAGCGCGGCATGGAGGGCGAGGTCGCGATACCGTCCACCGCCGAACGCTCGACGCCGGCGTCGGCCAGCGCGCGATCACACGCCTCCACCGTGAGTGCCGCCAGAGTGCGCGGCAACCGCCGCCCGAGCTCGCTGTACCCGACACCCGCGACGGCGACCTTGTCCCGCAGTTCCCACATATCCCTCACGCTCCCGCCGGCCGGAACTGCGGTAGCACGCAGTCCTCGGAGATCTCT
The DNA here is from genome assembly GCF_029868325.1 of Nocardia carnea. Lineage (GTDB taxonomy): Bacteria > Actinomycetota > Actinomycetes > Mycobacteriales > Mycobacteriaceae > Nocardia > Nocardia carnea_C. The sequence continues at coordinate 65,537 of NZ_JARWNW010000266.1, forward strand.
TCGAACGTCACCTCGACCTCGGCACCGATCCGCACCGCGGCCGGTTCGGTCCCGAGCAGGTTGGCCACCATGAGCAGCCCGGGCTGTTCCACCAGTTCCACGACGACCACCACCAGCGGCACCAATGTCGCGAAACCGGGGCCGGGGGGATCTTCCAGAACGGTGTAGCTGTGCACTGTTCCGCGGCCGGAGACCGGCTCGTAGCGGAGATCCTCGCTACCGCACGCCGGACACGTCAGGCTCGGGGCGTGGTTGAACCGCGAACACCGGACGCACCGCTGAATGCTGAGCGTCTGTGCGCGGAGGCTGTCCCAGAAGCCCTCGGTGACATCGTCGGGGAAGGGTACCGGGCGGGTGCTTGCTGTTGTCATCTCACATCTTCCAGGTCACGGTTGCCGCCAGCGCCTCGGCGTAGTTCTTCTTGGTGTAGCCGGCCAGCGCGTGCATATGTGTGGTCATCAGTTCCTCGGCGCGGCCGGGATCGCGTTCGGAGATCGCGGTGGCGATGGACGTGTGGATCTCGACGGTCAGTTTCCGCTGCCGGGCCGGATATTCGACGCCGACCGCGGCGCCGTCGAGAATGTCGAACAGCGCGATGAACAGCGAGGCGAAGACGAGGTTCCCGGATCCCTGGGCCACGGTGGTGTGGAAGCGCCGGGTCTGGCTGAGGAATCCCGTGTGGTCGTTCAGGTTCTCCTGCTCGAGCTCGATGATCTCGAACAGCGTCGCGATATCCGTCTCGTCCATGCGCTCGGCGGCGAGCCGGGCCATATGGGGTTCGAGTGCGGCGCGGGTCTCGATCACCGTCTGGAACGGGGCCCGCTGGAACTGCAGCAGCAAGCTCAGCGAGGTGGCCAGTGCGGAGCTGTCGGGCTGCTGCAGAATAGGGCCGCCGCTGGGACCGGGTTTGAGGGTGATGACGCCCTGGAGTTCGAGGAATCGCAGTGATTCGCGCAGGGTCCCGCGGCCGACGTCGTAGGCCTCCAGCATGGCTTTCTCCGGCGGGAGACGATCCCCGACCTGGTTGCCCCGGCGGTTGATGTCATCGACGATGCGCTGTGCCACGAGCAGCGCCGTCTTCTTCGGTCGTTCGGTAGCGGCCATCTGTTCTCCCCTGATGTGGCTGTTGTGCTTGTTGTTCCCACACCCTACATTCAATGCTATTCATGTGCAGGGATTAGCGCTGAAGGTTCGTGGCGAGCCAGTGCGACCGGGTGATCACGAGGAGGCGGTCATGAGTGACGGTGAACTTGCCGAACTGCGCGAACATGTGCGCAGACTGCAGGCGATCGAGAGCGCCCGCGACCACGTGCATGCCTATGTGCGAACCCTCGACGATCCGGACCCGGAAACCGTGACGGCGCTGTTCGCGTCCGACGCTGTGCTGACCACGCCGTCGCGGACCGTCCGTGGAGCTGCGGAGATCCGCAATTTCTTCGAATCGGCATTCGCCGCCGACCCCTCGGTGAAACGCCATTTCATTGCCAATGTGCGCACCGCCTGGCTCGGCGATTCCCGGGTGCGTGTGCAATCCCAGTTCTTCTTCACCGGGAGCGGGACCGGGCGTTCGGTCCTCGGCTGGGGTAGCTATGACGATGTTGTGGATACCGGCGGTGACCGGCCGTGCTTCGCGGAGAAGGGTGTGGTCGTCGAGGTGAGTACTGATCTGGCGAACGGGTGGCCGGGCGGTACCCGGGTTCGCTGATTTGCCGAAGCCGTCGGTATGGCGCGGTCGGAAGCGTCTATTGCTCACTGTCCGGTGGGTCGACCGGGATTTGCCGATTTCCTTCATAACCATACGCATGGTTGCTATGGTTCTCCTGAATCTGCCGAGTCTGGGCGGACCCGAGGGGGCGAGGAAGAGTGCAGGCCGGTTCATCACCGGCCCCGGGGCGGTGATCGCGAAAACCTTTGCCGCCCTTCAATCGAACGGAGTGCGACGTGAAGCTGGCCCTACGCTATGACATGCGGTCGCCCGATATCGGGGTGGGCAGTCCCGAGCAGTACACCGCGGCGCTCGAGCATGCCGCCTGGGCGGACGACCTCGGATTCGAGACGGTGTACCTCGCCGAACACCACGGCGCCGACGACGGCTACTGTGCCGCGCCGATGATTCTGGGCTCGGCGATACTCGGCCGGACCCGCCGACTGCGGGTACACCTGTCGGCGCTCGTCGCGGTGCTGCATCACCCGCTGCGGCTGGCCGAAGACCTCGCCGGGCTGGACCTGGTCGGCGGCGGGCGGCTCGAGGTGACGCTCGGCCTCGGCTACCGCGACGGCGAATACCGGATGTTCGGTGTCGACCGCCGCCGGCGCGTGCAGATCCTCGAGGAAACCGTCGAGGTGCTGCGCCGGGCGTGGACCGGTGCGGAATTCGACTTCCGTGGCGAACGGGTACAGGTCCGGCCCCGGCCCGCGCGTCCCGGGGGACCGGAACTCTACATCGGTGGTTCGGCCGAAGCCTCGGCGCTCCGCGCGGCCCGGATCGGCGACGGGTACCGCCCGGCCGGCGCCGAAAAGGACCGGCTGTACGACATCTATGCCACCGAGCGCAGGCGTCTCGGTAAACCGGTGCCCCCGCGCGGACCGGTGAGCGGTCCGCTGTTCCTGTTCGTCTCCGACGATCCGGCCCGCGATTGGGAAATCGTCGCACCACATGTGCTCTACACGACGAACGCCAACGCGAACTGGGCGCGGGAGCGCGGCGTGGGCACCACGGCCTACCGTCCCGCCGCGGGCTTGGCCGATCTGCAGACGGACCCGAATATCCGCGTCGTCACGCCCGACGAATGCGTAGCGCTCTGCGAAAAGCTGGGCCCGGACGCGGAATTGGTGTTCCAGCCGTTGATGGGCGGGCTGCCGCTGGACGCGGGATGGCGCAGTCTGCGCCTGTTCGAAACCGAGGTCCTGCCGCGACTCGTCACGCTCGGGTATCGCCCGTCGGCCCAGGAACGCACCGGAGAGGCGGCGTGATGACCACTACCGTCGAAGATTCGCACAACAGCGAAATGCCCGCCGTGATGCCACGCGGCCTGGTCGTGATGATCGGTTACTGCGTCATTCTGGCGACTCTCGTCACGACCATCCCGCTCAAGTTGCTCAGCCCGATCGGGGCGGAATTCGGGGCGACCGGCGGCCTGCTCAACTGGGTCGTCATCATCGGTTCGCTCAGCGGGGCGATCGGTACCGCTCTGCTCCCGCCGGTCGCGTCCCTGTTCGGGCAGCGGCGGACGACAGTGGTGACGATGAGCCTGCTGACTGCCGGCAGTGTTCTCGGCGCCGTGGCACCGAATATGACCGTGCTGCTGGTCGGCAGGTTCATCGGCGGGTTCACCCTCGGCGCGATCGCGCTCGCGCTGGCGATCGCCCGCACCAACCTGTCCGGCCGGACACTGAGCGTCGTCCTGTCCTGGATCGCGGCCGCGGAAGGTGTCGCGGCTGGGCTCTCGTTCGCCGTCGGCGGACTGCTGACCGATACCGTCCAGGTCGACTGGCGGTTGGTGTTCTGGGTGCTGGCCGTGCTCGGGGCCATCGGGATCGCCGGCGCGCTCGCCACCATTCCGCGCCAGGACGGGCCGGGCCGCGGGCGGGTCGACTGGTTCGGCGGGCTGTTGCTGACCGCCGCACTCGCGCTGGTCCTGGTACCGCTCAGCATGGGCTCGCAGTGGGGCTGGACATCGCCTTCGGTCCTGGTACCGCTGCTGTGCGGCATTGTGGCGGTGGCGATCTGGTGGGTTGTCGAATCGCGGGTGCCGGCGCCGCTGGTGAACACCCGCGCACTGCGGAATATGAACTTCCTGCGCGGCTGGCTGGTGTTCTTCCTGGCCGGAATGCTCGCCTGGATCATGAATTTCACCCTGCCGAAATTCACCGAAACCCCGGCATCGGCCGGTTTCGGTTTCGGTTACAGCGCACTGACCAGTGGCCTGCTGATGCTGATGTTCTGCATCGGCATCGTGGTGGGCAGCGCCTCGGCCGGGCGGTTGAGCCGGTTCGTCCCGGCACGGGTGATGTGCCTGCTGGCGTTCACCGGGTGCACGATCGGGATGCTGTTGCTGGCGTTCGCCCATGATTCGGCATGGCAGCTGTGGGTGTGGCCGGTCATCGTCGGGCTCTCCTACGGGCTGGCGTCGGCCAGCGCCTACCTGACCTTCATCACGGCCCTGCGCGCCGACGAGGTCGCCACGGCGGCGAGTATCGGCCAGATCAGCGCGCCGCTCGGCGGTGCCATCGGCAGTGCGGCGATCAGCGGTGTGCTCACCGCCGAGGTGATCAGGATCGGCCAGACCGAGGTCCCGGCCGAGCACAGCTTCCAGCTCGGCTGGCTGATCGGGGCCGGGGTCTCGGTGGTCGGCCTGCTCCTCGTGGCGCTCATCCGGGCTCCCAAATCCGTTACCGAAGAGACGGTCTGAGTCCGGCACCGCATGCCGCGGGTGCGTTGCGCGGGTGTTGTTGCCCGCCTGGTATTTCGAAGCCGCGACTGCTTCCGGCCCGGCCGGATGGGCGCAGGACAGATCCGGAAGAAGAGTGAGGATGTCGATGTTCATTTCGATCGAAGCGGGCCGGTGTATGGGGCACGGCCGGTGTTATGCGGTGGCGGAGCGGCTGCTGACCGATGACGACGAAGGTTTCGTCGTCGAACGCGGGCAAACCTGGGAAGTCCCCGGCGAATTGACCGCAGAGGCGGAGGCTGCGGCGCAGGCATGTCCGGAGACGGCCATCGCCGTCGGCGAGTCGTAACCCCCACCGAAACACCGCGGCCCCCCCGACAGGGGAAGGAGGCCCGGGTCGCGGGGGCCCGACACGCCGGGGGCGGGGGGGTGGGAGCCCCCCCGGCCCGGGAGCGGCGCCGGGGGGGGGCCCTCGCGGCGCGGGGGGACGCGGCCCGGCGGGGGGCGGGCCAGACCACCC